>NZ_JBFTOU010000003.1:0-380080 GCF_056398125.1 Pseudomonas sp. 05L36 | reverse complement strand
TTGGTTGAATCGGGTGCTGAATCTGGCTTGGTTTGATCGCCTGGGATTGCCGCGTCTCTCCTGACCTCAATCTCTCGAACCGCCCGGTGCGGACCCGCATGCCGGGTGGTGTGGCAGGGGAACGGCAAGGCCGTCCCCTATGCCGATCTTGTACCCGGTCTACCAACCTGCGTATGGCCACCACCCAACGTTTGGTAGCGTGAGAGTGATGGCTCCTTTTTACGGTACAAGGAGTTTCACTATGTTCAAAGTCACACCCAATCCCCCGGACACTGATCCGGCATCTCCGTACGAAAGCCTCGATCTCAACCTCGGCCCCAACATCATGGCGACGCCGCGCAAGCCCAGCACCATGTTCATCGTCAATCCCGAACTCAATGTCGAGACCTTACTGGTGCATGCCTGCGAGTCGCTGGCCTCGGCCAATGTAATGGCCAACGATCTGGTGGATCATCTGGAGGGGACGAGCCGCAATGCGCTGTTGGGCATTGCGCAGGTGATCATGCTCGGTGAACTGGCAGTGAACCGGGCGCTGGATCRGCTTGATCCGCCCTGACCACAATCTCCGGATCACCRRTAGACCTGTGGGAGCGAGCTTGCTCGCGATGGCGRTGTGTCAGACACATGGATGTTGAATGTATGGCCGYCACCGCGAGCAAGCTCGCTCCCACAGGGATATGCGTATACCAATGAACATCAGGCTTGCAGCTTGAGGCCGGGAGCCTGCAACGGATCCTCCGTCAATTCCCGAATAAACAACCCCAGCAACTCCGACTGGCTGCCAATGCCCAGCTTGGCGTAGATGTTCTTGCGGTGAATCTTCACCGTCCCGGGGCTGATGTTCAGTTGTTCGGCGACCGAGGCGCTGGAGTGGCCGCGCAACAACAGTTGAACGATTTCCTGCTCGCG
Source organism: Pseudomonas sp. 05L36 (assembly GCF_056398125.1). Classification (NCBI taxonomy): domain Bacteria; kingdom Pseudomonadati; phylum Pseudomonadota; class Gammaproteobacteria; order Pseudomonadales; family Pseudomonadaceae; genus Pseudomonas; species Pseudomonas sp. 05L36. Next base: position 379,171 of record NZ_JBFTOU010000003.1, on the reverse strand, counting down.
CCCGGTGAGGATGTGCGCGCCGAACTGGTCGAAGGCTGCGCGGATCTTGAAGTCCAGGTCCTGTGCCGGTCGCGGTTGCTGGGCCTGACGCAAGCGCCAGGCCTCATTGATGACTTGTTCGACCACCGCTTGCGCGCACTCGACCAGTTGCATTTCATCCCGGCTGAACGCACAGCTGGCGCTCGATCGCATCAACGACAACACCGCCGTGGCACCACCGCCGAGGTCGACGAAAAACGCCACTTCCTCGGCCAGACCCGTCTGCTGGTAATAGGTCAGGAAGTACTCGCCGAGGTAGAAGTGGTCGGGGGCGAACTGGCGCAAACGCCACAGCCCCGGCGCCTGCCCGCGGGTGCAGGCCAGGTAGAACGGATCGAGCAGATAGGGGCCGCACTGATAGTCATCGACATACACCGCCCGCTTGTCCGCCGAGAACGTATCGAACAACGCCAGTGGCCGGTGATTGCCTTCGTAGACAAACAACACGAAATGATCGACCGGGCAGATTTGCCGAAGCCAATGGCTCAACCCCGACAGCCGCGCATGCCCGGCAGGCAGGTCGAGCAGGTGGGCGACTCCGGTGGTCCAGAGTTTCAGTTCCTTGGGGCGCATGGCGGCTACAGGCAGAAGAGGATGGCCTTTGGATGCACAAAGTACGCCATGGCGGTTTTGCCCGTGTGGCGCGGGGCGGGTGGCGGTGCGTCGTGGCAAAGACGCACCGCAACAGGGCCAGGTGTTACCGAGTGCTACAGGGCGGGTATCAAAAATGATCGGCTGAATCCTTCAGCGAGCACTCCGGGTCGAAGGCAACAGGATCGTCAAAATCCCCAGCAACGGCAGGTACGAACACAGCATGTACACGTACTCGATGCCATGGATATCCGCCAGATGCCCCAGCAGCGCGGCGCCAATGCCGCCGAATCCGAACATCAGGCCGAAGAACACCCCGGCGATCATGCCGACGTTGCCGGGCACCAGTTCCTGGGCGAAGACCACGATCGCCGAGAATGCCGAGGCGAGGATGAAGCCGATGATCATGCTCAACACGCCCGTCCAGAACAGGTCGACGTAGGGCAGGGCGAGGGTGAAGGGGGCGGCGCCGAGAATGGAAAACCAGATCACCTGCTTGCGGCCGATCCGGTCGCCGATCGGGCCACCAAAGAAGGTGCCCGCCGCGACGGCACCAAGAAACAGGAACAGGTACAACTGCGAACTGGCCACCGACAGGTCGAATTTCTCGATCAGGTAGAAGGTGAAGTAACTGGTGAAGCTGGCCATGTAGAAGTATTTGGAGAACACCAGCAACGCCAGCACCACCAGGGCGAAGGTCACTCGCCGCTTGGAGAGGCCGTGGGTGGCCTTGCTGCCTTGCTTGAGCTTGAACAGGTTCAGGTGGTTGCGGTACCAGCGGCTCAACCCGTACTGCACGAGAATGGCGAACACCGCGAACAGGCCGAACCAGGCGACGTTGCCCTGGCCGTAGGGAATGATGATCGCGGCGGCCAGCAAGGGGCCGAAGGCGCTACCAGCGTTGCCACCGACCTGAAAGGTCGACTGCGCCAGGCCGTAGCGACCGCCCGAGGCCAGTCGCGCCACCCGTGAGGTCTCGGGGTGAAAGGTCGACGAGCCAACCCCCACCAGCGCCGAGGCCACGAGAATTGCCGGGAAGCTGCCGACCATCGACAGCATGAGAATACCGATCAGGGTGCAGACCATACCGGCCGGCAGCAGCCACGGTTTGGGATGGCGGTCGGTGTAGAAACCGATCCACGGTTGCAGCAGTGAGGCGGTTAGCTGGAAGGTCAGGGTGATCAGGCCGACCTGGGTGAAGCTCAGGCCATAGCTGGCCTTGAGCATCGGGTAGATCGACGGCAGCACGGCCTGGATCAAGTCGTTGATCAGGTGTGCCACAGCACAGGCGCCGATGACGCGCATGACCAGGGGGCTGGCCTGGCTTGCAACGGAGACGGTGGGTGAGGGTGAGCTGAGGGTAGTGGTCGACATAGGCGAGTTTCCGGATAAAAAACGCGAACTGCGAGCGCAAGACGCAGCCATTTTCAGGGTTCGACGTTATCCTATGGGCCCTGAAGACGCCCGTCTCGCGCAACTCGGGCGCTGACCATCGCAAAAAGGGCGACATGATCAAGCCATTGCAGACATTTCTTGCGGAAATCGACCAGGGCGGCTGGAGCGTTCGCAGCAGTGCGACCGACTACCCGGAAAACTGGAATATCGCGCCGCATTCCCATGAGAAGCACCAACTGATCTATGCCATCGAAGGCGTGATGGTGGTGCACACGGCAACGAGCCAATGGACGGTGCCGCCGAGCCGTGGCATCTGGATGCCGAGTGGAGAGGTGCACTCGATTCGCTGTGTGGGGCCGATCAAGATGCGCAGCGTGTTCGTGCACCCCGACGCGAGCCTGGATCTGCCCACCGAAACCCGGGCAGTGAGTGTGTCCGCATTGTTGAGTGAGCTGATCAAGGTCTCGGTCGATTTCGATTTCAACTGCAATCCGGACTCGCGGGAAGCCCGGGTGCTGCGGCTGATTCTGGATGAACTGACGATCCTGCCGACCTTGCCGTTGAACCTGCCACAGCCCACCGATCCACGGATCAACCTGATCTGCACCGCGTTGCAGCGTAATCCCGGGGATGGCTCGACGTTGTCGGACTGGAGTGCGCGATTGAGCCTCGACGCAAAAACCATCCAGCGCAGGTTGCGCAAGGAAACCGGTATGACCTTCGGCCAATGGCGCCAGCAAGCGCGACTGCTGCTGGCGCTGGAACGAATCGCCGTCGGCGAGAAGATCATCGACATCGCCGGGGAGCTGGGATACGACAGCCCGAGCGCGTTCACGACCATGTTCAAGAAGCAGTTCGGCAAGACGCCGAGTGATTTTTTCAAGTGATCCTCAGAAACGATCGAGCCGGTACGGCGCAGTCGCCGGCAGGCCGTGAGGCTGGGCTTCGATCAAAGGCGAGGCCATTTGCGCAATCATTTCCGCCGTGACCGCCGCCTGGGTCAGCCCCAGATGCTGATGACCGAAGGCGAGCAGGACCTTGCCGTGGCACACCCGGTCGATGATCGGCAGGGAGTCGGGCAGGGAGGGGCGGAAACCCATCCACGGCGTGGCAGCTTCGGCACTCAGGTCGTGTTTGAACAGGCCTTTGCTCAGGCGGTGCAACTGCCAGGCGCGCTCCATGGTCGGCGGGCATTGCAGACCGGCGAATTCAACGGTGCCGGCCAACCGCAGGCCCTCGGTCATCGGCGTCATGATGAACTTGCGCTCCAGCGAAGTGACGGCGAACGGCAAGCGCCCGTGTTCGTGGGGCAGCATCAGGTGATAGCCGCGCTCGGTGTCCAGCGGCACCTTCTTGCCGGTCAGCGCGGCGGTGAGCTTCGCTGAATGGGCGCCACAGGCAATCAATACCTGGCGACTGTTGAAACGGCCTTGATCGGTGATCAACGACACGCCGTTTTCATGCAACTGCCCGCCCTCGACCCGTTGCTTGAGGAACTGTACGCCGCTGCTTTTGGCGGCGTGGACCAGTTCGCCGACCACCCGGAAGGGATCGAGAAAGTGCCCGGTGCGCGGGAAGAACAAGCCGCCGCGGATCTGCTCGCTGAGTTGCGGCGCGGCATCGCGGACCGCCTGGGCCTGCCAGAAATCCACCGGCACTTGCTGCTGGCGCATGCGCGCCTGCAGCGCTTCGATGGCCTGTTGCGAGTCGGGGCGTTCGAACACCAGCAGCGAGCCGTCTTCCTTGAGCAACCCGGGACGCTCGATGGTCTCCAGCAACCGGTGCCAGGCGCCCAGGCTGCTTTCATTGAGCGCGCGGATACCGGCAACAGTGCGCTGGAACGGCGCCGGGCGCAGGTTCAACAACAGGCGTGCGAACCAGGGCAGGGCCCGGGGCATGTATTTCCAGTCCAGGCGCAGCGGGCCCATCGGGTCCATGAGCATGGCGGGCAGGCGTTTGAGGATCGACAGGTCGGCGATGGGGAAGACCTGCTCGGTGGCCAGGTGCCCGGCATTGCCGAACGAGGCGCCACGGCCGGGCTCCTGTTGATCGATGACCACCACCCGCCGGCCCTGGCGGGCCAGACGCAGGGCGCAGGCGACGCCGATGATTCCGGCGCCGATCACGGCAACGTCCGCCGCTGTGTGCGGGCTGTTGAAAAGGGAGTCGTTGGACATGGCCTAGGCTTCTCTCTGGCCGTCGAGCAGGCGACGCAACTGCAACGGATTGCCGTGCTTGAGCGCGGCCGGCAACAGGGCGTCGGGGAAGTCCTGATAGCAGACCGGGCGCAGGAAACGCAGGATGGCGGCGGTGCCGACCGAAGTGGTGCGTGCATCGGACGTCGCCGGGAACGGGCCGCCATGGACCATGGCGTCGCACACCTCGACCCCGGTCGGCCAGCCATTGACCAACAGGCGCCCGGCCTTGCGCTCCAGGGTTGGCAGCAAGGCCCTGGCGCTCTCCACGTCGGCATCGTCCAGGTGCAGGGTGGCGGTCAACTGGCCTTCCAGGTGTTCGATGACCTCGCGGATTTGCTCGTCGCTGGCGCATTGCACGATCAGCGACGCGGCGCCGAACATTTCTGCCTGCAGCGCCGGGTCGGCGAGAAACTCACTGGCCTGGGTGACGAACAGGTGAGCCTGGCACTGGTTCGGGGTTTCGCCCCGCAAGCCGATGGCCACCGCGTGTGCATGTTTGAGCAGTGCGTCGACTCCGGCCTCGTAGGCGTTGAAAATACCGGGTGTGAGCATGGTCTGCGCCGGACTGCGTCGTACCTGATCTGCCGCCGCATTGATGAAGCGCTCAAGGTCCGCGCCTTGGCGGGCAATCACCAGGCCGGGGTTGGTGCAGAACTGGCCGGCGCCTTGGGTGAGGGATGAAACGAAGCCTTGCGCCAGCGCTTCGGCACGCGATTGCAGTGCCGCGGGGAATAGCAGTACCGGGTTGATCGAACTCATCTCCGCATACACCGGGATCGGCTCGAGCCGTGCCTGGGCCGCGTTGTACAAGGCCATGCCACCGCTGCGCGAGCCGGTGAACCCTACCGCCTTGATGCGCGGGTCGGTGACCAGGGCGATGCCCACATCGCGGCCGGAGCCGTACAACAGCGAGAACACGCCTTCGTGCAGCCCGCACAGTTTGACCGCACGGGCCAGCGCTCGGCCTACCAGTTCGCTGGTGCCGGGGTGCGCGCCATGGGCCTTGACGATCACCGGGCAACCGGCGGCCAGCGCCGAAGCGGTGTCACCGCCGGCGACGGAGAAGGCCAGGGGAAAGTTGCTGGCGCCGAACACCGCCACCGGGCCGAGCGGCACCTGACGCTGACGCAGGTCCGGGCGGGGCAGGGGTTGACGCTCCGGTTGCGCGGAGTCGACCCGCACATCCAGCCACTCGCCTGCGCGTACGGTGCGGGCAAAGGTACGCAACTGATGGCAAGTGCGGCCTCGTTCACCCTGGATACGCGGGCGCGGCAGGCCGGTCTCGGCCACGGCGCGGTCGATCAATTCATCGCCCAGGGCTTCGATTTCGCTGGCGATGGTTTCGAGGAATTCGGCGCGGGCGTCCAGGGACGTCGCGCGATAGCTGTCCAGGGCACTCCAGGCCAGGGCGCAGGCCTGTTCGACGTGCTCGCCGCTGCCACCGTGATAGGCCGGTTCAAGGGGCAGATCAGTGGCGGGATCAATGCCGCGGATCGCTTCGCGACTGCCGGGGATGGCCTGCTGGCCGATCAACATGTTGCCTGTCAGAGTCATGGTCGTTCCTGAAAAAAAGAGGGGAGGCGTTTGCGAAAAAACGCCGTACCGCCGTGGGCGAAAATAAAAGCGGCGCGCATTGGCACGCCGCTGTACAGGCTGGATGTCAGGCGAAGTTCTGCTCGGCCGACCACTGCTCGTACCACTGACGGAACAGTGCGTACTGGTTCTCGGCATAACGACGCTGGGCATCGCTGAGCACATCGGTCTCGTTGAAGTGCAGGGCGTATTCCTTGTCGCCATTGAGCACCATCAGGTGCTTGTAGTAGAGCACCAGGTCGCAACCCTCATCGAAGGACGACAGCACGGCGAGTGCGGATTCCAGCTCCCGCGCCTGACGACGCGCCTTGGCATCGCCCTTGGCCGCTTGTTTGCTCAAGGCCACCAGGCGCAACACTTCGCGCGGCAGTGCGTTGCCGATGCCGGTGATGGCACCGGTGGCATTGCAGTTGACGAAGCCATGCACCACCTGGGTGTCGACACCGACCATCAAGGTCACGTCATCGTCCTTGGAGGTGATGTGTTCAGCCGCGTAGCGCAGGTCGGCGGCACCGCCGAATTCCTTGAAACCGATGAGGTTCGGGTACTCGCGGCGCAGTTCGAAGAACAGGTCGGCGCGGGTGGCGAAGCCGTAGTAAGGGCTGTTGTAGATCACCGCCGGCAGGCCAGGAGCGGCCTGGAGGATCGCGGCGAAGTGGGCTTTTTGCGCGGTGGCCGAAGCGCCGCGAGACAGCACACGAGGGATGACCATCAAGCCATGGGCGCCGACTTTGGCCGCGTGTGCCGCATGGGACACCGCTTCACGGCTGTTGACGGCACCGGTGCCGACGATGGTCGGAACGCCGGCGGCCACCAGGCGCGCCACGCCTTCCTGACGCTCGGCTTCGGTCAGCAGCGGCCAGTCGCCCATGGAACCGCAATACACCACGGCGCTCATGCCGATGTCGATCAGCTCGCGACCCTTGGCCACCAGTGCGTCGAAGTCCGGCTTGCGCTCGGCGGTGCATGGGGTCATCAGTGCAGGGATGCAGCCAGTGAAGATGTTATCGCTCATTTTGTTGTCACTCCTTGAAGCGTTCATTCAGATCGGGTTAGGGAAAAGGCGTGGCGGCTCAAATGCCCCAGGCAAAGGGGTCCTGTTCGTCGATCAGCAAGGTGCTGTCGGCGGTCATGCAGGCGCGGCCAGTGATGAAAGGGATGATGCGTTCGCCCTCCCATTCGTAGCTGCCGACGAATTGGCTGGCGGTGATGCTGGCCTGGACCCAGCGTTCACCGGCGGCCAGTTTTCCGTCGGCTGCCAGGCATGCCAGTTTCGCGCTGGTGCCGGTCCCGCAGGGCGAGCGGTCGTAGGCCTTGCCGGGGCACATGACAAAGTTGCGGCTGTCGGCGTGGTCGTCGTCGGCGAACAGTTCGATGTGGTCGATCAGCGCGCCGTCTTCGCCGTGGATGCCTTGAGCTTCCAGGGCCTTGAGCATTGCCCAGGTGTACTCGGTGAGGAACTCGACGTTGTCCATCTGCAACGCCTGACCGTGATCGGACACCAGGAAAAACCAGTTGCCGCCCCAGGCGATGTCGCCGTACACGCGGCCATGCCCCGGCACTTCGACCGGCACCTGTTGGCGGTAGCGGTAGGCGGGCACGTTGCGCAGGGTGACGTTGCCGTCCTCATGCAACGTGGCGCTGACCGGGCCGACCGGCGTATCGATCTTGTGCTCGCCGGGCTGGATATGCCCCAGGTAATGCAGCGAGTTGACCAGGCCGATAGTGCCGTGGCCGCACATGCCGAGGTAGCCGGCGTTGTTGAAGAAGATCACGCCGCAGGTGGCATCCGGCGACACCGGTTCGCAATACAGCGCACCCACCAGCACATCGTTGCCACGGGGCTCCAGCAGGCAGGCGCGACGCCATTGGTCATGCTGCTCGCGCAGGGCATCGCGCTTCTCAGCCATGGTCCGGCCAGGCAGTTGGGGCAGGCCCGACATCACCAGGCGAGTCGGTTCGCCGCCGGTGTGGGAATCAATGACATGTACTTTTTTCATAAACCTTTCCATTGGAAAAACTCAGAGGTTTTGCTGGCCTGAATCTCAGCGGGAAGTCTGGATGGACGCGCCAATCGGACGCTGGCCGCTGTAAACGGGATCGGCTTCGGCTTCACCGTCCTCGTCTTCCAGGCGAACCAGATGCGCCGGTACGCCGGTGGCCGCGCCCCAGTAGTAGATGCCCATCGCACAAGCCGCCACGACCAGGGTGTCGAAGGGATGGGTGAGTACGCCCATGCCGCCGAAACTGCCGAGCCAGGACAGCACGATGGTCACGGCGTAGAAGCCGATCAGCCATGCCGAAGAGCGCACTTGCTGGGCCAGGCTCAGGTGTTGGGTCGGCACGAAACGTCCGCACAGCAGGTACACCACGAACATCAGGATCTGCAGGCCGAGCAGCCAGGACACGGTGCTCCAGCCGGACCAGTAGACGATCAGCGCGGCGATGATGAACGACACCGGGCCGAGGACACCCATGCGCTTGACCTTGAACGGACGCGGCATGTCCGGCGCATTGCGGCGCAGGGCGGCCACCGACACCGGGGCCACGGCGTAGCTCAACACCAGCGCGGCGGAGACCACGTTGATCAGGGCTTCCCAGGAGGGGAAGGGCAGGGTCCAGAACACCGACAGGGCAAAGGTCAGCCACAGCGCCGGACGCGGGATGCCGGACTTTTCATCGATACGGGTGAAGACCTTGAAGAAGGTGCCGGTTTGCGCCCAGCCGTAGATCACCCGCGGTGTCGCGTTCATGTAGATGTTGCCGCAACCGCTGGGGGAGATCACCGCGTCGGCCACCACCAGATAAGCCAGCCAGCCCACACCCAATGCCAGGGCGATGTCGCGGTAGGGCAGGGCCAGTTCCTTGGCGACGCCGGCCCAACCGTTGGCGAGCATTTCGGTGGGCACGCCGCCGAGGAACGCCACTTGCAACAACACATAGATGGCGGTGGAGAGCAGTACGGAGAGGATCAATGCAATCGGAATGGTACGTTGCGGATTCTTCACTTCGCTGGCCACCGAGATGATCGGCGTCAGCCCCAGGTAGGCGAAGATAATGCCGCCGGCGGACACCGCCATCTCGACACCTGACAGCCCGAACGGCATGAAGCCCTGGGACTGGAAGTTCTCCGGTTTGAAGAAAGTGAACAGCACGCCGATCACCAGCAACGGCACGATGAACTTGAACAGGCTGATCAGGTTGTTGGCCTTGGCGAAGGTTTTCACGCTGTAGTAGTTGAGCATGAAGAACAGGCACAGCAGGCCGAACTGCACCAGCCAGCCTAGCGCCGTTGGATTGCTGGAACCGGCCTGGGTCAATGCGGGAAACCACGCAGCGGCATACTGGCGCGCGGCGACCACCTCGATGGCCACCAGGCTGGAAAACGCGATCAGCGTGATGAAGCCCATCAGGTAACCCAGCAGCGGGCCGTGGGAGTAAACCGGGTAGCGAATCACACCGCCGGCACGGGGCAGCGCCGCGCCGAGTTCACAGTAGACGATGCCCAACAGCAGCACCGCAAAACCGCCCAGCAGCCAGGAAAAGATCCCCGCCGGCCCCGCGATGGCGGACACGTGACTGGCTGCGAACAGCCAGCCGGAGCCGAAGATCGCCCCCAGTCCGATAAACGTAAGGTCTATCAACGAAAGTTGTTTTTTGAACTTGCCTTGGCCTGACATGGCATCGCCTTCTTGTGAGTTATTGGATAGGCAGGTGTGCACTTCAAATCGCCCTTTTCGGTTTTGCCGAGGAGGGCGGTGGCCATAGAGTGAACTCGGCGGCTTACTCGCGATTGATGTTTTCCTTGGGTGTCGATGACGAAATCAGCACAATGGGCAATGTCTGATTTTTGCGAGGGACCGGTTGATGACTCAGGATGCGTTTGCGCTGTTGTGCCAGGGCGACGACTCGAACCGCCCCGAAACCATCGAACAACTGCTGGCCGGCGTGGCGCTGCTGCTGCCCATGCTCGATGTCATTCCCAATGCGGCGATCTTCATCAAGGATGTGCAGGCGCGCTATGTCATGGCCAATCGCACGCTGGTGCAACGCTGTGGCTTGAAGCAGCTAAAACCTCTGCTGGGGAAAACCAGCGCCGAGGTGTTTCCCGAACAATTGGGGCCTGGTTACACCGAACAGGACCGGCGGGTGCTGGAGCAAGGTCTGGTGCTGGAAGACCAGCTGGAGTTGCATCTGTACGGCAGCCGGGAGCCGGGCTGGTGCCTGACCCATAAACGACCCTTGTATAACCGCCACAATGAAATCATCGGCTTGGCGGGCATCTCGGTCGACCTGCAATCGGCCAGCGACACGCACCCGGCGTACCAGCGCCTGGCGGCGGTGGACGAGCACATTCGCGCGCATTTCAACCGTCGCGTCACCCTCGGCGAGTTGACGCGGATCGCCGGCATTTCAGTGGCGCAGCTGGAACGTTACTGCAAGCGCGTGTTCCACCTGACGCCCCGGCAGATGATCCAGAAGGTTCGCCTGGAGCATGCGCATCGGTTGCTCCACACCGATATGCCGATCACCGAGGTTGCCCTGCAGTGCGGCTATACCGACCACAGCGCGTTCACCCGGCAGTTCAAGGCCTTGACCGGCTTCACCCCGCGCCAGTACCGCCAGGCCACGGGACACGAGCAGCCGTCCGGTCTGGATTAGCGACGCGCCAGGGATCGCCCTGTAAACTGGCCGCGCAAAAGGCGCCTGCCTTATCCTTTCAAGCAAGAGAACCTGCAATGGCAAACCACGACCTGACCTTTACCCCCGATCCTGATGCCGATTCGATTTCCTCCGACGTCGTCGGTTTCGGCGGTGTGCTGGTCTCCACCCAGATCCCCACCCGCGCCGACGGCAGCCTCGAATTGGGCGACATCACCTTGCAAAGCGAATGCACCCTGCAAGCGCTGAAGGTTGCGCTGGAGCGTGCCGGCAGCTCCATGGACCGCGTGATGCACCTGACCATCTACCTCACCGACATGGCCGACCGCGCCGCGTTCAACGAAGTCTACAAGCGCTACTTCGCCAAGCCATGGCCGGTACGCGCTGCTGTCGGGGTTGCCTCGTTGGCAGTGCAAGGCATGCGCGTGGAAGTGACCGCGATGGCCGCCAAGGCCTGATCGAAGCAACACACTCAATACTGTAGGAGCGAGCTTGCTCGCGATGGACGTTAACGATGACGCGGGCATTCTGTATGCACGCGTCGTCCTTATGTTCATCGCGAGCAAGCTCGCTCCTACAAGGATTCAGGCAGGCCGGGCCTACGCAATACACCACCCGGCAGCATACGAGTGCCGGTCAGGCGTTTCGCCGCTACAATGCACGCCTCGACCGTGACAAGCCTGACTAAAAAAACTATGTCTTTGCCCAAACATCACCTGGAATTGCTCAGCCCTGCCCGCGATGTGAGCATCGCCCGCGAGGCCATCCTGCATGGCGCCGATGCCATCTACATCGGTGGCCCGAGCTTCGGCGCCCGCCACAATGCCTGCAACGAAGTGAGCGATATCGCCCAGTTGGTGGAATTCGCCCGTCGTTACCATGCCCGGGTGTTCACCACCATCAATACCATCCTGCACGACAACGAACTGGAGCCGGCCCGCAAGCTGATCCACCAGTTGTACGACGCCGGCGTCGATGCGCTGATCGTCCAGGACCTGGGGGTGATGGAGCTGGATATTCCGCCGATCGAACTGCACGCCAGTACCCAGACTGACATCCGTACCCTGGAGCGGGCGAAGTTCCTCGATCAGGCCGGTTTCTCGCAACTGGTGCTGGCCCGTGAGTTGAATCTCCAGGAGATCCGCGCCATTGCCGACGAAACCGATGCGGCCATCGAGTTCTTTATCCATGGCGCGTTGTGCGTGGCGTTTTCCGGCCAGTGCAATATTTCCCACGCCCAGACCGGGCGCAGCGCCAACCGTGGCGACTGCTCGCAAGCCTGCCGTCTGCCGTACACCCTCAAGGACGAAAAGGGCGGCGTGATCGCTTACGAAAAGCACCTGCTGTCGATGAAGGACAACAACCAGAGCGCTAACATCCGCGCCCTGGTCGAGGCCGGCGTGCGTTCGTTCAAGATCGAGGGCCGCTACAAGGACATGGGCTATGTGAAGAACATCACGGCCTACTACCGCCAGCGCCTCGACGATGTTCTCGAAGATCGTCCTGACCTGGCCCGCGCTTCCAGCGGCCGCACCGCGCACTTCTTCCTGCCCGACCCGGAAAAAACCTTCCACCGTGGCAGCACCGATTACTTCGTCACTGACCGCAAGATCGATATCGGCGCCTTTGACTCGCCGACCTTCACCGGTCTGCCGGTGGGTGTGGTGGAGAAAGTCGCCAAGCGTGACATGCAGGTCGTGACGCACGAGCCGCTGTCAAACGGCGACGGCCTCAACGTGCTGGTCAAGCGTGAAGTGGTGGGTTTCCGTGCCAACATCGCCGAGCCCAAAGGCGAGTTCGAGGAAGACGGCGAGAAGCGCTATCGCTATCGCGTCGAGCCCAACGAGATGCCGGAGGGGATGTACAAGCTGCGCCCCAACCATCCGCTGAATCGCAATCTCGATCACAACTGGCAACAGGCGCTGCAAAAGACCTCTGCCGAGCGTCGTATCGCCCTGAGCTGGGTCGCTCGCCTGCGTGAAGAACAGCTGGAACTGAGCGCTACCAGCGAAGAAGGCATCAGCGCCAGCGTCACCCTGAACGGCCCGTTCGGCGCCGCCAACAAGCCGGAACAGGCGCTGGAGCAATTGCAGGATCTGCTCGGTCAACTGGGCACCACGCAGTACCACGCCATCGACATCAAGCTGGACGCGCCGCAGGCGTACTTCATCCCGAACTCGCAGCTCAAGGCCTTGCGCCGTGAAGTGATCGAAGCCTTGACCGAAGCGCGGATCGCCGCCCACCCGCGTGGCAGCCGTAAAGCTGAAACCAGCCCGCCGCCGGTGTACCCGGAGTCGCACCTGTCGTTCCTGGCCAACGTCTACAACCAGAAGGCCCGCGACTTCTATCACCGCCATGGCGTCAAGCTGATCGACGCGGCCTACGAGGCCCACGAGGAAACCGGCGAGGTGCCGGTGATGATCACCAAGCACTGCCTGCGTTTCTCCTTCAACCTGTGCCCGAAACAGGCCAAGGGCGTCACCGGCGTGCGCACCAAGGTCGCGCCGATGCAACTGATCCACGGCGATGAAGTACTGACGCTGAAGTTCGACTGCAAGCCTTGTGAAATGCACATCATCGGCAAGATGAAGGGCCACATCCTCAACCTGCCGCAACCGGGCAGCGTGGTAGGGCACATCAGCCCCGAAGACCTGCTCAAGACCATCCCGCGCGCGCCGCACTGAGTGACCGGTGAGTGCGCCGCAACGGCGCGCTCACCTGTTGTTCAATACCCTGTGTAGTTGAAGTAAACGAATGCCACGGCAACAGCCAGACCAAACGCTGCCAGGGCTTTTGTTTGTGCGGTTGCCTGAAATTCGCTCGACCCTTGCTCATGGGGTTGCGAGTACGCGGTGGCGTCATGGCGGCGCTGCAGAATGGCCCGATAGGTGTAACCCAAGCCGACCAGCAGAAAAATAGCCATCAGGCCAAGGGTCAGCCAACGTATCGTTGCCGGTTTTCCAGCGGCGGATACGCGCATCTCGTCTTCACAGGCCGCGCTCTCGAACTCCAGGACAGAAATGGGTTGGTAAACCGTCAAGGGCCGCTGCACATCACTGTGTATCGCCGCCATTTGTTCCAGGTCCAGTGCCTGATACTTCCAGAGCGTCATCGATCCTTCCCGGCAGTAGGTGAACGAAGCGGGGCTCGAGGCGCCGATGATGCAGGCATCGTCAATTCCGATTTTTTTCAGGGTTTCCATCGCAGACCGTGTGAAGTCCATTTCGAGAATGGGAATGACGCCGTTGGCAGACACCGCGACCGACACCAGCAGGCTCGCGATGACGCAGAGGGTTGATATTTTCAAAGTCGAGACCCCCTCGTTTTTTGTAGGTTCTTTGTGATAAACGCGGGGTCTGGTTGCAACCTGCTTTTGCTGAAGTCTAGACGCTGGCGACAAACCTGGGGCTGGCGGTTGAAACTATTCGCAGGTTTCGGCGACGGCTTTTTCAGCTCGTTTGTATTCCTGTTTGACGTCGGTGGGGATGCGCTGCTTTTTCAGTTCCTGACCGAGGAAGGGTTGCTCGCCCCTGGACTGGACCTCTGCGTCCTCGGCCGTTATCTGCGCTTCGATGGCCGCAGCATGCTTGTCGATGACGGCATCGACCTCGGCTGCATTTTTGGCGGTATCGAGCGCTAGAACCAACTGGCCGGCCTCGGCTTTTTCGGCTTCGGCATAGGCTTCGACCGTCAACCCGGAGGCCAAGGCTCTCGTCTGGGTTTCCAGCCGATTGAGATGTTCCCGGGCGGCCTTGCAGACCGTTTCCTGTCGCTGGCTCTGGATGTGTTCCCAGGTGTGCAACCCATAGATCGCGGCCCCGACCACCAGTAGGGTTGCAGCGGTAGCCATTAATTTGCCTTTCACATTGGCGCCCTCAGATGACAAGGGGAAGGGTGTTGCGCACACGATTCCCGATTCCATTCGAGTAAGGAAAAGCGTAGCAGACCTGGTCGGGCTGAACGTGTGTCGACCACTCGCCAAGATGCGGTTCAACACTAAGCGTCTGTTTTAAAAAACAAATTGTTTTGTTGGGGCTTCCCAAACGAGACAAAGGTTGGTAAATTTGCGCCCACTCTTGCACAGGCCCTCAGGGAGCCTCTCGCGCAAGCAGGCAACAGCTCTTGTTGCCACTCAAGAAAGCGAGTGCCAGGCACTCATCGCAACAGATACAGGGGCGTCGCCAAGCGGTAAGGCAGCAGGTTTTGATCCTGCCATGCGTTGGTTCGAATCCAGCCGCCCCTGCCATTTTTTATTCCTGCGTAATCAGATAACACTCGACCGACGGTTATTATTCGTCGGTTTTTCCGTTTTTGTGCCCGTTGTCCACCTCTACCGAAAGCGCTCCGGGATGGCCTCGGCAAACGGATACCAGGAAAACCAGGGTCTTGCCTCGCCGATCACGCGCTTGACCGAGGGCCTTTGGACCAACCTGTCGAAATAAGCACTCAAGTGCTGGTAATCGTCGGGAAACGGCACGAGGGTGCTGGCGTAGAACAGCGCCGGGGCGGCGGCGCAATCGGCCATGCTGAACGCCGGGCTGGCCACCCAGGTTCTTGCCGCCAGTTGACGTTCAAGCATGCCGTACGCCGTTGTCAGCGCGGCGCGTTCCCGGGTCAGGTCACCGTTGGCGGCGTTCATTCGGTCAGCGACGATCTTCTGCATCGGCACCTGAACGTGCAGGTCGAAAAAACGATCCCACAGACGTACTTCCAGGGCGGTTTCCCGATCTTCGGGAATCAGCTGCGCCTGGCCGGGATGAATCCGGTCCAGGTACTCAATGATCACGCTCGACTCCGGCACAACCTTTTGCCTGGCGTGATCGCGAAGCACCGGGAACTTGCCGATCGGCCACAGCCCTTGAAGTTCGGCCCGGTCGGCATCGTTGCCCAGATCGATAACTCTTTTTTCAAACTCGATGTTCAGTTCATAGAGCGCGATCAGCGCTTTGTGGCAGAACGACGAGAGCGGGTGGAAATAAAGAGTCAGTGACATCCTTCAAATCCTCGGTGAGATGGAAACCACTTGATTATCCGTCGCCATCGGCCAATGCGCGAGGTGCTCCATCCCGATGTCCGGTGCGGGCTATTCGGGTTAGAGTGCAGATCCTGGCCTGAATATCAGGTATGACGCGTTTAAGGTCATATAACCATGCACCAGATCGGACTCATTGTTTACCCTGGTTTCCAGGTTCTGGGCCTGGCCATGTGTGCCGCCTTCGAGTTGGCCAACAGCGCCGCAGATGAGCCGTTGTACAGCATTGCATTACTGTCCGAACCGGGTGGCATGGTGCAGACGTCCGCCGGTTTTGCTGTGCAGACCGAGGCGTTCGACCAGCGCGCGTTCGATACGCTACTGGTCATGGGCGACAACCTGATCCGCCCGACCACGCCGGGCATGCTGGAGTTTTTGCGCCGCGCCAGTCACGGCACCCGGCGTCTGGGCTCGATTTGCACGGGGGCGAATGCGTTGGCGGAGGCCGGTTTGCTCGACGGTCGGCGGGCGACCACCCATTGGGCGCATGTGCCGTCCTTTCGCAAGGCGTACCCGAACGTGAAGGTCGAGGAAGACCGGATCTTCATCAACGATGGCCACCTGTGGACCGCGGCGGGGATGAGCGCATGCGTGGACCTGGCGTTGGCACTGGTGGAGATGGATCTGGGGGCCGACGTTGCACGCAAGGTGGCGCGGCAATTGGTGGTGTACCACCGGCGTTCCGGTGGGCAGTCGCAGTTTTCGGTGATGCTGGAACTGGCCCCCAAGACCGATCGCATACAGGCCGCGCTGAACTACGCCAAACAGAATCTCAAGTCCGCGCTGTCAGTCGAGGAACTGGCCAGCGCGGCCAATCTCAGCCCTCGGCAATTCAGCCGGGTGTTTCATGCCGAAACCGGCCAGTCTCCGGCCAAGGCCATCGAAAACCTGCGGGTCGAGTCGGCCCGGTTGATGATGGAAAGCGGGCGGTACTCCATCGATGTGGTGGCGACGGACACGGGCTTTGGTGACCGGGAACGTATGCGTCGCGCTTTTATTCGGGCGTTCGGGCAGCCGCCACAGGTGATTCAGCGTGCCAGTCGGGGCTGAATCATGATGTCCTGAAAGGTGGTGTATACGACATTCATGCCGCTATATTATTATTGTAATATTTATCTCGTTGAAACTTTTCCCTCAATGAGATCACCGCCATGACCCTCGTCAAAGCCGCTGCCGTACAAATCAGTCCCGTTCTTTACAGCCGTGAAGGCACCGTCGACAAAGTGGTGCAGAAGATTCTCGACCTCGGCGAGCAGGGCGTGCAATTTGCCGTGTTCCCGGAAACCGTTGTGCCCTACTACCCGTACTTTTCCTACGTGCAGTCGCCGTTCGAAATGGCCGCCGAACACCTCAAGCTGCTGGACCAGGCTGTCACCGTGCCTTCGGACGCCACCGATGCCATCGGCGCTGCGGCCAGGCAAGCGGGCATGGTCGTGTCCATCGGCGTCAACGAGCGCGATGGCGGCACGCTGTACAACACGCAGTTGCTGTTCGATGCCGACGGCTCGCTGATCCAGCGTCGCCGCAAGATTTCCCCGACCTACCACGAACGCATGATCTGGGGCATGGGCGACGGCTCCGGCCTGCGGGCCGTCGACAGCGCGGCAGGGCGCATCGGGCAACTGGCCTGCTGGGAGCATTTCAACCCGCTGGCCCGTTATGCCTTGATGGCCGATGGCGAACAGATCCATGCGGCCATGTACCCGGGGTCGTTTGCAGGTCCGCTGTTCGCCTCGCAAATGGAAGTCAGCATTCGCCAGCATGCCCTGGAGGCCGCGTGCTTTGTGGTCAATTCCACGGCGTGGTTGTACCCCGAGCAACAGGCGCAGATCATGGCCGACACCGGTTGCGCCATCGGTCCGATCTCGGGTGGCTGCTACACGGCGATCGTCGGCCCGGACGGTGTGGTGCTGGGTTCGTTGCAGGAAGGTGAGGGCGAGGTGATTGTTGATCTCGACATGAGCCAGATCGACAAGCGCAAACGCATGATGGATTCCCGTGGCCACTACAGCCGCCCGGAATTGCTGAGCCTGCTGATCGACCGCACCCCGCAATCCCATGTGCATGAACGCAGCGCGCATCCGAAGCTGGCCGAGCAGACCGGGCTGGAAGAAGTGATGGGTTAGTTCCGGGCAAAAAAAACAGGGGACTTCATGGAAGTCCCCTTTTGTTTGTCCGCGTTGCAGGTTTCGTTTCAGCGACGCCAGAAGCAACGAGCCAGCAGTGCATCGATGCTGAGCTTGCCGCCACCCATCAGCAACAGCGGCGTGAAGGCCACCAGGTAGATCAATGGCAGTTTGAAGTTGCCGTAACCCTTGTTGCTGATGGCATAGCCTTGGGCAAGTTCACTCAGGGTATGCCAGTCGGCGGGCCAATGGATGGCGGCGGTTGCGACGAGGGTCACCACCATCAGGCTCAACGCCGAAAAACGTGTGCCCAGGCCCAGCAGCAAGGTCATGGAAAAGACCAGTTCGGCCCACATCGACAGTTCCCAGTTCAGCGTCGCTGGAAGGTGGTCGAACGGAAACGGGAAGCGCTCCTGGATATCGGTGAACCAGTTCTGGCCGTTGAATTTTTCCAGGCCGGACTCCAGGAACTCCCAGGCGAGGAACACCCGCAGCGCCAAAGGCGCAACCCAGTCGCCGGCACGGTCGAGGTTCAGGTACAGGCCTTTGACGGCCGAAGAAATGGAGGTGCTCATGGATGTTGATCTCTTTCAGGTCGGGGAGGCGGGGCAACGGCGTGCCCGGTGAGTTGAGCGCTTTGATCGGCCTGGCCAATCGACAGGCGTATTTCATCAATGGGGTGTATCTGTGGTGTGTCGTTGTGGCGGGGTTTTGAGTGCGGGGTGTGTCGGGGGCGGGGCTGTACACATTGAGATACGTAAGCGGCCACCACTTACTCCTGTAGGAGCGAGCTGGCTCGCGATGGTCGTTAACGAAAACGCGTGCCTGCTGGATAAACGCGGTGTTCCGGAGTCCATCGCGAGCAAGCTCGCTCCTACAGGGAAATTGCTATACATTTTCCAACCGCCCACAGCATGGTGATACCGCTTCATGTCTCTTGCGCTCGAACGTCTAGTCGCTGGCACGCCCATCCCTTTCGCCGGTAATCGTGTCACTGTTGTCAGCCCCGAACTGGCGCAACGCTTCCAGCCCGGTGACCACCTGCTGGTGGAGCAGGTCAGCGGCGAGTTGCTGCTGATCCCCGTGGCGGACCAGCAAGCGGCCAGCGTCGCGATCGAGCGCGCCGAAGCGGCGTTTACCGCGCTGTCGGCGGTGTCCGATCAAGCGATCAGCGCCTTCTTCGATCTGTTTGCCCAGCGCCTTGAAAACCCGGAGTGCTGGGCCTTTATCGAGGCCGCCAACCTGGCCGACATCGAACGGGCCAAGGCGCGCGGTCGCTCGACCACCCGGTTGCTGGCCGATGAGCGCATGCGTCGCGACATGATCGCCGGCCTGCGCGCCTGGCGTGATGCAGCGGCCAGCCGTGGCAAGGTGATCAGTTGCGTCGAGCATGATGGCTGGAAAGTCGAACAAGTGGTCTCGCCGCTGGGCATCGTCGCGTTCGTCTTCGAAGGTCGGCCGAATGTGTTTGCCGATGCGGCCGGTGTATTGCGCACCGGCAACACCGCCGTGCTGCGCATTGGCAGTGATGCGTTGGGCACGGCCCAGGCGATCGTCACCCATGCACTGAACCCTGCGCTGAGCGACGCCGGCTTGCCGGCCGGTGCAGTGTCGCTGGTGGAAAGTGTCAACCACGCCGCCGGTTGGGCGATGTTCGCGGACCGACGCCTGTCGTTGGCGGTGGCCCGTGGTTCGGGGCGCGCCGTCAGCCAGTTGGGCAGCATCGCGCAGCAGGCCGGCACGGCGGTCAGCCTGCATGGCACCGGTGGTGCGTGGCTGATCGCCAACGCCGATGCCGACGCCCCGCGTTTTGCCGCCGTGGTGCGCAACTCCCTGGACCGCAAGGTCTGCAACACCCTGAACGTCTGCCTGATTCACCGCGACCGTGCCGCTGAACTGGTGCCGCTGTTCCTCGACGCACTCAAGCGGGCCGGCACTGCACGTGGGCAGGGCTGCAAGCTGCACATCGTCGAAGGCAGCGAGTCGCATTTGCCGCAAGACTGGCTGGCTGCAACGGTCGAGGTGTACCGCGCCGAAGGCTATCAGACCGAAGCGCAGGCCGAGCCGTTGGCGGAAGATCAATTGGGCCGTGAATGGGAGTGGGAAGAAACCCCGGAAGCCAGCCTGAAAATCGTCGACGACCTGGACAGCGCCATTGCCTTGTTCAATCGCTACAGTCCGCAATTCACCGTGTCCTTGATCAGTGAAAGTGCCGAGGCCCAGGAGCGTTTCTACAACGCGGTCAACGCGCCTTTTGTCGGCAATGGCATCACCCGTTGGGTCGACGGCCAGTATGCGCTGAGCAAGCCGGAACTGGGGCTTTCGAACTGGGAGAGCGGGCGCCTGTTTGCGCGCAGTGCGATTCTCTCGGGTGATGGCGTGTTCACCATTCGCAGCCGCATGACCCAGATCGATCTGGGCGTCAAACGCTGAGATGGCGGAACCAGTGACCGCTGCAAGGGCGGTCACTTTTTTACCCAAACGACAGTTCTGATCAAGCGGCTTTGATCGCCTTGGCCGATACCGCACAAGTGCGCGGATGCTCGACCAGCGACACAAAGCTTCGGCTGTCGGCATCCAGCGCATCGATCGAACCGGTCTCGATGTCGTACACCCAGCCATGCAGGTTCAGCAGGCCCTTTTCCTGGGCCAGTCGCACACTCGGGTGTGTCTGGATGTTGGCCAGTTGGGCGATGACATTCTCCCGAACCATCGAACTGACCTTGGCCGCCTCACTGGTGTGTGGCCGGGCTTCGTTGATCACTTTCGCCGACTCGGCATGTTGCAGCCAGCCGCTGACGGCGGGCAGGTGATCCATGCATGTGCACTTGGCCACGGCCGTCATGGCGCCGCAGTCCGAATGGCCGCAAATCACGATGTCAGTCACGCCGAGCACGGCGACGGCGTATTCGACCGTGGCCGAGACACCTCCCGGATGCGGGCTGTAGGACGGCACGATGTTGCCGGCGTTACGGATCACGAACAGTTCACCGGGTTCTTGTTGGGTCAGCAGCTCCGGCACGACACGGCTGTCGGAACAGGTGATGAACAGCGTGCCCGGATGCTGGGTCGTGGCCAGGTGCTTGAACAGATCGGTGCGTTGTGGAAAGGCTTCTTTCTGGAACTTCAAAAAACCGTCGATGAGCGCTTTCATGTTCTTGTCCTCAAGGGGGAGCAGGGTGTGGCCCGCACGAGGCGTGCGGGCCGCTAGCAACTTAGAAGGGACGCAGGGGCAGGAACTTGCCGTCGAGGGTGATGACGGCGCGGGAGCCGCCTTCCGGATCTTCGACTTTCTTCATGTCGAGCTTGAAGTTGATCGCGCTGATGATGCCGTCGCCGAACTGCTCATGAACCAGGGCTTTGAGGGTGGTGCCGTAGATCTGGATCATTTCGTAGAAGCGGTAGATGGTCGGGTCGGTCGGCACGCCCGAGAGACTACCGCGCAGCGGGATGATCTGCAGCCGGGCCACGGCGTCGGCGTTCAGTTCCAGCTTGTCGCCGACCACTTTGGCAGCGCTTTCAGGCAGCGGGTGTTGACCGAGCAGGGCGGCGGTGACATAGGCCAGGCTCAAACCTGTGCCGTCGGCCAGGTCCTGCCACGACAGGTTTTTGCGCGCCTTGGCGTCCAGGACAGAAGTGGTCAGGGCCAGGCTTGGGTCGTTGTAGGCATGGGACTGTTGCATGGTGATTCTCCTATCGGAAGGGGTGTCGCTTGGGTGTGGGGCCATCTTCTGCCGATCCATCCATAGCGTCCAAGACCGATATACAATGCAATCCATAAGTACCGCCTATAGATTGAGAATCCCATGTTGCTTCGACATTTGCGTTACCTGCTGGCGGTGGCCGACCATGGTGGTTTCACCCGCGCCGCCGAAATGCTGCACGTGTCCCAGCCGACCTTGTCGCAGCAGATCCGGCAGTTGGAAGAATCCCTCGGTGTGAGCCTGTTCGACCGCACCTCGCGCACGGTCAAGCCCACCGATGCCGGCGAGGCTTACATTGAATGCGCGCGGCGGGTACTGGTGGAGCTGGAGGCGGGCAAGCGTGCGTTGCACGACGTGAAGGATTTGTCCCGCGGGAACCTGCGCCTGGCCATGACGCCGACGTTCATGGCCTATCTGGTAGGGCCGCTGGTGCGCGACTACCTGGCGCGTTACCCGAACATCCACCTGGAGATTTTCGAGTTGTCGATGGACGAAATCGAGGTCGGGCTGGCGGATGATTCGCTGGATATCGCGATTGCGTTTGATCAGGTGAGAAGCACCGACATCGAATCGATCCCGGCCTTTACCGAAACCCTGGGGTTGATGGTTGGGCGTGAGCATCCTTTGTACGAAAGCCAGGATGTGCTGTCCGCCGAGGCGGTGGCACAGCTGAAGTTTGCGCTGTTAACCCCGGACTACATCACGCGCACGCGCATCGATGAGCATTTTGCCCAGGCGCAGATCACACCCAAGGTGGTGATTGAAGTGAACTCGGTCAACACGTTGCTGGAAGTCGTTCGGCACACGGCGATTGCCACCATCCTGCCGGAACCCATCGCAACCCAGGATCGGGCATTGCGCAGACTTTCCATGCTTGGTGCAGCACCGGAACGCGGGGCGGCGTTGCTGCGGCGCAATAACAACTACCACAGCGCGGCGTCATTGGCGTTTGTGGAGCTGGTGTTGGGGGCTGATTTTTCATAAGCACTACAAAACCCTGTAGGAGCCGGCTTGCCGGCGATGGACTCAAGTGCGCCGCGTTTATCCGGTTTACACGCGTTATCGTTAACGACCATCGCTGCGATGCGGCGACCCGACAAGCCAGCTCCTACAAGAGACCGCGTGATCTTCAAACCAGTGAAAGCCCGAAAAAAAAGCCTGCTCCTTATTGGGAGCAGGCCTTGTTTATCAATAAGTCAGTAGTGACTCATTTCAATCAGTAGAACCGGTCAATCACCCGAACTTCGTTCTGATTCTGCATCGAGGCCCAGGCCTGTTTCAGGGTTTGCAGAACATTACCGATGAAGTCCTTGTCGGCCGCGGCCTTCTTGCCGACATAGCCCTGGCCGCGACGGTACATCTTCAGTCGGGCCAGCAGGTTCTGGTTGTTCTGGTCGAACTCTGCTTCATGGGCGTGCGGCGACAGGCAGTCGATATGAACCTGGCCACACTTGCTGATCCAGAGAATATGGTTGTCGTGGCTGTCTTTCTTTGCAGCGAAGATACGAGCCAGTTCATCGATAGTTGGTTGATTGTTCAGATTCATCATAAAGTCCCTTGACCAATTGGTGATCTTTCAAAGTTGATTCGCTAATACAGGTAGCCCATCGGTTAGTTGATCCCTGGCACCGAAACCAGGACGTCAGCGTTCGACCGCCTTATCGGGCGGGGTCCTGCGTCTGCTGCATGTAGTCGTGTTGAATAACTGCTACGCAATAGCGTCACAACGAAGAGAAGCGGCGAAAACCTTAAGGCCACTGCCGACGTTTTCAGGGTCGGCCACAAGCGTCATGAGGATTGCTCGCCAAGTCTTCTCGCCCTTGTACTGGACGTTCAGGCCAGGTCAGCTTCTTCAATCTGCCTTGTGGGCAGCGTGTATCCGGGAAAAACAGCTCGGCGGTCAGACGAGCTTGCTCAAACGTGTTGCCTGTACTCCCGATCGGGGAGACGTCTGCATCATGCAAGGGCAGATCGAAGGCGTCAACGGTTTTGTAGTGAATATTTTTAGTCACTACATATTGTCGGACAAAGCTGTTCGGAATTAGCGGGCGGAGTCGAGGACGTGTCGGTCAGGACGACAAAGGCGGACACTCAAAGCGGTAAAAAGTGCAGGGATGGCGGTCAACGACCTGCTGATGCACGGTGAGTCCGACAACGCTGAGCCCCGGCATCACGGCGGCCCAGAACAGGCGTGCCGGCTGGTTCGCCTCGATGTGGAAAACCTGCCATTGACCGGGGAATCGGCTCAAGAGGGTGGCAACGACAAATCGCGCGACACCCCGGCCACGCAAGCGTCGACTGATAAACAGATAGCCGATGTTGTACTCGGCACCGGGTAGGTGGGTCTGGTTATCCACGGTCGCGAAACCGGCCAGTTCTCCGTCGACCTTGATCAGGAAGGGGCGGGTGGCCGGGTTTCGCCAGTAGTCCGGCATGGGCAGGATGTTGAACAAACCGTATTCGCCCAGTTTCAGCGGCAACCATTCGCTGAAGTCGTAGGTGTAGAACTGCATCAGGTTCTCGATGGTTTCCAGCTCATCGCGTTGGGCGGCGTGCAGTTCTATCGAAGACATTCGACGTGGCTCCTGACAGGCCAAGGGACACAGTTGATTATGGCCGGCGTCGCACGATCCGTGGCGGGTTCAGGTATTGCTTGCCGGTTTTGCCCTGCGCCTGGTGCCGCTCGCTGGTTTACGCGGGGCGCCTTTACGTTTTTTCTTCCAAGGGGCTGCGGCGGAGCCGGTGGGCGGCGGGCCGCTGATGGTCATGCTCAGCCCGGCGCAACGGCTGACCTGCTTGCTCATCCACGCCGCCTGTTTGGTGACGAATTCTTCCAGGCTCATTTCCCCGCTTTGCACCATGTCCAGGGCCTGTTCCCAGATCGCCGTGGTGCCCGGATCGGCGATGGCCCGCGGTACGGCGTCGATCAGGCTGAACGCGGCTGGCGTCGCGGCCAGGGCCTTGCCGTTCTTGACCAGGTAACCACGGTCGAGCAGGCCCTGGATGATCGACGCGCGAGTCGCTTCGGTGCCGATGCCGGTGGTGTCCTTGAGCTTTTGCTTGAGCAGCGGGTCTTCCACCAGTTTGGCGACGTTCTTCATGGCCTTGATCAGATCGCCTTCCGTGAACGGCTTTGGCGGTTGCGTCCAGAGGTCTTTGAGTTGCACGCCGGCCACTGCGCAATCGATGCCTTCGGCCAGGTTGGGCAGGGTCTGCGGCGCGGGAGCTTCGCGCCCCTTTGCCTGTGCCAGCGCTTCGGGCAGGGCGCGTTTCCAGCCTGGCTCGATGATCTGCTTGCCGACAGCGCGCAAGGCCTCGCCGGCGCAGTCGAAGTCGGCCTGGGTGCGGTCGTATTCGTGATTGGGCAGGAACTGCGCCAGGTATCGCGCGCGGATCAGGGTGTAGACCGCGCGCTGTTTGCCCGCCAGCTTGTCGAGATTTTTCGCCGCAGCGGTGGGGATGATGCCGTGGTGTGCGCTGACCTTGGCATCGTTCCAGGCCCGTGAGCGCCGTTGCGGATCAAGGTGATCGTGCAAGGCGCTCAACGCCGGATCGGCCTGGCGCAACGCCGCCAGAATGGCCGGCGCCTCGCTGTGCTGGCTGAGGGGTAAGTAGCCGCAATCACTGCGCGGATAGGTAATGACTTTGTAGGTTTCGTACAGCGCCTGGGCGATGTCGAGGGTTTCCTGGGCGCCGAGGCCGAGCTTCTTCGAGCAGACCTCCTGCAGGGTGCCGAGATCGAACGGCAGCGGGGCCACTTCGCGCATCCGCTCGGTGCGCAGTTTGATCACCCGCGCACTGGCCGCGCCGCTCATGGCGGCCGCCGCTTGTTGCGCCAGCGCCTGATTCAGGCAGCGGTCCTGATCGTCGCAAAGGTCCGATGCCGCGCGCCATTGAGCGGTGAACGCAGTGCCGTTGTGCAGCAGTTGCACATCGATGGCCCAATAGGCGACGGGCACAAAGTCGGCGATGCTGCGATCGCGATCCACCACCAGGCGCAAGGTCGGCGTTTGCACCCGGCCGACCGGCAACACGCCTTGGTAACCGGATTGGCGCCCCAGCAGGGTGAACAGCCGACTCATGTTCATGCCGATCAGCCAGTCGGCCCGGGAACGCCCCAGGGCCGAGTGATAGAGGCTGAAGGTCTCGTTCCCCGGTTTAAGTGCCGCCAGGGCCTTGCGAATGGACGCATCGTCCAGCGCCGACAACCAGAGGCGGCGGATCGGCCCGCGATAGCGGCAATGCTCCACCAGTTCCCGGGCGATCATCTCGCCCTCGCGGTCGGCGTCCGTCGCAATGATCAGTTCGGACGCTTCACCGAGCAGACGCTTGACCGCCTTGTATTGGCTGGCGGTGCGCGGCTTGACGGTCATTTTCCACTTTTCGGGAATGATCGGCAGGTCCGCCAGCACCCAGCGCTTGTAGCGTGCGTCGTAGGCGTCCGGCGGTGCGGTTTCCAGCAGGTGGCCGATGCACCAGGTCACCGTGACATCCGTTCCCAGCCAGCAGCCATCGCCCCGGCGCCGGGCGCCGAGGACTGCCGCGATGTCTTTGGCCTGGGAAGGTTTTTCACAGAGGTACAGCCGCATAACCACCATCGTCGATCAATGTGCGAGAGGTGCACAGAATGGCGGTTGATGGACGATGGAGCAATCTTTATCTGTATGGATGTACAGCTTGGTGTGTCGCTCCCGTTCGGCTGCGAAGCCGTCGCGAGGGTGAAACTTGGGTTATACCTGATAAATCGTGGTCTCAGGTTTTGGGGCTGCTGCGCAGCCCATCGCGGGCAAGCCACGCTCCTACAACGATTTGCAGGTCCATCACCGTCATGAGGAACGCATTCCATGAAAAGCTCCGGTCCTAGCCCTGTCATCACCATCGCCGAGCAGCCTGGCTGCCTGCTGGTAAGGTTTCACGGTATTCAAGTAGCCGCCTCGGCGCGGGCCCTGGTGTTGCTGGAGGCCAACTACCCGCCGGTGTACTACGTGCCGCGTGAGGATATCGACGAGAAGTATTTCGCCCGCACCGACCACACCAGTTATTGCCCGTACAAGGGCGATGCCAGCTATTTCAGTTTGCAGGTGCCAGGGCATGAAGGTGCCAATGCGGTGTGGAGTTACGAGGACCCCAAGGTGTCGGTAGAACAAATCCGCGGGTACATGGCGTTCTATCCGGATCAGGTGAAGTTCGAACTGCTCGATGCCGAAGTTTGATTGTGGCTGATAGCCGCGACGAGGGACCCGCTCCCTCGCCGCGAGCAATGACCTCAGTTCTTGTCGAGATCCACGTTGCGTGTCTCACGCAGGCAGATCATCCCCACCACCAGGCTCACCCCGGTAATCACCACCGGATACCACAGCCCGTAGAAGATGTCCCCGGTGTACACCACCAGCGCGAACGACACGGTTGGCAGGAAGCCACCGAACCAGCCGTTGCCGATGTGGTAGGGCAGGGACATCGAGGTGTAGCGGATGCGGGTCGGGAACAGTTCGACCATCAACGCCGCCAGCGGGCCGTAGCACATCGCGGAAATAATGATCAGCGCGACAATCAGCGCCACGATCATCGGTTTGTTGATTTGCTGCATGTCCGCCTGTTGCGGGTAACCGGCGAGGGTCACGGCACCGCGCAAGGCGGCTTCGTCGAAACCATCGATCTTCACGTCACCGACGCTCACCTGCACGCCGCTGCCGGCCGGGGCCGCTGTGCTCTGGTACGGCAGGCCCTGCTTGACCAGGAAGGTCTTGACCTTGTCGCACGGGCTGTCGAATTTCGCCTTGCCCACCGGGTCGAACTGGAAGGTGCAGGTGGCCGGGTCGGCCATC
Organism: Pseudomonas sp. 05L36; assembly: GCF_056398125.1. Lineage (NCBI taxonomy): Bacteria > Pseudomonadati > Pseudomonadota > Gammaproteobacteria > Pseudomonadales > Pseudomonadaceae > Pseudomonas > Pseudomonas sp. 05L36. The sequence continues at coordinate 352,006 of NZ_JBFTOU010000003.1, read as the reverse complement.
ACGGTGATCGGTGCCTGGCGACTGGCCTGGTCGATGGCCGGGTTGGCGTAGTGGGCCAGGGTCTTGAAGATCGGGAAGTACAGCGCGGTGGCCAGCAGCAGGCCGAGCATCAGCACCGGTTTACGCCCGACCTTGTCCGACAGCCAGCCAAAGAAGATGAAGAAAGGGGCGCCGATGGTCACGCTGACAATCAGCAGACCGTTGGCCACCGCCGGGTCCATTTTCAGGAACTGGGTGAGGAAGAACAGCACATAGAATTGCGCGGCGTAGAAGGTCACCGCTTGCCCGGCATTGATGCTGAACAGCGCGATCAGCACCACCTTGAGGTTTTCCCATTTACCGAAGGAGTCGCGAATCGGCTGTTTGCACAACTTGCCTTCTTCTTTCATTTTCACGAAGGCCGGCGACTCGTGCAGGCTCATGCGAATCCAGGTCGAGATGCCCAGCAGCACGATGGAAAACAGGAACGGAATACGCCAGCCCCAGACTTCGAACTGATCGCCGGTGAAGTAGCGGCAGCCCAGTACCACCAGCAGCGACAGCAGCAGGCCCAGGGTCGCGGTGGACTGAATCCAGCTGGTGTGGAAGCCCCGCTTGCCGACGGGCGCGTGTTCGGCGACATAGGTCGCGGCGCCGCCGTACTCACCGCCCAGGGCCAAGCCCTGGAGCATGCGCAACACCACCAGGATGATCGGCGCAGCGATGCCGATACTGGCGTAGGTCGGCAGCAATCCGACGCAGAACGTTGCCAGGCCCATGAGAATGATGGTGGCGAGGAAGGTGTACTTGCGTCCGATCATGTCCCCCAACCGACCGAATACCAGCGCACCGAACGGCCTGACGATGAAGCCGGCGGCGAAGGCCATCAGCGCGAAGATGAACGCGGTAGTGTCGTTTACCCCGGCGAAAAACTGCTTGCTGATCACCGCCGCGAGGGCGCCATAGAGGAAAAAATCGTACCACTCGAAGACCGTCCCGAGGGACGAGGCAAAGATGACTTTCTGGGTTTCCTGACTGGTGCCCGCGCTGCGCACGGCTTCCAGGGACTGAACGTGTTCTGACATACCGGTATCCCTCACAGTGATTGTTTTTGTTGTTCCACTGTCGGCGCCGGCCTTGTGGGCTGGTGCCGCTACTTCGATGCATCGGGTGTACGCGTTTCTGTAGGAGCGAGCTTGCTCGCGATGAACCTGAGAGCGCACGTGGGTGTCAGGTTTGTAGCGTTATCGTTGACGACCATCGCGAGCAAGCTCGCTCCTACAGTGTCCGTGTAGAGTTCACGGGTGTGTGGCCAGTTCCTTTTGCGCGGTGATGTTCCTTGTAGTGGAGTTGAGGATCATGTCTGCCGCCTTCTCGGCAATCATCAGTGTCGGCGAGCAGGTGTTGCCCGAGGTGATGCGCGGCATGATCGAGGCGTCGGCGATGCGCAGGCCGGGGATGCCATGGACCATGAGCTGCGCATCGACCACGGCGTCGGCGTCGTTGCCCATGCGGCAGGTGCCCACCGGATGGAAAATCGTGGTGCCGATCCGCGCGGCGGCTTCGTGCAGCTGTTCTTCGCTTTGCAGGCTGTCACCGGGCAGATATTCCACGGGATTGAAGGGTCGCAGGGCCGGCGCGGCGACGATGCGCCGGGTCAGGCGAATGGCATCGGCGGCGACCCTCAGGTCTTCCGGGTGGCTCAGGTAATTGGGTTGAATCAGCGGTGCTTCTTGCGGGTTGGCCGAGCGGATATCGACTCGGCCACGGCTTTGCGGACGCAAATCGCAGACCGAAGCGGTGAACGCCGGGAACGCATGCAGCGGTTCGCCAAAGCGCTCCAGCGACAGCGGTTGTACGTGATATTCGAGGTTGGCTGAAGTCTGCTCCGGCCCCGAGCGGGCAAAGGCGCCCAACTGGCTCGGCGCCATGGATAGCGGACCGCTGCGGTCATACAGGTAGTGCAGGCCCATGCCCATCTTGCCCCACAGGCTGCCGGCAATCTGGTTCAGGGTGCGGGCATTTTCCAGCTTGTAGATCAGCCGCAGTTGCAGGTGATCCTGCAAGTTACCGCCGACACCGGGCAGTTCATGGGCGACACCGATGCCCAGCCGTTCCAGCAGCGGACGCGGGCCGATGCCGGAGCGTTGCAGGATGCTCGGCGAACCGACCGAGCCGGCACACAGGACGATTTCCTTGCGCGCCTTGAAGGTCTTCGACTGGCCTTGCCAGCGGGCGCTGACCGCCGAGGCGCGGCCATTGTCCAGCAGCACGCGATCGACTTCGACACCGGTCAGTACGGTGAGATTCGGACGCTGGCGAATGGGTTTTAGAAAGGCCTTGGACGCGTTCCAGCGGATGCCGGCCTTCTGATTGACCTGGAAATAGCCGCAACCTTCGTTGTCGCCCTGGTTGAAGTCATCGATGCTGGCGATGCCGCTTTGTTCGGCGGCGCTGCGGAAGGCGTCGAGAATCGGCCACGACAGGCGCTGGCGCTCGACTCGCCATTCGCCCGCGGCACCGTGAAATTCGGCGGCGCCGGCAAAGTGGTTTTCACTCTGCTTGAACAGCGGCAACACGTCCTGCCAGCTCCAGCCAGGGTTGCCGTCGGCGGCCCAGCGGTCGTAGTCAGCGGCCTGGCCACGCATGTAGATCATGCCGTTGATCGATGAGCAGCCACCCAGCACCTTGCCGCGCGGGTAGCTCAGGGCGCGGCCTTGCAGGCCCGGTTGCGCTTCGGTCTTGAAGCACCAGTCGGTGCGCGGGTTGCCGATGCAGAACAGGTAGCCCACGGGGATGTGAATCCACGCGTAGTTGTCGCGGCCACCGGCTTCGAGCAACAACACACGATGTTGCGGGTTGGCCGACAGTCGATTGGCCAGCAGACACCCGGCCGGCCCGGCCCCGACCACGATGTAATCGTATTCATCCAGGGGAGTCTGCATCCCTGACCTCGTTTTGTTGTTCTTGTTGTCTGTCATCCTAGTTGTTAGCTTTCGTCAAAAGAATGTTAGTTTTTGCGCAGCCGCTGTGCGTTTTTAAACAGCATCCCGAACAGCAAAGAACAAGGACGATTCATGTTCGACTGGAATGACCTGCGGTTTTTTCTCGAGTTGCAGCGCAGCGGGCGTTTGCTCACGGCCGCCCGCCGCCTGAACACCACCCATGCCACCGTGGCGCGGCACATCGAGGCCATCGAAAAGAGCCTCGGCACGGCGTTGTTCGTTCAACATGCCCAGGGATATGAGATGACCCCGGCGGGCGAGGCGTTGCTTAAACACGCCGAGGCGATGGAGAACGTGGCGTTGCTGGCCCAGGAGGAAATCACCCAGTCCACCGCGCCGCTGGGCAAGATCCGCGTCGGGGTGACCGAAGGGCTGGGCATCATGTTCCTCGCCAGTCGCATGAACGGCTTGTTCGAACGCTATCCGGGGCTGGAAGTGGAGCTGGTGGCGGTGCCACGTTTTGTCAGCATCCTCAACCGCGAGGCGGAAATCAGCATCCACCTTGAGCGCCCGGCGGCTGACATGCTGGTCACCCGCAAACTCACCGACTATCGCCTGGCGTTGTATGCCAGCCAGGACTACCTCGATCGTTCGCCGCCATTGCGCAGTCGTGAGGACCTGGGGCGTCATGCGTGGATCGGCTACGTCGACGATCTGCTGTTCAGCCAGGAACTGATGTTCCTCAACAGCTTCTGCCGCAACCCGCAGGTGGTGTTTCACAGCACCAGCGTGATCGCCCAGCAACAGGCGGCGCGCTCAGGCCTGGGGATTGCCGTGCTGCCGTGCTACATGGCCTGTGCTGATCCCGGTCTGGTGCCATTGTTGCCGGACGAAAGCATCCAGCGCAGCTACTGGATCAGCACGCGTCGCGAGCTGCACAAATCGGTGCGGTTGCGGGTGTTGTGGGATTATGTGGTGCAGTTGTGTGAGCGGGAGCAGGGGTTGTTGTTGTTGGGCGGTGCCTGAACGGACGCCTTCGCTGGCAAGCCAGCTCCTACAGGGGCAACGCATACCTATGTAGGAGCTGGCTTGCCAGCGAAGGCGGCGGCCCATTCAGAATTGATCTTGCGGTTTAACCCACAATCTCGAACGCGGTACTGGCCAGCCGCTCACCATTAACCATGATGTGCACCGCATGGCGCCCCGCATAATGCCGGCGGGTGGTGAGTTCCTTGATCTGCTGACCACGGCTGACGGCTTCGCTGGCTTTGCCGGGCAGCGTCAGCGCCTTGAGCTTGAACACCTTCGCCGAGGTGCTGCCGTTGGCCTTGACGTAATCAATGGCATAGTCGATCACCAGACGCTGACTGCTTTCTACCGTGGATCTGATGGCAAACGACAGGGTGATTTTTTCTCCCAGGCTAATCACCGGCGGTTCGACTTTCACATCGACGATCTCGACTTCAGGCTTGCCGCCCGCGCCGATGATCGCCAGTGCCCGCGGGTTGCCCTGTTTGATCAGGCTGCGCAGGGCGTGCCTGGCGATCCATGCGGTGTGCCTGTTGTCCAGCGCCCAGCCTTCGATCAGGTCCAGCACCCAATCGGGGGTGATCCTTGGTGATGTCGTTGAGGTGGTTGGCCACGGATTTGCGTACATACAGGCTGGTGTCGGCCTTGAGGTTGTCGAGGATGTTCGCGGCGAGTGTCGGATCGGCCTGGATGGGCTCCAGCCGGAATGACCAGGGCAGGCGCGGCCGGCATCCTTCGCTGGCCAGGCGCCGCACATGCTCGTTGTCGTCCAGCGACCAGGCATGCATCAGCTTGAGCGAGCGCTTGAGGTCACTGCGCAGAAAGTGACGGATCGCGAATTCCGAAGAGCCAAAAGCGGTGAAATACTTCAGCGCGTCCATCGACTGATCGAACGCATGGGCGCCGTAGCTGGCGACATAGTGCGGCAGGCACATGCTGACGAAGCCGCTGTTCAGGCGCGGGGCGAGGGCGCGCAGCACTTGCAGCGACGCTTCATAGTCCAGCGGCAACACCGCGTGCAGGCATTCGCTGACCCGGGCCATGCGCTGCATGACGCTGAGGTCTGCCAGGCCGGACTGGGCCAGCTTCAGGAAGCGCCTGGCCTCGAATGGCGGATAGACCGCGGTCATTTCGCTGGCGATGTGCTGGAGGCGCTCGGTGTTGAAGATTTCCTTCAGGGCGGGGGCAGGTTGGTCAGTCATGGTGGTTCCCTGGCAATTGTTGTTGATCCATCACACCGCGTCATCGTTCATCGCGAGCAGGCTCGCTCCTACAGAAGAGCGTGTGAGCAGCCTGCTCGCGAAGGGGCCCTCAAATTCACCTCATTTTGTGCCCGCTTGCTCTTGCAGTTGATCCGACTCGAATAACCTGGCCAGTTCGACCCGCGCTTCCTGCGCGGTCTGCATCACTTTCACTGCGTCGTCATACACCGCGTGCTGGGCTTCAAGCACCTCTTCGTCATGCTGCTTGAAGCGTTTGATTCGCGCATCCGCCTGGGCCTGGGTCAGACCCAGCCCGATCAGGGTTCGCCGGCTCATTTCCAGGCTCGAATGGAAGGTTTCGCGCACGGCGTGAGCGCCGACGTCCATCAGCCGGTGCACATGCTGACGGTTACGGGCACGGGCGATGATTTTCATCTGCGGGTAGAGCTTGCGCACCAGTTCGGCGGTCTTGATGTTGGTGTCCGGGTCGTCGGTGGCGATCACGAAATACTCGGCTTCCCCGACCTTGGCCGCGCTGAGGATTTCCGGGCGCATCGGGTCGCCGTAGAACACCGGCACGCCACCAAAGCTGCGGGACAGCTCGATGGTTTCCACCGAGGTGTCGAGGGCCACGAATTTGATGTTCTGTGCGCGCAAAATTCGCGCAACGATCTGGCCCATGCGGCCCATGCCGGCGATCACCACCCGTGGCGCGTCGGTGTCGATTTCGCGGAACTTCTCCGGTACTTCCACCGGTTGCACTTTCGGGCTGACCAAGCGTGCGCAAAGCAGCAGCAACAGCGGCGTCACGGCCATGGACAGGGTGATGGTCAGCACCAGCAAGTCATACAGTTGCGCCGCGAACAGCCCGTGATCGCGACCGATCTTGAACACCACAAAGGCAAATTCACCACCGGCCGCCAACACGATACCCAGGCGGATCGCGCTGACCTTGTTCAAGCCGCCGGCCAGGCGCCCGACAATAAACAGCAGCGGCAGTTTGATCGCGATCAGCAGCAGAGTCAGGCCCAGCACTGCGACCGGTGTGCTCAGCAACAGGCTCAGGTTCGCACCCATGCCGACGCTGATGAAAAACAGCCCGAGCAACAGGCCCTTGAACGGTTCGATCTGGGCTTCCAGTTCATGGCGATACTCGGAGTCCGCCAGCAGCAGGCCGGCGAGGAATGCACCCAGGGCCATGGAAATACCGGCCAGCTCCATCAACCATGCCGTGCCGATCACCACCAGCAACGCCGTGGCGGTGGAGACCTCTGGCAACGCGGTTTTGGTCACCACGCGAAACACCGGTCGCAGCAGATAGCGCCCGCCGATCACCACCACCGCAATGCTGCCCAAGACTTGCAGGCCATGGTTCAGGTCTTCACTGGGGGTGGTGCTGTGATCGCCGCCGGCCAGCAACGGCACCATGGCGATCAAGGGGATTGCGGCGATGTCCTGAAATAACAGAATCGCGAACGCCAGTCGCCCGTGGGGGCTGGTCAGTTCCTTGCGTTCAGCCAGGCTTTGCAGGCCGAAGGCCGTGGACGACAGCGCCAGGCCCAGGCCCAGGACGATTGCGGTGTTCAGCGGCTGGCCAAAGCCCCACAGCGCCACCACGCCAATCACCGAGCCGGTCATCAGCACTTGCGCCAGACCCACGCCGAACACTGATTTGCGCATCACCCACAAGCGTCGCGGCGACAGCTCCAGGCCGATGATGAACAACAGCAACACCACGCCGAGTTCGGAAATGTTCGCCACGCTTTGCGGGTTGTCGATCAGGCCCAGCACCGACGGGCCGATGATCACTCCGGCGAACAGGTAGCCCAGCACCGCCCCCAGTTGCAGGCGCTTGGCCAATGGAACGATGAGCACGACCGCCATCAGAAATACGACAGCAGCTTGTAGCAGGTTGCCTTCATGGGGCATGAGAAAACTCCAGGACTCGGTACAGCGGGGGTGACAAGAATAAAGGCTGGGCCCTTCGGCGTCAGCAAAACGCTCGGGCCCGGATGTTACAGTTTGCATTAATTAGTTACATTTATAGAATTAGCTGATCAATCCAACTGTCCCTCTCGAGTAGCCCCCATGGCGATCAACTTCGACCTCAACGATCTGCAAGCCTTCCGTGCCGTGGTCGAGCAGGGCAGCTTTCGCAAGGCCGCCGATACGGTGCGTATTTCCCAGCCAGCCTTGAGCCGGCGCATCGAAAAACTCGAAGACGCCCTCGGCGTGCGGCTGTTCGAGCGCACCACGCGCAAGGTCAGCCTGACCCAGGCCGGCCGCGGTTTCATGCCCAGCGTCGAACGCCTGCTGGACGATCTGGACGTGGCGTTGCTGGGCATCAGCGAAGTCGCTTCGACCCGGCTCGGCCATGTCACGGTCGCCTGTGTACCCTCGGCGGCGTATTACTTCATGCCGCGAGTGATCGCGCACTATCACCGGCAGTTTCCGCGGATCAAGGTCAAGGTGCTGGACTCCAGCGCCCACGACGTATTGAGCGCGGTGGTCAATGGCGAAGCGGATTTCGGCCTGAGTTTCATGGGCACCCTGGAAGCCGAAGTGGATTTCGAGCCCTTGGTGCAAGAGGGGTATGTCGTGGCGTGCCGGCGCGATCATCCGCTGGCGGGGCGAAGCAGTGTCACCTGGGACGAGTTCTATCAGCAGGATTACATCTCGCTGGATAAAACCTCGGGCAACCGTTTTCTGCTGGACCAGGCGCTGACCGGCGTGGTGCCGCAGCGGCCGAGCATCTGCGAAACCCGTCACGTGACCACCATGATCGGGCTGGTGGAGGCCGGATTGGGCGTGGCGGCAGTGCCGCTGATGGCGATGCCGGCAGCGGATCACCCGATCCTGACGCGGGTGCCATTGACCGATCCGCAGGTGATGCGCAGCGTCGGTCTGATCAAGCGCCGGGGTCGAACCCTGACCCCGGCGGCATTGGAGCTGGAACGGCTGGTGGTGGAGATGAAAGTCCTGCAGCCGTCGGTCAGCGACTGACCGAGTCCAGTCCGGTCGCTTTCACGTCCGGTTGAGCCTGGGCCGAGGCCATGTATTCCAGCAAGACCTTGGCTTCGGCCGGGTGCCGGGCACCTACCGGGATACCGGCGGCAAACCGGGTGACCGACTGCACCGACTCCGGAATCTTCGCCACGAAACTGACCCCCGGAACCGGCAACAGTTCGCTGACCTGCTGGAAACCCAGTTGATAGTCACCGGTGGCAACCACCGAGCCCACGGGGATTTTCGGCACCATGGTCGACTTTGGCTTGAGCTGGTCCTCGATCCCCAGGCGCTTGAACAGCTGCTGCTCGATGTACACGCCGCTGGCGCTGTCTGAGTAGGCCACTGATTTGGCGTCGAGCAGGGTCTTTTTCAGGCCCTCGACGTTGCTGATATCCGGTTTCGGCGCACCTTCGCGCACCACCAGGCCAATGCGTGAATCCGCCAGTTCGACTCTTGAAGCGGGATCGACTTTGCCTTGTTTGATCAGATCGTCCAGTGCGTAGCCGACCATGATCACCACGTCGGCTTGCTCACCCCGGGCCAGGCGATTGGGGATCGCTTCCGGGGCCTTGCCCATGGAGGGGCCGAGTGCGGTGTCGAGGGTGTTGCCAGTGGAGGCGGCGAACTTCGGGCCGAGGATCTTGTAGGCCGCCGTGAAGCCGCCGGAGGTCATCACACGGATCTCTTCAGCCTGGGCAATGCCGCTCAAGCCCAGACTGGCCACCAACGCAAGGGCGGCAAAACTGAAGGTTTTTTTCATGGTCAAGTTCTCGATAAAGGGCCGGTTCACGAGGCCACCGGTTGCAGATGGTTCGAGGCGCGTCGATAGAGCATGAGCGTCGCGCACAGCGCGCACAGGGCTGCAAAGCTCATCCAGTAACCTGGCGCCGCCTTGTCGCCGGTGTACTGGATCAGCAAGGTCGACATCGCCGGGGTGAACCCGCCGAACACGGCCGTGGCCAGGCTATAGGCGAGGGAGAAACCGGCCACCCGGACTTCCACTGGCATGATCTCCGTCAGCGCCGGGATCATTGCGCCGTTGTACAGGCCGTAGATGAACGACAGCCACAGCAACACCAGCAGCATGTGGATGAAGCTGGGCGCGTTGACCAGAAAGGTCAGCATCGGATAGGTGGTGGCGATGGCCAGCACAGCCATGACAATCAACACCGGGCGGCGACCGATTCGGTCGGACAGGGCTCCGCCAATCGGCAGCCAGATGAAGTTCGAGACGCCGACCAGCAATGTCACCAGCAGCGCATCGGACGTGCTCAGGTGCAGCACGGTTTTACCGAAGGTCGGCGCGTACACCGTGATCAGGTAGAACGCGGTGGTGGTCAGGGCGACCATCATCATGCCAGCGAACACGGTCAGCCAGTTTTGCCCCAGGGTGCGGAACACTTCACCCATGCTCGGGCGGTGTTTACGGGTGGCGAACTCTTCGGTTTCTTCCAGGTTGCGGCGCAGCAGGAAGATGAACGGCACGATCATGCAGCCGACGAAGAACGGAATCCGCCAGCCCCAATCGGCAATCACGTTCGGCGCCATCCACTGGTTCAAGGCGTAACCCAGCGCGGCGGCGACGATGATCGCCACTTGCTGGCTGCCCGACTGCCAACTGGTGAAAAAGCCCTTGTGGCCGGGTGTGGCGATCTCGGCGAGATACACCGACACGCCGCCCAATTCCGCACCGGCGGAAAAGCCCTGCAGCAGCCGCCCGATCAGCACCAGGGCCGGGGCGAACAAGCCGATGGTTTCGTAGCCGGGCACCAGCACAATCAGGATGGTGCCGCTGGCCATGATCGACAGAGTCACGATCAACCCTTTGCGTCGGCCCACATCATCGATATAGGCACCCAGCACCACCGCGCCCAACGGACGCATCAGAAAGCCTGCGCCGAACACGGCGAAGGTCATCATCAGCGAGGCGAATTCGCTGCTGGCCGGAAAGAATACGGCAGCGATTTGCGTGGCATAGAAACCAAAAAGGAAGAAGTCGAACTGTTCGAGGAAGTTGCCCGAGGTGACCCGGAAAATGGCACTGGCGCGAGAGCGTCCGCGCGGGATTGAGGCTGTCATCGATAAATACTCCACCGCTTTTATGACGTGCGCTGCCTGGACGCGGCGCACGGTTCTTATTGGGGCGGATAGTGGAGCAGGGGGATCGATATGTTAATTGCATAGTTGGCATGCATTGATGTGTGAAGTGGATCAATGCATTCGTGGACGTGCTCGTGCAGTTACCGGTACAGGCACCCGTCGACGAAACGCTATTCGCTATGTACCCGCACTACGCTCTCGGTGCCCAGCCGATACTGATTGTTCCCGCTGCGCTTGGCCTCATACATCGCCAGGTCGGCAATGTGCAGCAAGCGGTCGATGCTCGGCGCATGATCGGGGAACACGGCGACGCCGAGGCTGGTGCCGATGTGGCGCTGGTCGTTGCCGATGGTGACGGGCGGGGAGAGTTCGACGAAGATTTTCTGGCAGATGGTGCGCGCTTCGTCTTGCAGGCTTTTACCTTGGGGCAGGTCCTGGAGGATGACCACGAATTCGTCGCCGCCGATCCGGGCGACGGTGTCGGTGCCACGCAGAATGCGCTTGAGCCGTGTGGCGGTCGTGACCAGCACCCGGTCGCCCGCCGCATGACCATAGCGGTCGTTGATGGCCTTGAAACCATTGAGGTCGACAAACACCAGCGCCACCCGCGTGGCACCGGCGCGTGCCTGTTCCAGCGCTTCGGACAGGCGCTCTTCGAGCACCAGGCGATTGGGCAGGCCGGTCAGCCGGTCGTAATGGGCCAGGTGCTTGAGGTAGTTGGCCGAGGCCTTTTCTTCGGTGATGTCGCGTACCACGCCCATCATCTTGATCGTTTCGTTGTGGTCATTCTTGACCACGTTGCCGGTTTCCCGCAGCCAGCGGATCGTTCCGTCGAGCCAGACCACGCGGTACTCTTCGTCATGGTTTTCGCCGGTTTCCAGGCAACGCAGTTCGCCGGCCCGAACCCTGTGCCGGTCGTCCGGATGCACGCAGGAGCAGAACAGGGCGTAAGAGGGCATCACTTCGCCGATCTTGAAGCCGAACATGCCGAAAATTGCATCTGACCAGTACAACCGGTCGGTGTCGACATCCCAATCCCAGGTGCCGATACGAGCGAAATACTGGCTGCGTTTGAAGCGCTCGGCGTCGTCATCCTGGTGGATGCTTTGGCCTTCGGACAGGCTGTTGATGATCGCGCGATACTCCGCCAGCTGCTTGTGCAGCGAGCGTTCGCGCCAGACCAGCGCGACGATCAGGGTAAGCGTCATTGAACCAAGGATGACGCTGGTCCAGAGCAGGATCATTCGGGGGTGGCCTTCAGGGCGGTGAACCGTACGGGTAATTGTTGATTATTTTAGTTCAGTAAACAGCTTTAAACGCCGCGCGCGGAGACGGCAATGGTTGCCAATCGAGAGCAAATCTGGGAAAACGGCGCCCGTCAGGCCCTTGAGGGCGAGTGAGCATACGAGTGAATTCAATGAATGACGAGCTTCAGGTAATCGATCTGCAAGTGGGTGACGGAAAAGCCGCCATCAAAGGCGCGCTGATCACCACCCAGTACCGTGGCTGGCTGGAGGACGGGAGCGAATTCGACTCTTCCTACAGCCGTGGCAAACCCTTCCAGTGCGTGATAGGCACCGGGCGGGTCATCAAGGGCTGGGATTTGGGCATCATGGGCATGCAGGTCGGCGGCAAGCGCAAGTTGCTGGTGCCGGCGCACCTGGCCTATGGCGAACGCACCATGGGCAAGATCACGCCGAATTCGAACCTGATCTTCGAAATTGAATTGCTGGAAGTGCTGACGCGGGATGATTGACTTGAAGCTGGCTAGCCAACGCGAACGCCTGGCGCCGGTCCATGAGTCGTCTCACCTGACCGTCGAATACCGCACTGCTTGAGCGGTTTTCGGTCGTTCACTGAACAGCGCGATCCGTCCATTCACGGACGGGCGGTAATGCCAGGTCAGGCGATCCAGTGCCGGTTTCATCGCCAGAATTTGCCGGACGGTAGCGCCAGCAATGCATAACGCCAGTCGTTGCCCCGGACATTGATGGCACCCCGCACCAAAGGTGAAGCTGCGCCAGTTCGGGTGGTCGAGCAGGAAGGTGTCGGGGTTGTCGTTGAGCTGCGGGTCGCGATTGGCCGAGGCCAGCAGCACCAGGATCACGTCTGCGGCTTTCAGCTGCACCCCGTCAATCTCGCAGGGGGCGGCGACGAAGCGGCGGGTGTTCTGTACCGGCGGGTCGAAACGCTGCACTTCGGCCAGCAGGTCTTCGACAGGGGTTGATTCGCTGCGCAACGACGGGTGTTGAATCAATGCCAGCACGGTGTTGCCGATCAGTCCGGCAGTGGCCTCGAAGGTCTGGGAGAACAGGCCGATCAGGTTGGCGATCAGCGTTTGCGGTGCGCCGGACGCGAAGCGCTGGCGGATGCCTGCAAGCAGAAGGCTGTGGTTGTCCGGGTCGGCCAGAAGCTCGACACAGTAACTGCTCATTTGTTCGGCGGCAGCGTGGGCGGCGGTCAATTGCGCCGCGTCACTCAAGGGCGACAGGCAGGCGACGAAATCCGCCGTCAACTCGCTGATGGCGCGGCCCTGAGCCGGGGTGAATCCCAACAACGCCGCCACCACGCACACCGGTCCGCGAAACATGGCGTTGTACAGGCCAGCGGCATCCGCGGTCATCAATCGGGCGCTGACCAGGGCCTCGACTTCCCGCGTATCGATCAACTTCAGCCCCGGCTCAATCGCCGACCGTGGGCAACGCTGGCGTTCACCCTCATTCATGCGCATCAATTGGCCGAACACCTGGCCGGCCATGCCGTCGGCGATCGCCTTGGGGACTGGCTCCTGCGCCGGTCGAACATGGCAATCGGGATGCGCCAGGACGGCGGCCACCGCCCGGGCGCTGCTGGCCACCCACAGGTTCAGCCCTGGATGAAAAGCCAGCCCACCTTCGGCACGCAGTCGTGCGTAGTAGGGATAGGGATCGGTATGGGTCGCAGCGATGATCGGGTCCATGGGGCGCAGCCTTTTGTTGTTGGAAAGTGTTGCTACTATCTCCAGTCCGAAAGGGCGTTGATTCGTCCGGGAGCGAAATATGAGCGCAGAACAACACGACATCGGTGTCTCGCAGGTAGCGGCAGCCATCGCCGAGCCTGCACGGACGAAAATCCTCTGTTCGCTGATGGACGGCCACGCCCGCACCAGCACCGAACTGGCGACGGTGGCCGAAGTCAGCGCGTCGACCGCCAGTGCCCACTTGGCCAAACTCAAGGAGCTGGCGCTGGTGCGGCTGCACGTTCAGGGACGTCACCGCTATTACAGCCTGGCGGACAAACGCGTGGCCCAGGCCCTGGAAGCGCTGATGGTGATCGGCCAGAACACTGCGCCGAGCTTCCAGTCGCGGACCCCGGATCGCCTGCAGTTTGCCCGCACCTGCTACGACCACATGGCGGGCACCCTGGCGGTGCTGATGCATGACCGGATGCTCGAAGCGGGCTGGCTCGAGGAAACCGACGAACAGGCCTATCGCTTGAGTGACAGTGGTTCGGCAATGTTTCAGGGGCTTGGGATCGAGGTACAGGACTTGAGCACCTTGCGCCGCCGCTTCGCCTGCCCGTGCCTGGACTGGAGCATGCGTCGGCCGCATCTGGGCGGATCGCTGGGTGCGGCGTTGCTGCAAACGGCGCTCAAGCGCAAGTGGGTGACCCAGGATCTGGACAGTCGCGCGTTGGCGTTGACGGCGTTGGGGCGCAAGGAGGTAGCGGGGCGGTTCGGGGTCGATTTGCGGTTGGATATTGAGGAGAAGAGCAAAAGATCGCAGCCTGCGGCAGCTCCTACAGGGGCTGCGATCTTTTTACGCCCGTGAAAAAGCCCCCCATCGGTCACCCGATGGGGGGCTTTTGTGCGTCTGGCGTCAGATCAAACCTTGACGATCCAGCCCGCTGGCGCTTCGATGTCGCCGGTTTGCACGCCGGTCAGCTCTTTGTAGAGCTTCTGGGTGATCGGGCCGACTTCAGTTTCGCTGTGGAACACGTGCAGGTGGTCGTTGTAGTTGATGCCGCCAATTGGCGTGATCACTGCAGCGGTGCCGCAAGCGCCGGCTTCCTTGAAGTCCGACAGTTTGTCGATGAACACGTCGCCTTCGACCACATCCAGACCCAGGCGGGACCGGGCCAGTTCGATCAGCGACAGACGGGTGATGCCCGGCAGTACCGATGGCGAGTTCGGGGTCACGAACTTGTTGTCGTGGGTGATCCCGAAGAAGTTGGCCGAACCGACTTCCTCGATCTTGGTATGGGTCAGCGGATCCAGGTAGATGCAGTCGGCGAAATGCGCTTTCTTGGCCTGGGAACCCGGCATCAGGCTGGCGGCGTAGTTGCCACCGACCTTGGCGGCACCGGTGCCTTGTGGCGCGGCACGGTCGTAGCTGGAGATCAGGAAGTTGTGCGGGGTCAGGCCGCCCTTGAAGTAGGCGCCGACCGGGATGCAGAAGATCGAGAAGATGAACTCGGGGGCGGTACGCACGCCGATGTTGTCACCCACACCGATCACGAACGGGCGCAGGTACAGAGCGCCGCCGGTGCCGTACGGCGGAATGAAACGCTCGTTGGCGCGGACCACTGCTTTACAGGCTTCGATGAATTGCTCGGTGTCCACCTGCGGCATCAGCAGGCGGGCGCAGCTGCGCTGCATGCGCAGGGCGTTCTGGTCCGGGCGGAACAGGTTGATCGAACCATCCTTGCAACGGTAGGCCTTCATGCCTTCGAAGCATTGCTGGCCATAGTGAAGGGCAGTGGAGCCTTCGCTGATGTGCAGCACGTTATCTTCGGTCAGGGTGCCCTTGTCCCACTCGCCATTGCGAAAGTACGACAGATAGCGCTTGTCGGTCTTGATGTAGTCAAAACCCAGCTTGTCCCAATTAATGCTTTCGTTACCCATGACACCCTCTATCTCTTAACAACCGCCGAAACGGTTCAAGGCTTCTGACGTTTTTTGGATGGGGACAACAATACTTCATTCCGGGCCCATTTCGCAGCCCGGACTATCGGATGACAGACAGATAAATCGAGTTGGCCTCAAGAAATCGCCAGCAGGCTGGCTCCCACAGGGGAACGCATTCCAAATGTGGGAGCCAGCCTGCTGGCGATGGGGCCATCTCTGCCGCCATCAATCGCTCTGAATCACAGATGCAACGCATGCCCCAACGCCCGCAACGCCGCTTCCTGCACCGCCTCACCCAGCGTCGGATGCGCATGGATGGTGCCGCCGATGTCTTCCAGCCGCGCGCCCATCTCCAGGCTCTGGGCAAACGCCGTGGACAGCTCCGACACGCCAACGCCCACCGCCTGCCAGCCGACAATCACATGATTGTCGCGACGGGCGACCACGCGCACGAAGCCGCTTTTCGACTCCAGCGTCATGGCCCGGCCATTGGCGGCGAACGGGAAGTTCGACACGATGCAGTCCAGGCCTGCGGCCTTGGCTTCGTCCGGGGTCTTGCCGACTACCACCAGTTCCGGGTCGGTGAAGCACACGGCGGCGATGGCGGTCGGGTTGAACTCGCGGGTCTTGCCGCTGATCAGCTCGGCGACCATCTCGCCCTGGGCCATGGCCCGGTGCGCGAGCATCGGTTCGCCGCTCAGGTCACCGATGGCATACACGTTGCGCATGCTGGTCTGGCAGCGGTGGTCGATCTTGATCGACGAACCGTTCATGGCCAGGTTCAGCGCTTCGAGGTTCCAGCCCTGGGTGTTCGGCTTGCGACCGACGGCCACCAGCACCTGATCGGTTTCCAGGTTCAGGGTCTCGCCGCCTGGTTCCAGTACTTGCAAGGTATTGTTAGAAGAATCAAAACCTTGAACGCTATGTTTCAAGTAAAGCTTTACGCCGAGTTTTTTCAGTTCGTCGTGCACCGGTTGAGTCAATTCGGCGTCGTAGGCCGGCAGGATGCGCTCCTGCGCTTCCACCACGCTGACTTCGGCGCCCAGCTTGCGATAGGCAATGCCCAGCTCCAGACCGATGTAACCGCCGCCGACCACGATCAAGCGCTTGGGCACGGAGGTTGGCGCCAGGGCTTCGGTGGACGAGATGATCGGCCCGCCAATCGGCAGCATCGGCAGGTTCACGCTTTTCGAACCGGTGGCCAGCACCAGGTGCTCGCACTGGATACGCGTGTCGCCGACTTCAACGGTCTTGCCGTCGATGACCTTGGCCCAGCCTTGAACAACCTGGACCTTGTTCTTTTTCAGCAGCGCCGCAACGCCAGTGGTCAGGCGATCGACGATGCCGTCCTTCCACTCGACGCTCTTGGTGATGTCCAGGGTCGGCGCCGAGACGCTGATGCCCAGCGCCGAGTGCTGGTTGTGGTGCCGGGTCTGGTGGAACTGCTCGGCGACATGAATCAGTGCCTTGGACGGAATGCAGCCGATGTTCAGGCAGGTGCCGCCCAGGGATTGGCCTTCCACCAGAATGGTCGGAATGCCCAGCTGGCCGGCACGGATCGCTGTTACGTAACCGCCGGGGCCGCCGCCGATGATCAGCAGCGTGGTGTTCAAAGTCTGCATTCGTTACTCCACAAACAGAGTGGCGGGTTGTTCGAGCAAGCCGCGAATGGCCTGGATGAAGAGCGCCGCGTCCATGCCGTCGACCACGCGGTGATCGAAGGAGCTGGAGAGGTTCATCATCTTGCGGATCACGATCTGGCCTTTGATCACCATTGGCCGTTCGACGATCTTGTTCACGCCGACAATCGCCACTTCCGGCAGGTTCAGCACCGGCGTGCTGACGATGCCGCCCAAGGCGCCAAGGCTGGTCAGGGTAATGGTCGAACCGGACAACTCGTCGCGGCTGGCCTTGCCATTGCGTGCGGCGTTGGCCAGGCGAGCGATTTCCGCTGCGCTGTCCCACAGGCTGCGGGCTTCGGCATGACGCACCACCGGCACCATCAGGCCGACATCGCTCTGGGTCGCGACGCCGACATGTACCGCGCCGAGGCGGGTAATGACCTGGGCTTCGTCGTCGTAACGGGCGTTCATCTGCGGGAAGTCGCGCAGGGCGACGACCATGGCGCGGACCAGGAATGGCAGCAAGGTCAGCTTGCCGCGGGTGGCGCCGTGTTTTTCGTTGAGGTGCGCGCGCAGCTCTTCCACAGCCGTGACGTCGATTTCTTCGACATAACTGAAGTGGGCGGCACGCTGGGTGGCGTCCTGCATGCGCTGGGCGATCTTGCGGCGCATGCCGATCACCGGGATCTGCTGTTCATCGGTACGTTGGGCGTAAGCAGCCGCCACCGGTGCCGAGGCGGTCGACTGACCCTGAGCCAGATAGGCGTCGAGATCTTCGTGCAGTACGCGGCCGGCAGGGCCGGTGCCTCGGACCAGACGCAGCTGAATACCGAGGTCCAGCGCATGCTTGCGCACGGCCGGGGAGGCCAGCGGACGCTCATCGGCCTCGCGAGCAACCATCGGGCCCTGGCAAACGGCAGCTTTCGGCGCTGGGGCAGCGGCCGGTTTGCTTTCAACCACGGTTTCTACTTTGGCTGCGGCCACAGGCGCTTCTTTAACAGGTGCCGGTTGCGCCGACTCCTTAACGTTGCCCGCGCCTTCGACTTCAATGCTGATCAGCACGCTGCCGACCGCCATGACTTCACCCGGCTGGCCACCGAGGGCAATGACCTTGCCATGCACCGGCGACGGGATATCGACCATCGCCTTATCGGTCATGACATCGGCCAGTACCTGATCTTCGACGACCATGTCGCCGACCTTGACGTGCCATACCGACAATTCAACTTCTGCAATGCCTTCACCAATGTCCGGCATTTTAATGATGTGCGTGCCCATTCAGACCTCCATGACCCGTTTCAACGCCGCGCCCACTCGGGACGGGCCTGGGAAATACGCCCACTCTTGCGCGTGCGGGTAGGGAGTGTCCCAACCGGTGACGCGTTCGATCGGCGCTTCCAGGTGGTGGAAGCAGTGCTCTTGCACCAGCGCCGTCAGTTCGGCGCCGAAGCCGCAAGTGCGGGTGGCTTCGTGAACGATCACGCAGCGCCCGGTTTTCTTCACCGATTTGGTGATGGTTTCGAGGTCCAGCGGCCACAGGCTGCGCAGGTCGATGACTTCGGCATCCACGCCGCTTTCTTCAGCGGCCACTTGCGACACGTAGACGGTGGTGCCGTAGGTCAGTACGGTGACGTCCTTGCCCGGACGGGCGATAGCGGCAACGTCCAGCGGTACGGTGTAGTAACCGTCCGGAACCTGTGCGGCGGGGTGTTTCGACCACGGGGTTACCGGGCGTTCGTGGTGGCCGTCGAAAGGACCGTTGTACAGTCGTTTCGGCTCCAGGAAGATCACCGGGTCATCGTTTTCGATGGAGGCAATCAGCAGGCCTTTGGCGTCGTAGGGGTTGGACGGCATGACGGTGCGCAGACCGCATACCTGAGTGAAGAGTGCCTCGATGCTCTGGCTATGGGTCTGGCCGCCGTAGATGCCGCCGCCACAGGGCATGCGCAGGGTCATCGGCGCGGTGAATTCGCCAGCCGAGCGATAACGCAGGCGCGCGGCTTCGGAAATGATCTGATCGTAGGCCGGGTACACGTAGTCGGCGAACTGGATCTCCACCACCGGGCGCAGGCCGTAGGCGCCCATGCCCACGGCGGTGCCGACGATACCGCTTTCAGAGATCGGCGCGTCGAACACCCGGGAGGTGCCGTACTTGGCTTGCAGGCCTTCGGTGCAGCGGAACACGCCGCCGAAGTAGCCCACGTCCTGGCCGAAGACCACGACGTTGTCGTCACGTTCAAGCATCACATCCATGGCCGAGCGCAGGGCCTGGATCATGGTCATGGTGGTCGTGGTCATGGCGGTTTCCAGCTCGATATTGTTGTTGTGATCGTTCATGTCAGATCCCCAACTCTTGACGCTGGCGCTTCAAGTGCTCCGGCATCTCTTTGTAGACGTCTTCGAACATGGTCGCGGCGCTCGGAATCTGGCCGCCGGCGAGGGTGCCGTACTGCTCGGCTTCTTTCTGCGCGGCGATCACTTGGGCCTCCAGTTCGGCGCTGACCGCGGCGTGTTCCTCTTCGGACCAGTGACCGGTCTTGATCAGGTGCTGCTTGAGGCGCGCGATCGGATCACCCAACGGGAAGTGGCTCCAGTCATCGGCGGGACGGTATTTGGACGGATCATCGGAGGTCGAGTGCGGACCGGCGCGGTAGGTGACCCATTCGATCATGGTAGGGCCGAGGCCGCGGCGCGCACGTTCGGCAGCCCAGGCCGAGGCGGCATAGACCGCGTAGAAATCGTTGCCGTCGACCCGCAGGGAGGCGATGCCGCAACCGACGCCACGACCGGCGAAGGTGGTGGCTTCACCACCGGCAATCGCCTGGAAGGTGGAGATCGCCCACTGGTTGTTGACCACGTTGAGGATCACCGGTGCGCGGTACACGTGGGCGAACGTCAGGGCGGTGTGGAAGTCCGACTCGGCGGTGGCGCCGTCGCCGATCCACGCCGAAGCGATTTTGGTGTCGCCCTTGATCGCCGAGGCCATGCCCCAGCCCACGGCTTGCACGAACTGGGTGGCGAGGTTGCCGGAGATGGTGAAGAAACCGGACTCCTTGACCGAGTACATGATTGGCAACTGACGTCCCTTGAGCGGATCGCGCTCGTTGGACAGCAGTTGGCAGATCAGGTCGACCAACGGTACGTCGCGGGCCATCAGGATGCTTTGCTGGCGGTAGGTCGGGAAGCACATGTCGTCGATGTTCAGGGCCAGGGCCTGGGCGCTGCCGATGGCTTCTTCGCCAAGGCTCTGCATGTAGAACGACATCTTTTTCTGACGCTGGGCGACCACCATGCGGTTGTCGTAGATGCGGGTCTTGAGCATGGCACGCATGCCCTTGCGCAGGATCTCCACCGGCACGTTTTCGGCCCACGGCCCAAGGGCATTGCCCTGGTCGTCGAGCACGCGAATCAGGCCACGGGCCAGATCAGCCGTGTCAGCCGGTTCAACGTCGATAGGGGGTTTGCGCACCGTGCCGGCATCGGTCAGATGCAGGTAGGAAAAGTCGGTTTTACAGCCGGGACGGCCCGAGGGTTCGGGGACGTGCAGGCGCAGCGGTTCATACGCTTGGGTCATGGCTTCTACGCTCGATCTTGTGAATTTCTTGTAGTGAGCTGACAGATTTCGTTCGGTAGAAGAAATCTTGTCCTACAACAATCATAGGCCCGCCCAAGAAGAATATTTCTCTCTGTTTCGTTGCGCTAAAGATCATTTGCAGATAAAAAACCTGCATAAACACAAAAAACAGGTGGTTTTGTCTCATGCGCAAACTGGACCGTACTGACATCGGCATTCTCAACAGCCTTCAGGAGAACGCACGCATCACCAACGCCGACCTGGCGCGTTCGGTGAACCTGTCGCCGACGCCGTGTTTCAACCGGGTCAAGGCCATGGAAGAACTGGGGGTGATTCGCGAGCAAGTGACGCTGCTCGATGCCGACCTGCTGGGGCTGCATGTGAACGTGTTCATTCACGTCAGCCTGGAGAAGCAGGTGGAGGAGGCGCTGCAGCATTTCGAAGAGGCGATTTCCGATCGCCCCGAGGTGATGGAGTGCTACCTGATGGCCGGCGACCCGGACTATCTGATCCGGGTGCTGGTGCCGACCATCCAGTCGCTGGAGCGCTTCATGATGGACTTTCTGACCAAAGTGCCGGGGGTGGCGAACATCCGCTCGAGCTTTGCGCTCAAGCAGGTGCGCTATAAGACCGCACTGCCGTTGCCGGCGAATGGGCTGACGTTGGGTAACTGAAAATCAAGGATCGCGCTTTGTAGGAGCTGCCGAAGGCTGCGATCTTTTGATTCTGGCGACAGATGGATCGCTGAAGATCAAAAGATCGCGCTTTGTAGGAGCTGCCGAAGGCTGCGATCTTTTGATTCTGGCGACAGTTGGATCGCTGAAGATCAAAAGATCGCAGCCTTCGGCAGCTCCTACAGGGTTAGAGCTGATTGATCGGGATTTTCAGGTAAGTCACGCCATTGCCCTCGGCCGGCGGCAAATTCCCCGCCCGCACATTAACCTGGATCGCCGGCAGCAAGAGCGTCGGCATGCCCAGCCCGGCATCACGCCGGGTGCGCATGTCGACGAAGGCGGCTTCGTCGATGCCGTCGCGCACGTGGATGTTGCTTTTGCGCTGTTCACCGACGGTGGTCATGCATTCGGGGGCGCGGCCCTCGGGCGGATAATCGTGGCAGATGTACAGGCGCACGCTGGCGGGGAAGGCCAGCAGCTTGTGGATCGAGGCGTACATCTGGTTGGCATTGCCGCCGGGAAAGTCGCAGCGCGCGGTGCCCACGTCCGGCATGAACAGCGTGTCGCCGACCAGGATCACCTCGTTGCCGATCAGGTAGGCCATGTCCGCCGGCGTATGACCGGGCACGTGCAGGGCGGTCGCCTTGAGATTGCCAATCATGAACGATTCGTCGGGGGCGAACAGGTGATCGAATTGGGAGCCGTCGACGCGAAAGGCGGGCTCCAGATTGAACAGCGCCTTGAACACGTCCTGCACCTTGCTGATCGACTCGCCAATGGCGATCTTGCCGCCCAGCTGCCCGCGCAGGTATGGAGCGGCGGACAGGTGATCGGCGTGGGCGTGGGTTTCCAGCAGCCATTGCACCTGCAAGTGACGGGCGTGGACGAAGGCGATGATTTTGTCGGCCTGGGTGGTCGCGGTACGCCCGGAGGCTGCGTCGTAATCGAGCACGGGGTCGACAATCGCACACTGGCCTCCATCCGCCTCGTAGACCACGTAGCTGTAGGTCGAGGAGGCAGGGTCGAGGAAAGCTTCAATCAGCGCGGGCATGGACACGAACCTGTGCAGGGGTAGAAAAGTCAGTCATGGGTTGCAACACTTTATATAAAAACATAATGTTCACAGCTTAAGTGACGTTGAAGGCATCCTGCAAATGCAATCCAGTCTGACCGAATGTGAAGTCGCCCAACTGCGCGCCTCGGCCTCCAGGGCGTGTGCGCTGCTCAAGGCCCTGGCCAATGAGGATCGCCTGTTGATCCTGTGCCAGCTCACCCAGGGTGAGCGCAACGTAGGCGAGCTGGAAAAAATGACCGGCGTGCGCCAGCCGACCCTGTCCCAGCAATTGGGTATCCTGCGCGATGAAGGACTGGTCGCTACCCGTCGTGAAGGCAAGTACATTTTTTATGGTCTCGCCAGTCACGAAGTGATCCAGGTGATGAAAACCCTCTCCGGGCTTTATTGCGGGGCGGTGCTTAAAAGCTGGGTTCAACCTTAAATGCCAGCAAACACACCGAACCTGTAGGAGCGAGCTTGCTCCGGGCGGCGTTCCGACGATGGACGTAATGGCACCGCGTTTATACAGATAACACGCGTAATCGTTAGCGACCATCGCGAGCAGGCTCGCTCCTACAGTGCAGCAAAAGGAACAAGCAATGAACGATCAACACTGGGGACCATCCATCAGTGCAGATATCGTGGTCATCGGCGACGGCACAGCGGGTATCGGCCTTGTCGCCAGCCTGCTCAAGCGTAGCCCGCATCTGAACATCACCGTGATCGAACCCGACTCCCGGCACAACTGAGAACTCCCTATGTTGCTGGCAAGTCTGTTTGGCGTAGTGATGGGGTTGGTGCTCGGCTTGACCGGCGCCGGCGGCGGTATCCTTGCGGTCCCGGCCCTGGTGTTGGGGTTGGGCTGGAGCATGACCCAGGCCGCTCCGGTGGCGTTGTTCGCGGTGGGCAGTGCGGCAGCGGTCGGCGCCATCGACGGTTTGCGCCATGGCCTGGTGCGTTATCGCGCGGCGTTGCTGATCGCGGCGTTGGGCGCGGTGTTTTCGCCGCTGGGCATCTACTTCGCCCATCAGTTGCCGGAAAAGATCCTGATGATCCTGTTCAGCCTGCTGATGGTCGTGGTAGCCGGGCGGATGTTGCGCCGCGAGCGCAAGGACGAGGGCCCCAGCGATCACGGTCACGCCAACTGGGGCCAGAAGAACTGCATGCTCGATCAACAGACCGGGCGCTTTTCCTGGACCGCCAAATGCACCGCGACCCTCGCCGCACTGGGTGCGGTGACGGGGGTGGTGTCGGGGTTGCTGGGGGTGGGTGGCGGCTTTCTGATCGTCCCGGCCTTCAAGCAACTGACCGATGTGCAGATGCGCGGGATCATCGCCACGTCGCTGATGGTGATCAGCCTGATTTCGGCCATCGGCGTGATCGGCGCGTTCCAGGCCGGCGTGCGCATCGACAGCGTCGGCGCCATCTTCATCGTCGCCAGCATTTTCGGCATGATCGTTGGCCGCAAGCTCTGCGCCCAGGTACCGGCGCGGGCGTTGCAGGTCGGGTTCGCCAGCATCTGTTTCGGGGTCGCCGTGTACATGCTGATAAAAGCGAGCGCTTGACTTGCAGGAGCCCGGCTTGCCGGCGAAGGGGGCTTCAAGTGCGTCTTCGCCGGCAAGCCGGCTCCTACGGAAAGCGGTTCTTTACAACTTTAGTGGCTTGCCCTGCCGACAAGCGGTCGTACGTCTTAGTTGTCGCGCACAGCCGTCCATTCCAAAGCACTTCAAAACCAGCCCCAAGGCAGCGTATGGCGCCGCCGGTCAGGTTTCGATAATCGCCTCCGACATTTAGTCCCCCGTTTCGGAGCGCGCCATGCACAACAATAAGAACGTCACGCATCGTTTTCTGCCTGCCTTCATCGCCAGCCTGTCTGCCCTTGGCCTGAGCCCGCTGGCCGAGGCGGATATCATGCTGTACGACAAGGACCAGACCACGTTCTCCACCGACGGCTACATCAACGCCTTCTACGTGAACAGCGATGTCGACCGCGCCGGCGAGCAGTTCGACCGTCGGCAGTCGCGGGTCAAGATGGGCTTTTTGCCCAACTACCTGGGGTTCAACATGGGCAAGCAGGTAGACGATCTCAAGCTCGGTGCCCGCGCCTCGTTCTGGGTCACCATCAACGACAGCCAAACCAACGGCACCGACACCGCCATCGATGTGCGGCAGTTCTTCGGCACCGTGGCCAACCCGCAGTGGGGCGAAGTGCTGATCGGCAAAGACTTCGGGCTGTTCGCCCGTTCCAACATCCTGCTCGACGAAATGCTCGCCGGTTACGGCCAGGTCAGCGATACGTTGGGGCTGGTGGATGGCGGCGGGGTGTCGTTCGGCAACATTGGCACCGGTTACCCGTATCCGTTCCCGACCTCGCAGATCACCTATCGCACCCCGGTGATGGACGGTCTGCGCGTGGCGGTCGGCATCATGGACCCGGTGGACACCAACGACAGCAGCCCGACGGGCAAGGCCTATCAGGAAAACCCGCGTACCGAGAGCGAAGTCACCTATCAGTTCGACCTGGCCGGGGCAAAGATCTACAGCTGGGTCAACGGCAGCTACCAGACCTCGGACAACACCGATTCCACGGTCGAGACCGTCACCTCCAAAGGTGTCGGTTATGGCGTGCAGGCGAAGATGGGCGGCTTGTCCCTCACCGGGTCCGGTTTCCAGGCCAAGGGCATCAACCCGTTTTTCACCAACAATGCCGGCGAGCCGACCCTGCGCAACGTCGACAGCGACGGCTACCTGTTGCAGGGCTCCTACAAACTGGGCAAGAACCGCTTGGCCTTGTCCTACGGCAAGACCAATGACGATGGCAATGGCGTGGTCGGCAGCGGCGCAGACTACGAGACCCGCGGCATCGCGTTGTTCCATGACGTGAACGACAACCTCAAGCTGGTGGCCGAGTACAACCAGTTCGAAATCAACGGCCACGACACCAGCGAGCAGAACGAAGACACCGACACCTTTGCCGTGGGTGCGGTGCTGACCTGGTAACCCCGGGAGGTGGCCCTGGCCGTGCGCATCGCGGCGAGGGTCGCCAACCGTCTCATCCCATCGAAGCGGCTACCCGCTACCCAAGTAGCATTCGTTGCACCTCGCAGGCTTCGTACACTCGTGCCTAATACACACGCACCTGCGGGAGGTAAGGATGCAGCAGAGCGAAGGCGTCGTCAGTGCGATGTCCCAGGCCACCGATGCCCGGCAGGTCGCGCAGGAACTGGCCAGACAGTTGTTGCATCCGCACCTGGGGTTCGTGCTGTTCTTCTGTTCCGCCGAGTACGACTTGCAGGCGCTGGGCCAGGCCTTGCAGCAAAGCTTCGGCGGAATTCGCCTGGCGGGCTGCACCAGCGCCGGGGAAATCACCCCGCTGGGCTACGGGCGCAATTGCGTGACGGCGGTGGGTTTCGATCACCGGCACTTTTCCATCGCGATCGAGCTGATCGACCAGATGGAGCACTTCAGCCTGATCGACGCCCAGCAAATGGTCGAGCGCCTGGTCAGTGGTTGTCGCAGCAACACCCTGGCCCCGATCAAGGGCAACAGCTTTGCCCTGACCCTGCTCGATGGCCTGTCCAGCCGCGAAGAAATGGTCCTGGCGGCCTTGAGCGCGGCATTGGGCGACATTCCGCATTTCGGCGGCTCGGCCGGCGACGATAACTACCTGACCCATACCCATGTGTACTTCGATGGCGAGTTCCACAGCGGCGCGGCCGTGGTGGTGCTGGTCAATACCTGGCTGGATTTCGAAGTGTTCACCACCCACCACGTGCTGCCCCGCGCCGAGAAGCTGGTGGTCACCGGAGCCGACAGCACCTTGCGCCGGGTCTTCGAACTCAATGCCGAGCCGGCCGCCGCCGAGTACGCCCGGCACATCGGCGTGCCGGTGGCGCAGCTCGATCACCGGGTCTTCGCCGCGCACCCGTTGGCAGTGCGAATCAACCAGCAGTACTACGTGCGGGCCATCCAGCAGGTACATCCGGACCTGAGCCTGAGTTTCTACTGCGCCGTGGAAAACGGCATCGTCCTCACCGCCATGACCCCGGGGCCGATGCTGCCGAACCTGCAGAGCCTGTTCGAAGGGTTGCAGGAGCGCCTGGGCGATTTGCTGCTGACCATCGGTTGCGACTGTTTCCTGCGGCGTCTGGAGCTCGAAGACGACGGCAGCCTTGATCAGATCGGCTCGTTTTTGCGTGAGCAACGGGTGATGGGTTTCAACACCTATGGAGAACAGTTCAATGGCATGCACATCAACCAGACCTTCACCGGCGTTGCCATTGCCCGTGGCCGTGCCCCAGGACATCGCTGAGCTGCAGGCCGAGCTGGCCGGGCTGCGCCTGGAAAACCATAAACTGCAGCGCATCAATGGCGCACTGATCGAACGGGTCGAGTCCGGGGTGACCCGCGGCAACGATCCGTACGCGGCATTCCAGCATTCGGTGGTGCTGGCCGAGCAAGTGCGCGAACGCACCGATGCCCTGAACCAGGCCATGGCCGAACTCAAGGCCGGTAATCATTTGCTCAGCGAAGCCCGCTTGCGCGCGGAAACGGCGCATCAACACCTGATCGACGCCATCGAAAGTATTTCAGACGCCTTCGTGCTGTTCGACGCCGAGCAGCGCATCGTGCTGTTCAACAGTCGCTTCAAGGCGTTCTGGAGCAACAGCCGGGTGCGGATCAACGCCGGCATGCGCCTGACCGAGGTCAAGCGGTTGATGATGAACAACGGCCTGTTCACCGAAGAGCCGCGCGGGCATGCCGACGAAAACCTGCTGTACCGCCTGCAGAACGGGCGCTGGCTGCAAGTCAGCGAGCGGCCGACCCAGGAAGGTGGGCGGGTGATTCTGTTCACCGACATTACCGACGTCAAGCTCAGCGAAACCGTACGCCGTGAGCAGGCGGTGGCGCAGAAGTCGCATCTGTTGCAACGGGCGGTCGACAACCTGTCCCAAGGGGTGGCGATGGTCAGCGCCGAGGGCATCCTGGAATTGTGGAACCGGCGTTTCCTGGAATTGAGCGGCCTGGCGCCGGTGGCTGCCCATCGTCCGTTTGCCGAAGTGATCGCCGACAGCGAGTTGAACCTGCTGACCCCGGCCAGTCGCGATGGCAACGGACGACCGGTACGCGAATGCGAGCAGCGTCTGTACGATGGCCGGGTCCTGGAAATCCGCACCCATCCGTTGCCCACCGGCGGTTTCGTCAACACCTTCACCGACATTACCGAGCGCTACCAGCACGCCGAAGCGCTGAGTGAAAGCGAACACTGGATTCGCCTGATCACCGATCACGTACCGGCATTGATTGCCTACCTCAATGCCGACCTGGTCTACGAGTTCACCAACAAGGTCTATGAAGAATGGTACTGCTGGCCCCGCGGCGTGATGCTCGGCCAGAGCCTGCGCGAAGTGCACAGCGAACAGCATTACCAGCGGCTGGAGTCCTACGTGGCCAGGGCACTGGCGGGCGAGAGCGTGACCTTCGAGTTCGCCGAAACCAACGTCAACAACCAGGAGCGCTACATGCTGCGCTCCTATGTGCCCAACCGTCTGGCCAGTGGCGAGGTGGTGGGGATTTTCGTGCTGATCCGCGACATCACCGAACGCCGCCGCACCGCCGAGGCGCTGCACCAGGCTTATCAGAACCTGGAGCTGCGGGTACGCGAGCGCACAGCGGAATTGACTACCCTCAACGACCAGCTGCTGCGCGAGATCGATGAGCGGCGCCTGGTCGAGTCACGCTTGCGCGAGGCCAAGCAGGAAGCCGAGCAGGCCAATCTGTCGAAAACCAAGTTCCTCGCCGCCGTCAGCCACGACCTGCTGCAACCGTTGAATGCCGCGCGCCTGTTTACCAGTGCCTTGCTGGAACGGCGCGAGCCGATGTCCAGCGAGATTCTGGTGCGCAACGTGAGCAATTCCCTGGAAGACGTGGAGAACCTGCTCGGCACCCTGGTGGATATTTCCAAGCTCGATGCGGGGGTGATCAAGGCCGACATTGCACCGTTCGCCCTCAGTGAACTGCTGGACAACCTGGCCGCCGAATACACCCAGGTGGCGCGCAGTGAAGGCCTGCAACTGCACTTCATCGGCTGTTCGGCGCTGGTGCGCAGCGACATCCAGTTGCTCGCGCGGATTCTGCGCAACCTGCTGAGCAATGCGATTCGCTATACCTACAGTGGCCGCGTGGTGCTCGGTTGCCGGCGGCATCACCAGTGCCTGACGATCGAAGTCTGGGACAGCGGCATGGGCATTGCCGAGCATCGCCTGGAGGAGATTTTCCAGGAGTTCAAGCGCGGTGATGTACAGCGACCCGATCAGGATCGCGGCCTGGGCCTGGGCCTGGCGATCGTCGAGAAGATTGCCGGCATCCTCGGGCATCGCATTCATGTGCGTTCGTGGCCGGGCCGGGGCTCGATGTTCTCGGTCGAAGTACCGTTGAGCGCCACCGCGCCGAAACCGCAGCCCGCGTTGCAGATGAGCGAGCAGATGCTCGAGCGCTTGCGCGGTGCACGGATCTGGGTGCTGGACAACGACGCGACCATCTGTGCCGGCATGCGCACCTTGCTGGAGGGTTGGGGGTGTCGGGTGGTGACGGCGCTGTCGGAGGAGGACCTGGCACGGCAAGTGGACAACGACCATGCCGAGGCCGACCTGCTGATCGCCGACTACCACCTGGACAACGACCGGAACGGTGTCGATGCGGTGGCAAGAATCAATGCCCGTCGTGCCTCACCGATCCCGGCGATGATGATCACGGCCAACTACAGCAATGAGCTCAAGCAGCAGATCCGCGAACTGGGCCACTCCCTGATGCACAAACCGGTGCGGCCGATGAAGCTGAAGACGGCGATGAGTCATTTGCTTGGCCGGCCTTGAGTTTTGAGCTGTGATTGAGGGCCTCTTCGCTGGCAAGCCAGCTCCTACAGGATTGCGGTGATCCTGTAGGAGCTGGCTTGCCAGCGAAGAGGGCGACTCGGTCGTCAACGCCGCAGATAAGACCCGAAATCAATATCCCCGGCACTCAGGATCGCCTGCACCCGGTTGTGCACGTTGAGCTTGCGCAGGATCGCCGAGACGTGGGCCTTGACCGTGGTCTCGGCGATTTCCAGGGTGTAGGCGATCTGCTTGTTCGATTCGCCCTTGGTCATGCGTTCCAGTACCTGCAGTTGCTTGCGGGTCAGGGCCTGGAGCAGTTCGGGCGGGAAGCTCGGGGTGTCGTTCATGCGCCGGTGGGTGCTGCTTTTGGCGGTGCGGATGATGTCCGGGGGCAGGTAGACATTGCCGTTGAGAATCTGCTGGATGGCATCGGTCATCTGGGTGCGGGGTGACGACTTGGTGATAAAGCCCACCGCGCCGTAGGTGATGGCTTGCAGCACGATCTGTTTGTCCTGCTCGGCGGAGACAATTACCACCGGAATGGTCGGTGCCTCGTTACGCAAGTTGATCAGGCCATTGAGCCCGTGCATGCCGGGCATGTTCAGGTCGAGCAGGATCAGGTCCAGATCGTCGTGTTCCTGGGTCAGGGCCAGGGCGCTGTCCAGGTCAGCGGTTTCCATCACTTCGCTGCCGGCAAAACCGTCGCTGATGACGTTGTGGATGGCTTCGCGAAACAGCGGGTGATCGTCGGCAATCAGAATTTTGTACATGGCCTTTCACCTCATTATTTTGATTATGGTGTGGCAACAACACGCACGCGTAAAGCTCAGGGAAAGGGTTCGGGCCGGGCGGGCGAAACCGGCAGGTTGGCCGCTTGCCAGGCGTCCAGGCCATCGCGATACCAATACAGCGTCTTATAGCCCATGGTGGCTGCGCGCTTGACCGCATTCCAGCTCAACCAGCAGTCGGAGCGGCAGTAGAAGACCAGCGGTTGCGTCGGGTCGCCGGCGGTCAGCTTTTTCAGGTTGGCGGCGAAATAGTCCTGCCATTGCGGCGTCAGGTCACCGTCCCCGGTATTGGCCAGCCAATGGCTGCCGGGCAGGTTTTCATGGGGCTGGTCCTCGATGAATTGCCCTTGCAGCCACTGACGGCGGTAGACGTCGATCAGCACCGGGCGCGGGGTTTGGCCGAGCAGCGTTTGCAGGGCGCGGGTGTCGACGATGGTTGCGCCTTGCAGCTGGTCGGGCGTCGGGCTGCGGTACAGGCCGATGCGATAGCCGTCGGCGGAGAACAGCGCTGTGTCGGCCTGCGCGGTGCTCAGCAGCAGGCTCAGGGACAGGGCGGCGAGAGCAGGGCGCAACAGGCAACGTCGGGCACGTGGCATGGGTTCAGTCCTTATAGTTATGGACCTATTACATGCCAGTCGGGGGGCATTGGGAATGCGACGATAGACAGGGAAACCAGTACTAAAGTAGTAATTTCCAGTGATTGTGGAGAACCCTTGTAGGAGCTGGCTTGCCAGCGAAGAGGCCGGCAGCTCCAGCATTAATGTTGGCTGGCATACCGCCTTCGCCGGCAAGCCGGCTCCTACAGGGGGCGTGTTGTCAGTTGGCTTTGCGCAAGGCCGCATGCTGCGGGTTGAAGGTCAGTACGGCGAGCAACGCAAACAACAGCGTCAGCCCCATGCACACCGCCAACGCCAGTGGATTGAAGCGCTCATACAGGGCAAAACGCACCAGCTCCACCGCATGGGTAAACGGATTCACCGCGCACAGCCAGTACAACCACTCGCTGGCGTCGCGCATCTTCCACAGCGGATACAGCGCCGATGACAGGAAAAACAGCGGGAAGATCACGAAATTCATCACCCCGGCAAAGTTCTCCAGCTGGCGGATCGCGTTCGACAGCAACAGGCCCAGGGCGCTGAGCAGCAACGCCACCAGCAGCAGGGCCGGCAACGCCAGCAACAGCCCCATGGCGGGTGGCCGCACGCCGTAGACCCAGGCAATCGCCAGGAACGCATACACCTGCAACAGCGAAATCAGTGACGTGGCCAGCAGCTTGCTGCACAGCAGAAAGGTTCGGGGCAGGGGGCTGGTCAGCAGCACGCGCATGCTGCCCATCTCGCGGTCGTAGACCATCGACAGTGAGCCCTGCATGCCGTTGAACAGCAGGATCATGCAGGCCAGTCCGGGAATGATGTAGACCTCGTACGGTATGTAGGTGTCGTAGGGCTCGATGATCGCGATTCCCAGCGCTGCGCGAAAACCGGCGGCAAACACCAGCAGCCACAACAGCGGCCGCACCAGGGCGCTGAGAAACCGCGTGCGTTGCAGCACAAAGCGCAGCCATTCACGCAGCACGATACCGCGCAAGCATTGCCAGTAAGCAGTCATTGCATGGCTCCCGTGGTCGTCAGGCGGGTGAAGGCCGAACCGAGGTCGCCGCCGTGCTCCAGGCTCAGGGCATCGGCCTGTCCGCTGGCCACCAGCCGGCCTTGATGCAGGATCAGCAAGTCGTCACCAGGCTGCACTTCGTCGAGCAGGTGGGTGGTCCAGAGCACGCTGATGCGCTCCTCGCGACACAGGCTGCGGATGTGTTGATTGAGCGCCAGGCGACTCGCCGGGTCGAGGCCGACACTGGCTTCATCGAGCAGCAACAGGCGCGGCTCATGCAACAGGGCGCGGGCAATTTCCACCCGGCGGCGATGGCCGCCATTGAGTTCACGCACCCGTTCGCGGCGGCGGTCGGTCAGGGCCTGGCGGGCCAGTTCGGCGTCGACCCGAAGGTCGGTCTGACGCCGGGACAGGCCATGCAATGCGGCGTGATAACGCAGGTTCTGCTCGACACTGAGGTCCAGGTCCAGGGTGCTTTGCTGGAACACCACGCCCAATTGCCTGAGTGCCGGGCGTGCGGCGCTGCGCAATGAATTGCCACCGACGCGGATCTCGCCGTGCTGCAGATCATAGAGCCGGGTCAGCAGGGCAATCAGAGTCGACTTGCCGGCGCCGTTGGGCCCCAGCAGCGCGGCGAAACGCCCGGGTTCCAGGCTGAAACTCACCTTGCGCAAGGCCGCTCGAGCACCGTAGACGAAACTCAGGTCGCTGACTTCAAGGGCGCTCATGGCGTCACCACCACGCCCCAGGGATAGCGCCCGACCTTCACCGATTTGCTGACCTTGAGGCTGTCGACATCGATCACCGAGACATCGCCGCTGACGCCGTTGGTGGCCAGCAATTGCTTCTGATCCGGGGTGAACGCCATCTGCCAGACCCGTCGACCCACCAGCAGGTAATCGAGAATCTCGAAGGTTTTGGCATCGATCACCGCCACATGATTTGCCGGGCCCAGTGCAACGAAGCCGTACTTGCCATCGGCGCTGAGCTTGATGCCGACCGGCTGGACTTTGTCCGGGTGCACGCCCTTGATCTGGAAGTTCAGGGTCTTGAGCACGGTGCGGCTGGCCACATCGAGAATGGTCACGGTGCCGCCGATTTCCGCCGAGGCCCAGAGCCGGGCGCCATCGGGGGAGAACTCGACGAAGCGCGGGCGCTGGTCCACCAGGGTGCTGTCGGCCAGAGTCTGGGTGCTGGTGTCGATCCAGTGCAGCATGTTGGTGGTTTCGCTGGTGTTGACCGCCCACTTGCCGTCGGGGCTCACCGCCATGCCTTCGGGTTCGACGCCGACGTTGATCTGGCCGAGCACCTTGGAGGTCTCGGTGTCGATCACCGTGACCAGCGCATCGTCTTCGTTGGAAACATACAACCAGCGATTGTTGGGGTGCAGGGCGAATTGTTCAGGGTCTTTACCCGAGGGCAATTCCTTGATGATCTTGCGCGTGGCCACGTCCATCACCTGGACCCGGTCCGAGTCACTGGCGCAGATGTACAACAGCTTGTTGTCATGGGACAGCAGCAGGCCGCGGGGACGCTGGCCGACGGGCAGGGTGTCGGTGACTTGCAGGGTCTGCAGGTCGATCAGGCTCAGGCTGTTGTCCTTTTCGTTGGAGACCCAGGCAGTGCTGGCAACGGCATGGCCAGCGACGAGGAGCAAGGCCCAGGAAAGTAGGGAGCGGCAGAGCAGGGTGCGGCGCATGGCAGATTCCTTATTGTTGTGATCATCGGATCAGGGAAAACGGCAGCTGACCTCGGGCTTGTCGTAACCCAGACTGTCCATCTCGTTGAACGGGTGCAAAAAGCCGTCCTGGGGTGACGTGCTGACCAGCGCCCGGGGCTGGACGATGGGAATCGGCTGGCGCAACTGGCCGTTCCACGGCCGATAGCTGAGTTTGCGGCCCTTGAAACCGTCGAGCGGCAACTGGTCGCTGATTTCAAGCGTACGGATCGCCATCGGCTCGGCCTGACGCAGTTTGCTCACGGCGCTGGCGATACTGCGCACGGCCATCCATGCCGCGAAATCGCGGTCATTCATCCAGCGTCCGGTCAGGGCTTCGAAGCGTTTTTGCAGCTGCGCGGCGCCGTAGGTTTCCACGGTCTTGTGCCAGCCCACCGGGGTCAGGCCCTGGGTACCGGCGACCGGGCGCGGGTACCAGGTCTGGTAGGGCACGTATTCACCGAAGTCGCCGCGTTCATCGGCCACCAGTACCACGTCGTACTCGGCAGTCTGGGTGAACAGCGGCATGTCGGCCTGGGCGCTGCGGCGTTGGTCGTTATCGAAGCTCCAGGGTTTTTCCGCCACCAGTTGCAAGCCGAAGCGCTTGGCCCCGCGGCGCAGGGCGGCGGCATAGGCTTGATCGTCCGGCGTCGGGCCGACAATCAGCAGCGCCCGCTGCCATTTGCGCAACACCAGAAACTGCGCCAGTGCATCGGCGAGCATCGCCCGGCTCGGCAAGGTGTGCAGCACGTTCGGCAGGCAATCGGTGGTGCGCAGGCTGTCATCGGGGCTACCGGCGTTGAACAGCAAACTGTCGGGCAGTGCCGCACTCAATTGGCGCAGGCTGGTCGCGGGGGCATTCACCACAAACAGACGCAGACCTTGTTCGTGCTGAGCCTTCGCCGCTTCGAGCAAGGCTTCGGGGCTGTCGACACTGGCGCTGACCAGACTGTAGCCGTGATTGAGAAAACGCCCGGTGCTGTTGCTGTCGGTGATCGCCAGTTCGGCGCCGCGCAGCCCGGCGTCGGCGGGCTCGGGGATGATGTTGGACAGCAACGGGCCGGGGTCGGGGCGATAACCCAGGTAGCCGATCCGCACCTGCAAGCGCGCATCGGCGGCCTGGCTCTGGGTGGCCAGGCCGGCGGCGCAGGCAATCGCCAACAGGTAGATCAGGGCGTAAGGGATGAGCTGGCGCATAGGGCACTCCATTACAGGTAGCGCCAGCTTAGGTAGCCCGTGAAGCTGAGGAAATATGCAGAAAGTACCGGTGGTGTCCATCCAGCGCCTTACTACCAAGGGACTAGGTGGCGACCACCAAAGCAGCATGGGGTCTGTGCGCGGGGCTTTCTAAGATGGCCGCCATAGCCTCTGCCAAGAGGTTTTGCGTGCAATCCAGAGGGCATAACAATGACAACAAAACGCAACGCCTTGCTCGTGACCGGGCTATTGGCCGGTCTTATCAGCGCAGGTTCCGCCTGGGCCCACGGCAACGTGGTGCCACAGGCCGTGGCGACCCCGGGGCTGACCCCGATCAAGGACGCCGGTGTGCAACTCGATGCCGATGGCTGGGCCGCGGTGAACCCGTATCGCACCGCTGCGGAACACGACAAGGCAGTGGAAATCGGTGCCTCGGCCTACACC
The DNA here is from genome assembly GCF_056398125.1 of Pseudomonas sp. 05L36. Taxonomy (NCBI): domain Bacteria; kingdom Pseudomonadati; phylum Pseudomonadota; class Gammaproteobacteria; order Pseudomonadales; family Pseudomonadaceae; genus Pseudomonas; species Pseudomonas sp. 05L36. Next base: position 317,304 of record NZ_JBFTOU010000003.1, on the reverse strand, counting down.
CAGAATTGCGCGGCCTGTCATGGCCTGGAAGCCAAGTCCGGCGGTATCGCCCCTGACTTGCGCATGCTCGATGTCGGCGAGGCGGGCGATGAATGGTTCGCCGAACGGGTGCGCCATGGCGCGGTGCGCGACGGTCGGGTGTACATGCCGAAGATGGCCGACTACCTGAGCCAGGAAGCCCTGTGGGCGGTGCGCACTTATCTGGACACTGTGCACGTCGAGGAGTGACCCATGCGCCTGCTCGCGGTGTTGATCGGCGCTCTGTGGCTGTGCTGCCAGCCGGCGCAGGCGCAGGTTCGCAACTACGACGAAATGATCGCCGCCGGGGAGCTGAAGGTGGCGGTCTACAAGGACTTCGCCCCCTACAGCTTTGAAAGCGCCGGAAAGCCCCAGGGTGTCGATGTCGAACTCGCCGAAGCCTTGGCCAAGGCGCTCGGCGTGCGCCTGACGCTGATCTGGGCGCCGGCGGGAGAAAAGCTCGATGACGACCTGCGCGATTACATCTGGCGTGCCAGTGCCTTGCACAACCAGCAACTGGCCGACCTGATGATGCGCGTACCCTATGACCGTGACTACGCGCAGAAGCGCAACGAGTTCGGCGAACTGGAAAATGGCCACGTGGTGATGTTCGGTCCGTACCAGAACGAACAATGGCAGGTGGCCTATGACCGTCGGCGGCTGGACAAGGTCGCCAGCGTCGCGGTGTTCGAGCAACACCCGATTGGTGTCGAAGTCGACAGCGTGCCGTCGTTCTACCTGACCTCGGTGTTCAACGGCATGCTCGCCGGCAAGACCCATCACTATCCCTGCGTGCCCCAGGCGTTTGCCGCGATGAAGGCCGGTGAGGTCGACGCGGTGATGGCCATGCGCGGCGAGATCGACTGGCAAGTGCATGAAGCGGCCGACCCGCAAGTGGCACTGGCTGAGAACGCCTATCCGAACATGGGCAAGCAGCGCTGGGAGATCGGCATGGCGGTGCACGAAAGCAACCGTCAACTGGCCTATGCCGTGGAAGAGGCGCTCGAAGGCCTGATCCGCGAGGGCGCGGTGAAGACCATCTACGGCCATTACGGCCTGCGTTACGACGTGCCCGAGATGTATCAATAAGGAGCAGGCGATGAAATGGCGAAGGAGTTGTCTGTTGGCCTGCTGGTTAAGCCTGGCGGCACAGGCCGCCGAAATCGATCCCGGCAAAGACCCGGTGCCATCGGTGATGTGGACGTTCTATCACCAGCAGTTTCTTGGCAATGCGCCGTTCGTTTTCGATGATCGGGTCAAGTTGCTGGCGCCGCCGTTTGCCGAAGATGCCCGGCAGGTGCCGCTGGAAATCGACGCCCGGGCGTTCAAGGGCGAGGTGGTGAAAATCCTCGCCTGGGCGGAGCTGAACCCGTTGCCGAAAATCGTCGACTTCCAGCCGCTGCATTCGGTGTTGCCTTGGTTGTCGTTGCGCATTCGCATCGAACAGGCCACGCCCTTGCGCGCGGCGGTGTTGACCCGCGACGGCCTGTGGCATGTCGGTTCGACCCTGATCGACGCCGCCGGTGGCGGCTGCACTGCGCCGAGCGTGGTACGCAGCCAGCCGGGCTGGGAGGAGCACATCGGCGAAGTGCTCGGCGGGCGTTATCCCCGGGGCGAGTTCAGCCGTTTGCGTTTGCAGGTGGCCCATCCCATGGACAACGGCATGGTCAGTGGCATCCCGGAATTCTTCATCAACCATGCCGAGTTGCGTGACCATAGCGAGCAAGTGCTGGCCCGGCTGGAGCTGTTTCCCGCGGTCAGCGAAAACCCCAACCTGGCCTTCGACATCGAGGGGGCAGGGCAAACGCGCCTGCAGCTACGGGACAACAGCGGCAATGAGTTCGATGCGTCGATCCTCTGACCTCAAGGAGCGTGGCATGCGCTGGATCCTGTTGATGGTGCTGAGCGTCAGTCTGCCGGCCCTGGCCGATCTTGAATACTCACTCAAGCCCAGGCAGATCGCCCAGGACACCTGGCTGCTGGAAGGCAGCACCGATAACTTCACCAAGGCCAACGGCGGCAACATCGTCAACACTGCGTTCATCGTCACCGAACGCGGTGTTGTGGTGATCGACAGCGGGCCGTCCAGGCGTTACGGCGACGCGATGCGCAAGGCCATTGCCGCCACCACCGACAAGCCGGTGATCGAGGTCTTGCTGACCCATCACCACCCGGACCACGTGCTGGGCAATCAAGCCTTCAGCGACGTGCCGATCGGTGCCTTGGCCGGCACCACCGAGCTGTTGCACCGGCAAGGCGATGCCATGGCCGAGAATATGTACCGCATGGTCGGCGACTGGATGCGTGGCACCGAAGTGTTGTTGCCGACTCAGACACTGACACCCGGCGTGAAAAGTTTTGGGAATCACGATTTGCGTCTGCTGAGCCTGGGTGGGCATACGGGCGCGGATCTGGCTATTCTCGACCAGCAAACCGGCGTGCTGTTTGCCGGGGACCTGGTGTTTTATCAACGGGCCCTGACCACGCCCAACAGTCCAGGGCTGTCAGTGTGGCTGGCGGACATCGCGACCCTGCAAGGCTTGCCCTGGACGCTGGTTGTACCCGGCCACGGCCCGGTGTCGAGCGATCCACAACCCTTCGAGCAAATGCGCGATTACCTGACCTGGCTCGATCAGCTGATGCGCGACGGCGCCGCCAATGGCAGCGACATGGCCGAGATGATCCGCAGCCCCATCCCCGAACGTTTCGCCAGCATCAATTTGAGCCGCTACGAACTGATCCGCAGCGTCAGTCATCTGTACCCGCGCTACGAGCGCGAGCGGATGACGCGGGTGGATTCCGCCGACAGCAAATGATGCTTTTCTGTAGGAGCGAGCCTGCTCGCGATGGACGTTAACGATAACGCAAGCTGCCTGGATGAACGCGGTGGTCTGACGTTTTTCGCGAGCAAGCTCGCTCCTACAGGGGCCGGTGTCGTTCACGTCCATCTCATCCGACCTGCTACCAAGGAACTAGCAATCTCCTCATTGCGGGCAATTGTTGCCAGGGCGGCGGCGTCCAAGAATCTGCACCAGACCGGGAAAATTTTCCGGACATAACAAAAATCCGCAGAGGAAGCCGTCATGACCCATCCCGCACGTCGCCAGCCCTTCGTCTTGAGCCTGCTACTCAGTGCCATGCTGTTGTCCGGCCAGGCATTGGCCGGGGTTTCCGACCAGGACATTCTCCAGGACCCGAAGAACCCGGAACAGGTCGTGACCAACGGCCTCGGCGTTCAAGGGCAGCGCTACAGCCCGCTGGATATTCTCAACGTCGACAACGTCAAGGAGCTGCGACCGGCCTGGGCGTTTTCCTTCGGCGGTGAAAAACAGCGTGGCCAGCAGGCGCAGCCGATGGTCAAGGACGGCGTGATGTACATGACCGGTTCCTACTCCCGGGTGTTCGCCGTGGATGCACGCACCGGCAAGAAACTCTGGCAATACGACGCGCGCCTGCCGGATGACATCCGCCCCTGCTGCGACGTGATCAATCGTGGCGTCGCGCTGTATGGCGACCTGGTGATTTTCGGCACCCTTGACGCCAAGCTCGTGGCGCTGAACAAGGACACCGGCAAGGTGGTGTGGAGCAAGAAAGTCGCCGACCACAAGGAAGGCTACTCGATCAGTGCCGCGCCGCTGGTGATCAACGGCAAGCTGATTACCGGCGTGGCCGGTGGCGAGTTCGGCGTGGTGGGCAAGATCGAAGCCTACGACCCGAAAAACGGTGATCTGCTGTGGACCCGGCCGACGGTCGAAGGCCATATGGGCTACGTCTACAAGGACGGCAAAGCGGTGGAAAACGGCGTCTCCGGCGGCGAGGCGGGCAAGACCTGGCCGGGCGATCTGTGGAAAACCGGCGGCGCGGCCCCTTGGCTTGGCGGCTATTACGACCCGGAAACCAACCTGCTGCTGTTCGGTACCGGCAACCCGGCGCCGTGGAACTCGCACCTGCGCCCTGGCGACAACCTCTACTCCTCATCGCGCCTGGCACTCAACCCGGACGACGGCACCATCAAGTGGCACTTCCAGAGCACGCCCCACGACGGTTGGGACTACGACGGCGTGAACGAGCTGGTGTCGTTCAACTACAGCGAAGGCGGCAAGGAAATCAAGGCGGCGGCCACTGCCGACCGCAACGGCTTCTTCTACGTGCTGGACCGCACCAACGGCAAATTCATCCGTGGCTTCCCGTTCGTGGACAAGATCACCTGGGCCACCGGCCTGGATAAGAACGGCCGGCCGATCTACAACGAAGCCAGCCGTCCCGGCGCCCCGGGCTCGGAAGTCAAGGGCAGTTCGGTCTTCGTAGCACCGGCGTTCCTCGGCGCGAAAAACTGGATGCCGATGGCTTACAACCAGGACACCGGGTTGTTCTATGTGCCGTCCAACGAATGGGGCATGGACATCTGGAACGAAGGCATCGCCTATAAGAAAGGCGCGGCGTTCCTCGGCGCCGGATTCACCATCAAGCCATTGAACGAAGACTACATCGGCGTGCTGCGGGCCATCGATCCGAAAACCGGCAAGGAAGTCTGGCGTCACAAGAACTATGCGCCGCTGTGGGGCGGGGTGCTGACCACCAAGGGCAACCTGGTGTTCACCGGAACGCCTGAAGGTTTCCTGCAGGCGTTCAACGCCAAGACCGGCGAGAAGGTCTGGGAATTCCAGACCGGCTCCGGCGTGCTCGGCTCACCCATCACCTGGGAAATGGACGGCGAACAGTACGTTTCGGTGCTCTCCGGCTGGGGCGGCGCGGTACCGCTGTGGGGCGGTGAAGTGGCCAAGCGCATCAAGGACTTCAACCAGGGCGGCATGCTCTGGACCTTCAAGCTGCCCAAGGACCTCGTCGCCAAGCACTGATCCCGATTCCACCGCATAACCCCTGTAGGAGCGAGCTCGCTCGCGATGGTCGTAAACGGTAACGCTGGAAACCTGACACCCCGTGGCGTTCTCCGGTTCATCGCGAGCAAGCTCGCTCCTACGACCAAATAACGAGAGCCCCTCCTGCCAACGATGCATTCGTCTGGCACGCGGGGCTCTCTAGTATCGGCTCATCGCCTGTCAGCACGACAGGCATCGACCCAGACAGAGGCCCACCATGATCTACGCACAACCCGGAACCCCAGGCGCCGTCATTACCTTCAAGCCGCGCTACGGCAACTTCATCGGTGGCGAGTTTGTCGCTCCGATCAATGGCGAGTACTTCACCAATACCTCGCCGGTCAACGGTGAAGTGATCGCCGAATTCCCGCGCTCCAGCGCCGCCGACATCGACAAGGCCCTTGACGCCGCCCATGCCGCTGCCGACGCCTGGGGCAAGACCTCGGCCCAGGACCGCTCCCTGGTGCTGCTGAAAATCGCCGACCGCATCGAGCAGAACCTAGAGGTCCTGGCCGTCACCGAAACCTGGGACAACGGCAAGGCCGTGCGCGAAACACTGAACGCCGACGTGCCGCTGGCGGCCGACCACTTCCGTTACTTCGCCGGCTGCATCCGCGCCCAGGAAGGCGGCGCCGCCGAGATCAACGAGCTGACCACGGCCTATCACTTCCATGAGCCCCTGGGCGTGGTCGGGCAGATCATTCCGTGGAACTTCCCGCTGCTGATGGCCGCCTGGAAACTCGCCCCGGCCCTGGCCGCCGGCAACTGCATCGTGCTCAAGCCTGCCGAGCAAACGCCGCTGTCGATCATGGTCTTCGCCGAACTCATCGCCGACTTGCTGCCAGCGGGCGTGCTGAACATCGTCCAGGGCTTCGGTCGCGAAGCCGGCGAGGCCCTGGCCACCAGCAAGCGCATCGCCAAGATCGCCTTCACCGGCTCGACCCCGGTGGGCGCGCACATCATGCATTGCGCCGCCGAGAACATCATCCCGAGCACCGTCGAGCTGGGCGGCAAGTCGCCGAATATCTTCTTCGAAGACATCATGAACGCCGAGCCCGCGTTCATCGAAAAAGCCGCCGAAGGCCTGGTGCTGGCGTTCTTCAACCAGGGCGAAGTCTGCACCTGTCCGTCCCGAGCGCTGGTGCAGGAGTCGATCTACGAGCCGTTCATGGCCGAGGTGATGAAGAAGATCGCCAGGATCAAGCGCGGCAACCCGCTGGACACCGAGACCATGGTCGGCGCCCAGGCGTCCGAGCAGCAATACGACAAGATCCTCTCGTACCTGACCATTGCCCAGGAGGAGGGCGCCGAGCTGCTCACCGGCGGCGCGGCCGAGCGTCTGGAGGGCGACCTGGCCAGCGGCTATTACATCCAGCCGACCCTGCTCAAGGGCCACAACAAGATGCGTGTGTTCCAGGAAGAAATCTTCGGCCCGGTGGTGGGGGTCACCACTTTCAAGGACGAAGCCGAAGCCCTGGCCATTGCCAACGACAGCGAGTTCGGCCTCGGCGCCGGCCTGTGGACCCGCGACATCAACCGCGCCTACCGCATGGGCCGGGCGATCAAGGCCGGGCGCGTGTGGACCAACTGTTACCACCTGTACCCGGCGCACGCCGCGTTTGGTGGCTACAAGAAGTCCGGCGTCGGCCGGGAAAACCACAAGATGATGCTCGATCACTATCAGCAGACCAAAAACCTGCTGGTGAGCTACGACATCAATCCGCTGGGGTTCTTCTAACCTCGCACTAACGGCAACCACCCTGTAGGAGCGAGCTTGCTCGCGATGGACGTCAACGATGCCGCGTGCTGTCTGTATGTACACGGTGTCTTTGCGTCCTTCGCGAGCAAGCTCGCTCCTACAATGTTGTGTGTGCATGACGATCGCACCCCCCCTACCAAATCACCCCGCCAACTCCTTCGAAAGTAGCATTCGGGCACTCGATGCCCCGTGCATTAATGGCTCTACCGGAATCACCCGGCACAAGAAGAGGAATGACCCATGTGGACTAAACCCGCGTTTACCGATCTGCGCATTGGCTTCGAAGTGACGATGTATTTCGCCAACCGTTGATTGATCACCCGGCCAGCCGCTGCGTTGGCCGGGCCTGCCTTCTGGAGCATCTGCCATGCACATCCGCGTTCTCGGTTCCGCCGCTGGCGGTGGTTTCCCGCAGTGGAACTGCAACTGCCGCCAGTGCGCCGGTGTGCGCAATGGCAGCCTGCGGGCCCAGCGCCGTACGCAGTCGTCGATTGCCCTGAGCGACGACGGCGTGGAGTGGGTGCTGTGCAATGCTTCACCGGACATTCGCGCGCAACTCGAGAGTTTTGCGCCCATGCAACCGGCGCGGCGCCTGCGTGACAGCGCCATCGCCGGCATCGTGCTGCTGGACAGCCAGATCGACCATTGCACCGGTTTGCTCAGCCTGCGCGAAGGCTGTCCGCATGCGGTGTGGTGCACCGAGCGCGTGCATCAGGACCTGAGCAGTGGTTTCCCGCTGTTCAACATGCTCGGACACTGGAACGGCGGATTGCACTGGCAACCGGTCGGCCTCGATCGCCAGCCGTTCAACATCCCGGCCTGCGAGCATTTGCAGTTTCGCGCGATTCCCCTGGTGAGCAACGCACCGCCGTATTCGCCCAATCGCGGCAACCCGCAACCGGGCGACACCATAGGCCTGTTCATCGAAGACCTGCGCAACGGCGCCTCGCTGTTCTATGCCCCGGGCCTTGGCCGAATCGACGATGAAGTGCTGGGCTGGATGCAGCGTGCCGATTGCCTGCTGCTGGACGGCACCCTGTGGCGCGACGACGAGATGCGTATCTGCGAAGTCGGCCAGAGCCTGGGCAGCGAAATGGGGCACCTCCCACAAAGCGGCCCGGGCGGCATGCTTGAAGCGCTGGAGGGTTTCAACCGCCAGCGCAAGGTGCTGATCCACATCAACAACACCAATCCGATCCTCGATGAAGACTCGGCCGAGCGGGCTTTGCTGGAGCGGCGGGGGATTGAAGTGGCTTATGACGGCATGAGTATTGAGCTGTAGCCAAAGGCCCTATCGCGAGCAAGTCGGATCGCCGCACCGTCGCTCCCACAATGGATTTCTGCTGTACATGAAATTTGTGTTCCCACCGAACACCTGTGGGAGCGAGCTTGCTCGCGATAGGGCCAGCGCGGGCACCGCAAAAACTCCCGGAGAATAAAATGACTGACACCCCAATGTCCCCCAGCGAATTCGAAGCCGCCCTGCGCGCCAAGGGTGCCTACTACCACATCCACCACCCTTACCACCAAGCCATGTACGCCGGCCGCGCCAGCCGCGAGCAGATCCAGGGCTGGGTCGCCAATCGCTTCTACTATCAGGTCAACATTCCCCTGAAGGACGCCGCGATTCTCGCCAACTGCCCGGACCGCGACGTGCGCCGCGAATGGCTGCAACGGATCCTCGACCACGACGGCGTCCCCGGCAGCGAGGGCGGTATCGAAGCCTGGCTACGCCTGGGCGAAGCCGTGGGCCTGGATCGCGAGCAGATCCTGTCCCAGGAACTGGTGCTGCCCGGGGTGCGTTTTGCGGTGGACGCCTACGTCAATTTCGCTCGTCGCGCCTGTTGGCAGGAAGCGGCCAGCAGTTCGCTGACCGAGTTGTTCGCACCGCAGATCCATCAATCGCGACTCGACGCCTGGCCCACTCATTACCCGTGGATCGACGTTGCCGGCTACGACTATTTCCGCACGCGCCTGAGCCAGGCGCGGCGTGATGTCGAGCATGGCTTGCGCATCACCCTGGCGCACTACGTGACGGCCGAGGGGCAACAACGCATGCTGCAGATTCTGCAATTCAAGCTCGACGTGCTGTGGAGCATGCTCGATGCCATGAGCATGGCCTACGAGTTTGCGCGCCCGCCGTATCACACAGTCACCGGCGACAACGTCTGGCACCGGGGGATTGCCCTGTGAGCCTGATCGATCGCCAGCAGTCACCGGCCTTGCGTCGCGGTTTTCGTCTGCAATGGGAGCCCCGCCAGGACTGCCACGTGCTGCTGTACCCCGAAGGCATGATCAAGCTCAACGCCAGTGCCGGACAGATTCTCGACCTGGTGGATGGCCAGCGCAGCGTGGCGGCGATCATTGATCGGTTGAGCGCCAGTTTCCCCGGGGTACCCGGGATCGACGAAGACGTGCTGGCGTTTCTGGAGGTGGCCCATGCGCAATTCTGGATCGAGTGAGACGCTGCCCGGGCCACCGTTGTGGCTGCTCGCCGAGCTGACCTACCGCTGCCCGCTGCAATGCCCCTATTGCTCCAATCCATTGGATTTTGCCCGTCACGGCGAGGAACTGAGCACGCAAGAATGGATTCGTGTATTCCGTGAAGCGCGGGACATGGGCGCCGCGCAATTGGGCTTTTCCGGTGGCGAGCCACTGGTGCGTCAGGACCTCGCCGAACTGATCAAGGCCGCCCGGGACATGGGCTACTACACCAACCTGATCACCTCCGGCATCGGCCTGACCGAGCAGAAGGTGCGCGACTTCAAGGTCGCCGGGCTGGACCATATCCAGATCAGCTTCCAGGCCGCCGACGAAGCGGTGAACAACATGCTCGCCGGCTCGCGCAAGGCCTTTGCGCAGAAACTGGCCATGGCCAGGGCGGTGAAAGCCCAGGGCTACCCGATGGTGCTGAACTTCGTCACCCACCGGCACAATATCGACCGGATCGCGCAGATCATCGAGCTGTGCCTGGAGCTGGAAGCGGACTTCGTCGAATTGGCCACCTGCCAGTTCTATGGCTGGGCCGAACTGAACCGCGTCGGCCTGTTGCCCACCCGTGAGCAACTGCAGCGTGCCGAGCGCATCACCAATGAATACCGCGAACGCCTTGAAGCCCAGGGCCACCCGTGCAAGCTGATCTTCGTCACCCCGGACTACTACGAGGAACGTCCCAAGACCTGCATGAACGGCTGGGCCAACCTGTTTCTCGACATCACTCCCGACGGCACGGCCTTGCCTTGCCACAGCGCCCGGCAGTTGCCGGTAGCGTTTCCCAACGTGCGCGAGCACAGCCTCTCGCACATCTGGAACGACTCGTTCGGCTTCAATCGCTTTCGCGGCGATGACTGGATGAAGGAGCCGTGTCGCTCCTGCGACGAAAAGCACAAGGACCTGGGAGGATGCCGCTGCCAGGCCTTCATGTTGACCGGCGATGCCGCCAATGCCGATCCGGTGTGCAGCAAGTCGCCCCACCACGGGGTGATCCTCAAGGCCCGCGAAGAAGCCGAGGCGCCAGGGTTGGGGATGGAGCATCTGACGCTGCGTAACGCGAAGGCTTCGCAGCTGATCTATCGCGGATAGTCTGGCGACACAAATCCCCTGTAGGAGCGAGCTTGCTCGCGATGGTGTGTCAGTTGACACCTGTTTTGCTGACACACCTTCGCGAGCAAGCTCGCTCCTACAGGGGGCTGCGGTGAACTTGAATGTGCTACCCATTGGTCTGATTGCATTCACAGCTGGATGGTTTAGTGTGGTTTCTACCTTCCAAAACAATAAAAACAGGCTTTCCAATGAGCCAGAGTCTCAACCAGCTGCGCAAATTCGTTTCACCTGAAATCATCTTCGGTGCCGGTAGCCGGCACAGTGTCGGCAATTACGCCAAGACCTTTGGCGCGCGCAAGGTCCTGGTGGTCAGTGACCCCGGCGTGATTGCCGCCGGCTGGGTCGCCGATGTCGAAGCCAGCCTGCAGGCCCTGGGCATCGAATACTGCCTTTACAGTGATGTCTCGCCCAACCCGCGGGTCGAAGAGGTGATGCTCGGCGCCGAGATGTACCGGGAAAACCACTGCGACGTGATCGTCGCCGTCGGTGGCGGCAGCCCGATGGACTGCGGCAAAGGCATCGGCATCGTCGTCGCCCATGGCCGCAGCATTCTCGAATTCGAGGGCGTGGACACCATCCGCGTGCCCAGCCCGCCGCTGATCCTGATTCCGACCACTGCCGGCACCTCGGCCGACGTCTCGCAATTCGTGATCATTTCCAATCAGCAGGAGCGCATGAAGTTCTCCATCGTCAGCAAGGCCGTGGTGCCGGACGTTTCGCTGATCGACCCGGAAACCACCCTGAGCATGGACCCGTTCCTGTCGGCCTGTACCGGCATCGACGCCTTGGTGCATGCCATCGAAGCCTTCGTGTCCACCGGCCACGGGCCGCTGACCGATCCCCATGCGCTGGAGGCGATGCGCCTGATCAATGGCAACCTGGTGCAAATGATCGCCAACCCGACCGACATCGCCCTGCGCGAAAAAATCATGCTCGGCAGCATGCAGGCCGGGCTGGCGTTTTCCAACGCCATCCTCGGTGCCGTGCATGCCATGTCCCACAGCCTCGGCGGCTTTCTCGACCTGCCCCACGGCCTGTGCAACGCGGTGCTCGTCGAGCACGTGGTGGCCTTCAATTACAACTCGGCGCCGGAGCGCTTCAAGGTGATCGCCGAGACCTTCGGCATCGACTGCCGAGGCCTGAATCACCGGCAGATCTGTGGGCGCCTGGTCGAACACCTGATCGCCCTCAAGCACGCCATCGGCTTTCACGAAACCCTCGGTTTGCATGGCGTGCGGACCTCGGACATTCCATTCCTGTCGCAGCATGCGATGCACGATCCATGCATCCTGACCAACCCGCGCGAATCCAGCCAGCGTGATGTCGAGGTCGTCTATGGCGAAGCCCTCTGACGAGCAACAACGAGCCCTGGCCGGGCTGCTGGGGCTGGGCAGCCATTCGGCGCGCAAGAGTCATTACCCGGAACTGGCCGCGCGCCTGGATGATCTGGAAGCCGAGCGTAACCGCTACAAGTGGCTGTTCGAAAACGCGGTGCACGGGATCTTCCAGGTCAGCCTGCACGATGGCATGCGCGCCGCCAACCCGGCGCTGGCACGCATGCTCGGCTACCAGGACCCGCAGGAGGTGCTGTTCTCCCTGACCGACCTGGCCAGCACCCTGTTTGTCGACGGCGCGCAGGAGCTGGAAAACATCGGCGAAATCCTCAGGCACCAGCGCAGCCTGCACGGCTATGAAACCCGCTTGCGGCGCAAGGACGGCAGTCATCTGGATGTATTGATGAACCTGTTGCTCAAGCCCGGCCAGGAAGGGCTGGTGGAAGGGTTCGTTTCCGATATCACCGAGCGCAAACTGGCCCAGCAACGCCTGCAGCAACTCAATGACGAACTGGAGTTGCGCGTCGTCGCGCGCACCAATGAATTGCTCGAAGCCAACCGTAACCTTCAGCAGCAGATCACCCAGCGTAAACAGATCGCCCGGGCCTTGCGCGACGCCCGCGATGCCGCCGAGGCGGCCAATCACAGCAAGGACAAATACCTCGCCGCCGCCAGCCACGACCTGCTGCAACCGCTGAATGCCGCGCGGTTGCTGATTTCGACCCTGCGCGAACGCCAATTGCCGGAAGCCGAACAACTGCTGGTGGAACGTACTCACCAGGCCCTGGAAGGGGCCGAAGACCTGCTGACGGATTTGCTCGACATTTCCCGGCTCGATCAGGCCGCGGTCAAGCCGGACATCGCCCCGTACCGCCTCGACGAACTGCTCGGGCCGCTGGTCTCGGAGTTTCAGTCCGTCGCGCAGGCGGCCGGCTTGAACCTTCGGGTGCGCATGGCCGATTACGCCATCAGCACCGACTTGCGGCTGATGACGCGGATCCTGCGCAATTTCCTCAGCAACGCCTGCCGCTACACCGACGAAGGCAGCATCCTGCTGGCGGCAAGGCGTCGCGGCGAGATGTTGCGCCTGGAGGTCTGGGACACCGGGCGTGGCATCGCCGCGGACCGGCTCGATTCGATCTTCCTCGAGTTCAACCAGCTGGACGTCGGCCGCGCCGCCGACCGCAAGGGCGTGGGCCTGGGGCTGGCGATTGTCGAGCGCATCGCCAAGATCCTTGGCTATAAGATCGGCGTGTACTCGTTGCCGGGGCGGGGTTCGATGTTCAGCATCGAGGTGCCGATATCCGACGAGGTTCCATTGCCCGTGAGCCAGGCGGTGCCACAACCGGGCACCGGCAACCCGCTGCCGGGCCGCCGTTTACTGGTGCTCGACAACGAAGTGAGCATTCTCGAAAGCATGAGCGCGTTGCTTGGGCAGTGGGGCTGCGACGTGCTGACCGCCACCGATGAAGCGGCTGCGCTGGCGGCGCTACGCGGGCAGGCGCCGGAACTGATTCTCGCGGACTATCATCTCGATCACGGGGTGGTCGGCTGTGATGTGGTGCGACATTTGCGCGAGCATTTCCACCAGGACATTCCCGCGGTGATCATTACCGCCGACCGCACCGACCATTGTCGGCGTGCGTTGCAGCGGCTCAACGCACCCTTGCTGAACAAACCGGTGAAGCCCGGCAAGTTGCGCGCGGTGTTGAGTCAACTGTTGGCGGCGCCAGCCTGAAGCGGCCGATACTGCAGGGTAAAGCACAGTTCGGTGGATTGGCCCTGTTCCAGCAAACGCAAGCCTGGCCGACCGGGCAGGTGGTGCGCGTTGACCGGGTGGCTCACCGGTTCGATACAGAAAAACCCCTGACCCACCGGGCAGTAGAGCAAATAGTAATCGCTGCCTGTGGCCTGGCAGTCGAGTTCATAACCGAGGTCGGGTTGATGGATCAGGCAGTGGCCGTCCCATTCACAGAAACCGTTGTCCACCAGCGCTTCGGGCAATGACTTGAGTTGCTGAAAATCCCACTCGAGCGGCAATGCGCTGAGTTCTGTCGGCAGTTTTGCCGCGTCGCACAACCACACGTGCCGGGCCGGTGCCTGTAGTCGGGTGTTCGCTGTCCGCGGCAGGTACGGGTGCAGCCCCAAACCATGCCACGCCGCGTTTTCAGCCTGGTGCGTGACGTGCATTTCGATGCTCAGCTTGCCCGCGTGCAAATGGAAGCGTTGCCGGGAGCGCCAGGCGAAGGGTGTTGTGCTGTCCAGTTGCAGGATTACTTCATTTTCAGATCGGGAAATCACCTGCCACGGCTGCTGCCAGGCGCTGCCGTGAATCGGCAGGGGATCGGTGAGGCTGTTGGGCGTCAGTGCCAGCCAGCCGTCGGGGCAATCGAAACCACCTTCGGCAATGCGATTGGACCAGGGGATCAAGGGAAAGCAGCCAAGCTTGCCGGGCAGGCCGGTGTTCAGGGCATGCGCATCGGCGCGGCGCAACAAGGGTTGGCCAGAGCTGCGCGCGGTCCAGTTGACGATGCTGCCGCCGAGTTCCGGGGCGAGGGTGAGATGGGTGAATTCGTCTTCGAGTTCGATCAGTGTCAGCGACATAGTGACCTGCTACTTGATTTTTGAGGTTTATCCCTCGCCACAGAAGCTCCCTCATCATTCAATCGTTGAAAAGGGGTTCGGGTAAACCTGTTACGCCGGGGTCGACGGCGAACACGCCACCGGCCAGTGATTGCGGGTCATGGTCGTCGCCGGGGCGGATCGAGGTCACGAACAGCGTGTCCAGTCGAGGGCCACCGAAGGCGCACATGGTGGGTTTTTTGACCGGTATGGCGAGGGAGCGGTCAAGTCGGCCGTCGGGGGTAAAACGGTGGATCAACCCGGCATCGTTGGCGCAAATCCAGTAGCAGCCATCGGCGTCGACCGCCGCGCCATCGGGACGCCCGCAGTACTGATTCATGTCGACGAATACGCGTCGATTCGAAGGCGTACCGGTGTCGATGTCGTAGTCGAAGGCCCAGATCTGCTGGACCTGGGGATGGGAATCGGACAGGAACATCGTGCGTCCGTCCGGGCTGAAGCCCAGGCCGTTGGGCACGATGAAACCGCTCAGTCGGGCGTCGAGCGGCTCGCGCTGCCCGGCGCCGTAGCGATACAACCTACCCTCGGCGGCGTTGGCGCCCATGTTCAGCACCATGCTGCCGGCCCAGAAGCGTCCCTGACGATCGCAACGGCCGTCGTTCAAACGCATGTCGGTGCGGGCATGGTCGACGCGGGCCAGCCGTTCACTGTCGAGGCTGCCGTCGTTGCGCGGATGCAGGTGGAAGAACCCGCTTTCCATGCCGGCGACCCAGCCTCCGTCACGATGACGGGCGATGCAAGCGAGCATCTCCGGGGTTTTCCAGGCATCCACCTGCCCGGTTTCGGCACTCCAGCGCTGTAAACCGCCAGCGGGAATATCGACCCAGTACAGCGCGTTTTCCTCAGGCACCCAGACCGGGCTTTCACCGACGGCGTTGCGGGCGTCGACAATCAATTCGGCTTGCATGGCAACTCATTCCCTTGGTTTTTGTCGTGGGGATCAAGTGAGCGGCGCGGGCTCAGTCGCCGAACGGACCGGCTGCGCAGAAGGCGCCACCCTGATAGAGCCGCGCCGGGTCGTCGGCGGCTGGCATCGGCTGGGCTTCGATTTTTTCGCGGAACACTTCGGAACTGTCCTGCGGGGCAAAACCCAGGGCCGTGGCATAACGGTTGTCCCACCAGATGTCCTTGTTGTCGGACATGCCGTAGACCACGGTGTGGCCGACATTCGGCGTGTACAAGGCGCGTTCGAGCAGTCGGGTCAGGTCGCCGAAGCTCAGCCAGGTGCTCATCATCCGGCGGTTATGCGGTTCCGGGAACGAGGAGCCGATGCGCACGCTGACGGTCTCGATGCCATAGCGGTCGAAGTAGAAGGTGGCCATGTCTTCGCCGTAGGACTTGGACAGGCCGTAGTAGCTGTCCGGGCGGCGAGGGGAGTGGGCGTCGATCACTTCGTCCTGCTTGTAGAAGCCGATCACATGGTTGGAGCTGGCGAAGATCACCCGCTTCACGCCGTGGCGGCGCGCCGCTTCGTAGATGTGGAACACGCCGCAGATGTTGGCGCCGAGGATCTCTTCGAACGAGCGCTCGGTCGACACGCCGCCGAAGTGCAGGATCGCGTCCACGCCTTCGACCAGTTGATGCACCGCCTGCTTGTCGGCGAGGTCACAGGGCATCACTTCTTCGCGGTCATCGATAGCCGGCGCGATATCGGCGATATCCGACAGGCGAATCACATTGGCGTAGGGGCGCAGGCTTTCGCGCAGGATTTTCCCGAGGCCACCGGCGGCGCCGGTCAGCAGCAGGCGATTGAAAGGGGGGCGGGCGGTTGCTGTGGTCGTCATGGGAATCCTGGACACGCGGTTGTTGTTATTGATTTGTTGTAGGTTGTCGTATGACTGTGCTGGAGTATCCTTAGGGTTTCCGGCACTTGTCAACGCGACATTGGTGGAAATTGACGGAGGGTCGGTTCATACATGCTGGCATTGATCTCCAGACTGGCGTGGAACCTGTGGGAGCGAGCTTGCTCGCGATGGCGGTATAACAGTCAATGCAGATGTTGAATGTTACGGCCTCATCGTCGGAACGCCGCCCGGAGCAAGCTCGCTCCCACAGTGGTTTTGTGTTTACAGCAGGCTGATCGGATAACTGATGAACACCCGGTTCTCATCGAACTCGTTGGTGCTGAAGCTCTTGCGAATGCTCGCATTACGCCATTTCACGTTGAGGTTTTTCAGCGGGCCGCTCTGCACCGTGTAGGCCAGTTCGGATTCGCGGCCCCATTCCTTGCCGTCGGTGATGGCGCCGGTGTGCACATTGTCGCCACTGATGTAGCGATTCATCAGGGTCAGGCCCGGAACGCCCAGGGCGACGAAGTTGTAGTCGTGGCGCACTTGCCAGGATTTCTCCCGGGCGTTGTCGTAGCTGGAGTTGTAGCTGTCGTTGGCCAGGGTGCCGCCGCTGGTGCCGTTGACCCGCATCCAGACGTTGTCACCGGTGAGTTTTTGCAGGCCGACATAGAAGGTGTTGCCGCCATATCTGGCCGAGAGCAGGGCGAACGCAGTCTTGTTGTCGAGGTCACCGGCCTTGGCACTGCCGTCTTCCTTGCCAATGAAGTAGCCCAGGTTGGCGCCCAGGGTCCAGTCGCCAACGGGCTGGCTGTGCGTCAGGTTGAAGTATTGCTGCTGGTAAATGTCACTGAGTTCCGAGTACCAGACGCCGACCTGCGTGCGCTTTTCATTGAACGCATATTCACCGCCGCCGAAATTGAAACGGTCCGAGGTAAACGCCGCTTTGCCGTTCATGAACATGTCTTCCATGCTCGCGTCGTTACGCGGGCTGTTTTTCTGGAATTGACCGCCGTACAGCGTCAGGCCGCTTATTTCGCTGGAGGTCACCTGAGCGCCCTGGAAGGTCTGCGGCAGCGAGCGGCCATCGTCGGAGCGCAGGATCGGCAGCACTGGCATCCATTCGCCTACCTTCAATTCGGTTTTCGAGACCTTGCCTTTGAGCGCCACGCCGAGCCGGCCGAAATTGTCGGCGGGGCGGCCGTCGTCGTGGATCGGCAACAACTGTGTGCCACCGGTGCCTTTGCCGCCATCGAGCTTCTGCGAGTACAGGCCCAGTACATCGACACCGAAGCCCACGGTGCCCTGGGTGAACCCGGACCGGGCGTCGAGAATGAAGTTTTGCGTCCACTCTTCAGCCTTGCCCTGGGGATAGGCCGGGTTGGTGTAATTGCGGTTGAAGTAGGCGTTGCGCAGGTTCAGCGTGGCTTTGGCGTCGTCAGTGAAACCTTCGGCCTGGCAGGTGATGGGCAGGACGAGGGCCAGGCCGCTGCAGCCGATCAGGCTCAGGGTATGACGACGGGTAAAGTCTGGACGCGAAGAACGGGCGGAGGAATTGCGGACGAGCTTGCTCACTGTGACGCTCCATTGTTTCTTGTTGTTTTTATTGTTGTCATATGTCGTCGTACAACATTGGCGGCGATATTTGCGGGATTTTCGAGGGTTGTCAATCGGAAGTTATACGATGACTTGTGCAGGCTTCGGGATATCCGGGAAACCTGTGGGATAAAACTGTGGGAGCGAGCTTGCTCGCGATGACGGACTGTCAGTCAACATTTCTGTTGGATGTCAGGCCGCTATCGCGAGCAAGCTCCCACAGGGGATGGATACATCAGTTAGAGATCATTGGCGGCAGGGTGCCTAGCAGCGAGACCGCCGCCACTGCGCCGAGCCCCAGCATCCACTCCAGCATCACGCTGGCGCGCAGTGTTTGCAGACGCTGTTCGCAATCATTGATCCGCAAGCGATTGAACAACGCCAGGCCCAGCATCGAGGCCACCAACAATGCCTTGATCGACAGGATCAAGGCGAAACCGCTGAACAGCGGAGTCGGCCAGAACGCCCCGGTGAGCACCCGCACATTGATCAGCCCGGTGATCAGCAACCCGGCGACCAGGCCGTAACCGATGCCGCTGAAGCGCTGCAACATCACGCGGATCGAATGCCCATCGGGTTGACGCAAGATCATCACCAGCAGCATCAAGCCGCCGAGCCAGGCACCCACGCACATCAAGTGAATGAGTTGATTGAGGATCAGCAAATGCCCGGCGGTGCCATCGAGCATGGCGCCGTGGCCAACCGGGGCCAGGGTGGCCAGCAGCAGACCACTGAGGATCAGGCGCAGCGCAAGGCTGGCGCGCAATGGGGTCAGGAGCAACGCCAGCAACAGCAGGTTGATCAGCAAATGCCAGCGCCAGACCTGGCCGAAAAAGGTGTTGCCCAGCACCAGGCCCAGGGTCGACGGATCGAAGGCCGCGTCCCACGCCCCGGCCATGCTCGCGGTAATCAGCAGCAACCAGCAGACCCCGCTGGCCAGCGCCACCACGGCCAGCCACCGGCAGGTCCGTGCCAGTCGCTGATCCAGTGCCGTTTCGCCATTTGCAAGCAAGGGCCTGAACACCCAGCCCCCGAACAGCATCAACACCACGATGAAATGCAGGAAGCGGCACAGCACCAGCGCGCTCGCCATGAATTACTGGCCAACCTTGAAGGCGTAGGCACCTTCGCTTTTGTGGGTGTCGACCGACACTGCGTGCCATTCGACTTTGTAGGCCCCGGCGGCCAACGGCGCAGCCGGGGTGACGATCAGGGTCTTTTTATCGCTGCCTTCGGTGGTCAGCGCTTTGACCGCCACCGGTGCGCCATCCCGGGTCAGCGTGACTTTGGTGAAACTGGCCTCGATACCCTCGGAGAACACCAGGCGCAATTGCGCTGGCGCGGCCACGGTGCTGTCGGCGGCCGGTGTCTGGCTTTTCAGGTGGGCGTGGGCAAACACCGAAGAAGCAGCGAGCAGCGAGCCGAGCAGGGCAGTGACGGTCAGGGTTTTCTTGAGCAGCATCGTGGGGACCTCAGGCAGTTTCCAAGTGTGCAGAGTTTAGCTTTACGACAGCGGCTGTACGAAGTTTCGTTTTCCCCTGTCGCCGCGGTCCAGAGCGGATGCTAGTCTTGCCCAACGTTGTTGTCGGGGATCCGCATGGGCAATCACAAGATCGAGATTCGTCGCAGTAACGTCGAAAAAATCCTGCTGGGGGCGGAAAAGGTCTTCGCTGAAAAGGGCTTCGGCAGCACCGCCATGGCCGACATCGCTGCTGAAGTGCAACTGCCGCGTTCCAACCTGCACTACTACTTCAGCACCAAGACTGAACTGTACAGCGCCGTGCTGTTCGACTTGCTGGAAGTCTGGAAGCAGGACGCGCTGTGCTTCGAGATGTTCGATGATCCGCGTGTGGTGCTCAGCAGCTACATCCGCGCCAAGATGAACCATTCCCGCAGCCGGCCTTACGGTTCGAAAGTCTGGGCCAACGAAATCATCCATGGCGCGCCGACCCTCGGCGCAGCGCTGGACGCGAGCCTGTACGACTGGGCCAAGATGAAGGAAGCGAAAATCCGCCAGTGGGTGGACGATAGACGCATCCTGCCGGTGGAACCCTCGAGCCTGCTGTACATGATCTGGGCCTCGACCCAGCACTATGCCGACTTCGATCACCAGGTGAATATTCTCAACGATCATCAGCCGCTGTCGGACATGCAGTTCGAAAAAGCAGTGCAGACGGTGACCAGTGTGATTTTGCGGGGGATTGGGTTGGAGCCTTGAGATTTGTGGTGTAGCGGCCGGCCTCATCGCGAGCAAGCTCGCTCCCACAGGGATCATTGGTGTACTCAGGATTGACGTACGACACAAATCTACTGTGGGAGCGAGCTTGCTCGCGATGGCGTAATCTCAAACGCTGAAAACCTCAAGGGCTGACATGATACGGATTCCTCGGATCATGATTCCAGTCCAGGAACGGCTTGCCCGTCTCCACCGGCACCATCTCGATGCAGTCCTGCACCGGGCAGGTGATCTGGCACAGGTTGCAGCCCACACACTCCTCATCGATCACTTGATACTTGTGAGTGCCGTCCGCCTGCTCGAGGCTGGCCACGGCCTGGTGCGCGGTGTCCTCACAAGCGATATGGCAACGACCACAACCAATACACGCCTCCTGATCGATTTTCGCGATCACCTGATAGTTGATGTCCAGGTACTTCCAGTCCGTGGTGTTGCCCACCGCGCGGCCGGAAAATTCCGAGATGCTGGCGTAGCCCTGACTGTCCATCCAGCGCGACAATCCGTCCTTCATGTCCTCGACAATCCGGAAACCGTGCAACATCGCCGCGGTGCACACCTGCACCGAGCCACTGCCCAGGGCGATGAATTCCGCGGCGTCGCGCCAGTTGCCGATGCCGCCGATGCCGCTGATTGGCAGGCCCTGGGTCTGCGGGTCGCGGGCGATTTCGGCGACCATGTTCAAGGCAATCGGCTTGACCGCCGAGCCGCAGTAACCGCCGTGGGTGCTTTGGCTGCCGACCATGGGGTTGGCGACCATGCGTTCGAGGTTGACGCTGGTGATCGAGTTGATGGTGTTGATCAACGACACCGCATCGGCACCGCCACGGTAGGCGGCGCGGGCGGCGACGCGGATGTCGGTGATGTTCGGCGTGAGCTTGACGATCACCGGCAGCGAGCAATACGTCTTGCACCAGCGGGTGACCTGTTCCACGTATTCCGGCACCTGGCCGACTGCAGCGCCCATGCCGCGTTCCGGCATGCCGTGGGGGCAGCCGAAGTTCAGTTCGATGCCGTCGGCACCGGTGGCCTCCACCAGCGGCAGGATGTTTTTCCAGGACTCTTCGACGCAGGGCACCATCAACGACACAATCAGCGCGCGGTCCGGCCAATCCTTTTTGACCTGGGTGATTTCCCGCAGGTTGATCTCCAGAGAGCGGTCGGTGATCAGCTCGATGTTGTTAAAACCGAGTACTTCCCGGTTAGCCCCGAAGTGCGCCGAGTAGCGCGACGACACGTTCACCGCCGCCGGGTCTTCCCCCAGGGTTTTCCAGACCACGCCGCCCCAGCCGGCCTCGAAGGCGCGGACCACATTGTAGGCTTTGTCGGTGGGGGGCGCGGAGGCCAGCCAGAAGGGATTGGGTGCTTTGATGCCGGCGAAGACAATCGACAGATCGGCCATTTACGCAGCCTCCACGTTGAGCATCAGTTGAGCGTTGATTGCCTCGGCGGCGCGCTTGCCATGCTGCACGGCTTGCACGGTAAGGTCCTGGTCGAGGCTGGTGCAGTCGCCGCCGGCATACACGCCGGGGATGCTGGTGCGCAGTTGTTCATCGACTTCGATGCGTTCGCCCTGACACTTGAGCTCACGGGCCAGCGGATCGCTGAGGGCGCTGCCGTCGAAGGCCTGGCCGATGGCCTTGAAAATCGCATCGGCGGCCAGTTCGAAGGTTTCACCGGTGGTTTGCAGGCGACCTTCCACCAGATGGGTGCGGGCGAAACGCATGCCGCGCACGCGGCCCTGGTCATCGAGCAGCACTTCTTCCGGTTGAGCCCAGGTCATCAGCCGCACCTGATTGGCCTTGGCAATGTCCTGTTCGTGATGGGTGGCACCCATGTCCTCGACGCCACGGCGGTACACCAGATTCACATCGTGGGCGCCGAGGCGGGCCATTTGCACCGCCATGTCAATGGCGGTGTTGCCCGCGCCGAGGACGATGCAATGGTCGGCCAGGGGCAGTTGGCTCAGGTCATCGGCCTGGCGCAGTTCGCGGATGTAGTCGGTGGCGGCGAGCAGGCCGGGTGCGTCTTCGTGGGCCAGGCCCAGCTGTTTGCTGGCATTGAGCCCGAGGCCGAGGAACACCGCATCGAACTGTTGATGCAGTTCGCTGAGGGTCAGGTTCTCCCCGAGTTTCTGCCCGTGGCGGATTTCGATCCCACCAATCTGCAACAGGAACTCAAGCTCCTTTTGCGCGTAGTCATCCACCAGCTTGTATTTGGCGATCCCGTATTCGTTGAGGCCGCCAGCTTTTTCCCGCGCCTCGAAGATCACCACGTCATGACCGTGCATGGCACTGCGGTGAGCACAAGACAACCCGGCCGGACCGGCACCCACCACGGCGATGCGTTTGCCGGTGGCGGCAGCGCGCTGGAAGGGGTGCGTACTGAAGTGGGCGTTGTCCACGGCGTAGCGTTGCAACAGGCCGATCATGACCGGCGCGCATTCGTGAGTGTTGTTGCGCACACAGGCTTGCTGGCAAAGAATTTCCGTCGGACACACCCGGGCGCAACTGCCGCCGAGGATGTTGGCCGAGAGGATTTTCTGCGCGGCACCTTGCACGTTGTCCTGCGCAATGTTGCGAATGAACGAGGGAATGTCGATTTCGCTCGGACAGGCATTCACGCAGGGCGCGTCGTAGCAATACAGGCAGCGCGAGGCTTCCAGGTGCGCCTGACGCTCGTTGAGCGGCGGCGCCAGATCGGTGAAATGGCCGGCGAGGGCGGTCGCATTCTCATGGGGATGCGGGAGATGGTCCAGGGTCTTGATCACGGTTTTGGCCTCACGGTTATTTGAGGTGCTGCCTCTGAATGGGCATTGTTTTTGTGTTGTCTGTGACGACGCCTTCGCTGGCAAGCCAGCTCCTACAGGTTGGAATGCATTTCCCTTGTAGGAGCTGGCTTGCCAGCGAAAGGCCGAAGGCCGCTCTCAGCGTTTCACGGCAACAGGCTTGTGCAGCTCAGCCCGCTTGCTCAGCAAATCAAACACCGCCGGGTACGCCGGCCGTTCGATGTAGCGCCCGGCCCCACGTTCGGCCCGCAGGTCGCCGTCGGCCCAGACCACGCGGCCCTGGCTGATGGTGTGACTGGGCACGCCGCGCACGGTCTTGCCTTCGAAGATGTTGAAGTCCACCTGCTGATGGTGGGTCGTGGCGGAAATGGTCCGGGTGCCTTGCGGGTCCCACAGCACCAGGTCGGCATCGGCACCGACGCGGATTGCGCCTTTGCGTGGGTAGAGGTTGAAGATCTTCGCCGTGTTGGTGGACGTCAGCGCGACGAATTGCTGCATCGAAAAGCGTCCGCTGTTCACCCCTTCATCCCACAACACCGCCATGCGGTCTTCGATGCCGGCGGTGCCGTTGGGGATCTTGCTGAAGTCGTCGCGGCCAGCGGCTTTCTGCTCGGCGCAGAAGCAGCAGTGGTCGGTGGCGGTGGTGTGCAGGTTGCCCGATTGCAGGCCATGCCAGAGCGCCTCTTGATGGCCGCGAGGGCGGAACGGCGGGCTCATCACGTAACCGGCGGCGGTTTGCCAGTCCGGATCGCGGTAGACACTGTCGTCCAGCAGCAGGTGCCCGGCGAGTACTTCGCCGTAGACCGGTTGCCCTTTGCCCCGAGCGTAGGTGATTTCGTCCAGCGCTTCCTTGGTCGAGACGTGGACCAGGTACAGCGGCGTGCCCAGGGTTTCGGCGATGCGGATCGCCCGGCTCGCGGCTTCGCCTTCAACCTGGGAAGGGCGCGACAGGGGATGCGCTTCCGGCCCGGTGATGCCCTGGGCCATCAGTTTGCGTTGCAGGTGATACACCAGTTCACCGTTTTCCGCGTGAACGGTCGGCACCGCGCCCAGTTCCAGGCAGCGTTCGAAACTCGCCACCAGGGTGTCATCGGCGGCCATGATCGCGTTCTTGTAGGCCATGAAATGCTTGAAGCTGTTGACGCCGTGCTGGCTGACCAACTCGGCCATTTCCTCGCGGACCTGCTCGCTCCACCAGGTAATGGCGACGTGAAAGCCGTAGTCCGACGCCGACTTCTCGGCCCAGCCGCGCCACTGATGGAAGGCTTCGAGCAAGGATTGCTGCGGATTGGGAATCACGAAGTCGATGATCGATGTGGTGCCGCCAGCCAGTCCCGCCGCCGTGCCACTGTAAAAGTCCTCGCTGGCCACAGTGCCCATGAAAGGCAGTTGCATGTGGGTGTGCGGGTCGATGCCGCCGGGCATCAGGTACTGGCCGCTGCCGTCAAGCACTTCGGCGCCTGCAGGTATATCGAGATTTTCGCCGATGGCCTTGATCACGCCGTCTGCGCAATACACATCGGCGCGATAACTTTCATCATGGGTAATAACGGTGGCGCCACGGATCAACAGAGACATTCCGAGTTCCTCGCAGGCAATGACCGGCTTATGCCGGTTCTAGATGTTTTATTCAAAACAGCTCGCACAGAACTAATCCTGTCAACGCTGTCAGGATTAAACGCTAGCTGCACTTATCAGAATCGGCAAGAATATTTTTTATAAGCTTATGCTGTTATTAACTAATTGATATTTAACGATTAAATACAAGAATCACCAAAATGGTGAGACCACTCACCATTTTGACGCACTTGACAGGATCGAAAAATAGTCAAGATTTCCTATGTGAAATCAGCTGTTTGAGTATGGTCTATGGTTGATGCGCAGCCATTGAAAAAAAGATCGACGCACCAGTTTGAGTCCTGACTGTCCGGACAACTTGCTGGCATTCGGCCTGAGTGGCCTGACAAATAATCGAGTCAGCGAATAAAACTGATAAACATCAGTTGGTTGCAATGTGTTTATGGAACTGCCCGATGCGTATTCGGGGTACACGGCACGTTTATTGATGCCGCCAGCCCCTGATGAGCAACAATAATCAAAAGAACAGTGGAGCGGCCATGCAACAGATCAGATCGCAAGTGACCGAGCGCGACGGCTTGTTCGAGCTCGAAGCCGGCAGCGATGTCCTCGACAGTCCCCGTTACAACCACGACATTGCACCGACCAAGGTGCGCGAACGCACCTGGAACAAATGGCACATCACCGCGCTGTGGGTGGGCATGGCGATCTGCGTGCCGACCTACACCCTCGGCGGTGTGCTGACCGCGTATTTTGGCCTGACCGTCGGCGAAGCGCTGCTGGCGATTCTGTTCGCCAATATCATCGTATTGATTCCCCTGACGCTTAACGCCTTTCCCGGCACCAAGTACGGCATTCCCTTTCCGGTGTTGCTGCGCTCGTCCTTCGGCGTGCTCGGTTCCAACATTCCGTGCCTGATCCGGGCCCTGGTGGCGTGTGGCTGGTTCGGCATCCAGACCATGTTCGGCGGGCTGGCGATTCACCTGTTCCTCGGCTCGGTGTTCGAGGGCTGGAAATCCCTGGGCGGCACTGGCGAGGTCATCGGCTTCATGGTGTTCTGGGCGCTGAACCTGTGGGTGGTGATTCGCGGCGCCGAGTCGATCAAATGGCTGGAAACCCTGTCGGCGCCGCTGTTGGTGCTGGTGGGCGCAGGCCTGCTGGTCTGGGCCATGCCCAACGTGTCGATGAGCGAATTGCTGGCGATTCCGGCCAAGCGCCCCGAAGGTGCCGGCGTGGCCAGCTACTTCGCCGCCGGGCTGACGGCGATGGTCGGCTTCTGGGCCACGCTGTCCCTGAACATTCCGGACTTCAGTCGCTACGCAAAAAGCCAGAAGGACCAGATCGTCGGGCAGATCATCGGTTTGCCGCTGACCATGTTCCTGTTCGCGTCCCTCGGCGTGGTGATGACTGCCGCGTCGGTGAAACTGGTGGGCGTCACGGTGTCCGATCCGGTGACCCTGATCGGTCATATCCAGAGCCCGGTGTGGGTCGCACTGGCGATGGCGCTGATCATCATCGCCACGTTGTCGACCAATACCGCAGCCAACATCGTGTCGCCGACCAATGACTTCCAGAACATCGCGCCCAAGGCCATCAACCGCACCAAAGCGGTGTTGCTCACCGGGTTTGTCGGGTTGGCATTGATGGCCCATGAACTGCTGAAAAAACTGGGCCTGATTGTCTCGGACGTCAGCCTCGAAACCGTCTATTCCAACTGGTTGCTTGGCTATTCCAGCCTGCTGGGGCCGATTGCCGGGATCATGGTGGTGGACTATTTCCTGATCAAGAAACAGCAACTCGACCTTGCCGGCCTGTACCGCGATGACGTGTATCCGGCGTGGAACTGGTGCGGTTTCCTGGCCTTTGGCGTGCCGGTGGTGTTGACGCTGCTGTCCCTGGGCAGCGATGCGTTCAGCTGGTTCTACAGCTATGGCTGGTTTACCGGCTCGGCGCTGGGTGGGATTATTTATTATGGGTTGAGTGTGATGCGGCCCAGCCCGTCTGTCGCTAAATCTGCGGTGTAGCGAATGGCCCCATCGCGAGCAAGCTCGCTCCCACAGGGGATTTGTAAACGCTGGAGATCCAATGTGGGAGCGAGCTTGCTCGCGATGAGGGCTTTGAATCCACCGACGAAACACCTGAAAAATCCATAAGAACAGCCTGAGGAGATCATCATGAACGCTGTCGTCGACGTTCTGCAGTCCAGCCATCAGCACATCAACCGCGACCGCCTGTGGCAATCGCTCATGGAGCTGGCCAGGCTCGGCGCCACGGTCAAGGGCGGCGTTTGTCGCCTGGCCCTGACCGATCTGGACCGCCAGGCCCGGGACATTTTCGTCAAATGGTGTATCGATGCCGGCTGCACCGTCAGCATCGACGCCGTCGGCAACATCTTCGCTCGCCGTCCCGGGCGCAACCCCGACCTGCCGCCGGTGATGACCGGCAGCCACATCGACACCCAGCCCACCGGCGGCAAGTTCGATGGCTGCTTCGGTGTATTGGCCGGCGTCGAAGTGCTGCGCACCCTCAATGACCTCAACATCGAGACGGAAGCGCCGCTGGAAGTGGTGGTCTGGACCAACGAAGAAGGCTCGCGCTTCGCCCCGTGCATGATGGGTTCCGGCGTGTTCGCGGAAAAATTCACCCTCGAGGAAACCCTGGCCAAGGTCGATGCCGATGGCGTGACGGTGGGGCAAGCGTTGAACGCCATCGGTTACGCCGGTCCGCGTCAGGTTACCGGCCATGCCGTGGGCGCTTATTTCGAAGCCCACATCGAGCAAGGCCCGATCCTTGAAGACGAACGCAAGACCATAGGCGTAGTCATGGGCGCCCTCGGGCAGAAATGGTTTGACCTGAAACTGCGCGGCGTCGAAGCCCACGCCGGCCCGACCCCGATGCACCTGCGCAAGGACGCCCTGGTCGGCGCCGCGGTGATCGTCGGAGCGCTCAACCGCGCCGCCCTCAGCCATCAACCCCACGCCTGCGGCACCGTCGGTTGCCTGCAGGCCTATCCCGGCTCGCGCAATGTCATCCCCGGCGAAGTGCGCATGACCCTGGACTTCCGCCATCTGGAACCGGCGCGCCTGGACTCGATGATCGCCGAAGTGCGCGAAGTCATCGAAACCACCTGCGACG
This sequence comes from Pseudomonas sp. 05L36, assembly GCF_056398125.1. Classification (NCBI taxonomy): domain Bacteria; kingdom Pseudomonadati; phylum Pseudomonadota; class Gammaproteobacteria; order Pseudomonadales; family Pseudomonadaceae; genus Pseudomonas; species Pseudomonas sp. 05L36. The sequence continues at coordinate 289,950 of NZ_JBFTOU010000003.1, read as the reverse complement.
AACACGGCCTGACCTTCGAACTCACGCCAACGGCCGACTTCCCGCCGCTGTACTTCGACAAAGGCTGTGTCGAAGCCGTGCGCGGCGCCGCCCAAGGCCTGGGCCTGTCGCACATGGACATCGTCAGCGGCGCAGGGCACGACGCGATCTTCCTCGCCGAACTCGGCCCGGCCGGAATGATCTTCGTGCCGTGCGAAGGCGGCATCAGCCACAACGAAATCGAAAATGCCGCGCCGGATGACCTGGCGGCCGGGTGTGCGGTGCTGTTGCGGGCGATGCTGGCGGCTTCGGCGACGATTGCCAGTCAATTGGCAGCCTGAAAGTCAAAAGATCGCGGGCTGCGCCAGCTCCTACATTGACCGAGTACAACCCTTGCGGATGTGCGCGTTTCCCGTAGGAGCTGGCGCAGCCTGCGATCTTTTGATCTTGACCTTTCAAATCCAAATGGCATCCCACAAGGGATAATCACCCACCCGTTTCACCAATCCCGCCCGCAGAGGGTTCATGACGATGTACCGGGCCGCATCCTTGATGTCTTCATCACGACGTAATGCCCGGTCGTAATACCCTCGCTGCCACAGACGACCTTGATCGCCACGCATGAAATTGATCGAACGGCTGCTTCTGGATTTGATTCGGCACATCAACTCGGCCAACGTGCCATGCTTCAATTCCATCAACCAATGCAGATGATCCGGCATGACAACCCAGGCCATGGAGGTCACTAGCGATGCTTCATCGGCACAACGCAACTGCTCGACCACGAGCCTGCCCATCCGCCAATTTGCGAACACAGGCTCTCGTTGATGGGCGACAGCGGTCAGCAGATAAATACGACGGATTCCGAAAATCGAGCGTTGCGCAGGCGACATCCATTTGCAGCGACAGGCATTCCTTGCCCTCCTTGAAATGTATTGGCAAATGAACGTTAGCCGTTAGCGTGGACGCCATGGATGAAAGCATTTTCCGAATATTTCGGGAGTACACAATCCCTGTAGGAGCTGCCGAAGGCTGCGATCTTTTGATCTTCAGCCATTCAACTGACGTCGAAAATCAAAAGATCGCAGCCTTCGGCAGCTCCTACATCTGCACGATAATGAACGCGCGCGGTCGTAATCTTCACAGGCCGGCGCATGACGGCGCCGCCGCACGCGGGGAGAACCCATGAGCCAGGACGTCCTGACCACTGAAACCAATCGCCGCCAGTTGCAGCAAATCATCGCCGGTTTGTCCGACGGGGTAATTCTGCTGGACCCCGACCAGAGCATCCTGTGGGCCAACGAGGCGGCGCTGGCCATGCACGGTGTCTCGCAAGTCAGCGATCTGGGTGCCAACGCCGAGGCCTATGCCAAACGCTTCGCCTTGCGCCATCGCAACAATCACGTCGTGCCAGTCGACAGCTATCCGATCAACCGTGTGGCTCGCGGCGAGACGTTCAGCGATGTGCTGGTGGAGGTGACCTCGGCGGCGGACGAAGAGCGTACCTGGGTCCACCGCGTGCGCGGCCTGGTATTGACCGACAGCCATGGCGAGCCGCAATCGCTGGTGTTGATCATGGACGATGTCACCGACCGGATCAGCGCGGAGCAAGGCTTTGCCACAGCGTTTCGCCTGTCCCCGGTGCCGACTCTGCTGTGTGGCGCGGCTGATCAACGGGTGCTGGACGTCAACGAAGCGTTCCTCGATACCCTCGGTTATCCCAGTGAGGAAGTGCTTGGGATCAGCATTGCGCAGATCGATTTCATCGATGACAAAAACGCGCGCATCTGGCTGTTCGCCGCGCTGGAGAAAACCGGCAGTCTGGACCGCATCGATGTGCGCGTGCGCAGAAAAGACGCCGGGCTGATCGATTGCACCGTGTCGGCGGACACGGTGAGCATTCAAGACAACCCGTGCTATCTGCTGGTGCTGGTGGACATCACCGAGCGCAGGCGCACCGAGCTGGAACTGGTGTCGGCCATCGAGGAAGCGATGAAGGACGCCTCTTGGTTCAGCCGCACGCTGATCGAAAAACTGGCCAAGGTGAAGAACGTCAATTCACCGAAGTTGCCCAGCGTGTCCTTCACCGACCTGACCGCCCGTGAGCGCGAAGTGCTGGGCCTGATTTGCGAAGGCCGGACCGACAAGGAAATCGCCGCGCGCCTGAAACTCGCGCCGAACACGGTGCGCAACCATGTGGCGGCGGTGTATTCCAAACTCAATGTGCACAGCCGCAGCGAGGCGATTGTCTGGGCGCGGGAGCAGGGACTGTTCTCTGGTGAATGGCGGTCGAAGGGGCAGGGTTAAGGTGCAAATGCGCTATCGGTCGCCGCATTGATCGAAGAATTGCGTTACGAACTGCAAAGCAACTCTCTGTAACACCCTGATCCTGTGATGTAAGAACTGTCAGCTTTTATGGGTGTTGGCCACCGGCTGCACTATCAATGATTCGCAGATATTTATTTTTGTGACAGGTGTGTGGATTTTGCGCGCCGGTTTTGTTGTCACAAAAATGTGTCGATAACTTATCGCGGGTCAACCTATGAATATTTTTGGGAAACGCGTTATCTCACCTGTGTCGCTGGCATTCTGCGTGGCGATTCTCGGCGGCTGCGCCAGTCCGCCACCGCCGCCACCGGTCACTCGACCACCTCCTGAACGCACCTGCCAGGCCATGGATAAAACCGATGTCCTGGGCGATGTACGGGCCGAAGACGGGCAGGTGACCCGAGTCACCACGACTACTCGCTGTGTCACGCAGTAACCTCGACCCGTTTGGGGGTATCACTCTGTAGGAGCGAGCTTGCTCCGGGCGGCGTTCCGACGATAGCGGTATATCAGTAAACATCATTGTTGAATCTGATACCGCCATCGCGAGCAAGCTCGCTCCCACCGGGATTTGTGGGACTCAGGCCATCAGGACAGGAAACCACCATCCACATTCAACGAAACACCTGTGGTGTAGCTGGAGGCGTCGCTGGCCAGGTACAACACCGCGCCGGCCATTTCGCTCGGGTCAGCCACGCGCTTGAGCGGGATCTGCTGCAAAGCGGTGTTCAGAATGGCTTCGTTTTTTACCAGCGCCGAGGCGAATTTGGTGTCGGTGAGGCCCGGCAACAATGCATTGCACCTAATCCCGAACTGCGCACACTCCTTGGCAAACACCTTGGTCATGTTGATGACCGCCGCCTTGGTCACCGAGTAGATGCCCTGGAAGATCCCCGGCGAAACGCCGTTGATCGACGCCACGTTGATGATGCTGCCGCCGCCGTTTTCGCGCATCAGTTTGCCGGCTTCGACCGACATGAAGAAGTAGCCGCGGATGTTCACGTCGACGGTTTTCTGGAAGGCGCTGAGGTCGGTGTCGAGCACGTTGCAGAACTGCGGGTTGGTCGCGGCGTTGTTGACCAGGATGTCGAGGCGGCCGAACTGTTCCTTGATGCTGGCGAAGACCTGGCTGATCTGCTCCATTTCGCCGATGTGGCAGGCGATGGCGGTGGCCTTGCCGCCGGCGGCGATGATCGCGTCGGCGACGTGTTGGCAGCCTTCGAGTTTGCGACTCGAGACGATTACGTGGGCGCCTTGCTGGGCCAGCAGTTTGGCGATGGCTTCACCGATGCCACGGCTGGCGCCGGAGACGAAAGCGATCTTGCCGTCGAGGTCGAACAACTGAGTCTTGGACATTGGGATTCCCTTATAAAAAGTCTTGTTATCGAGTCGAATGCCGGGGTTTTGCTGATGCTGTTTGGTAGGGACGGCTTGCTGCGTTTGGTCAGTAAGCGAGCGTTATCGTTAAAGACCTTCGCGAGCAAGCTCGCTCCTACAGGAGTTCGGTGGATCGGTGGATTGAATAGCATCAGGCTCAGAGGTTGGATTTCTGGATGACCTGCAAGCTCATCTGCTCCAGCAGCTTGTTCATGTGAATGAACTGCGCGAAGCGTTTGTCCTGGGTCTGGCCGTGGTAGAAGCGGTAGTAGATCTGCTGCACGATGCCGGCCAGACGGAACAGGCCGTAGGTGTAGTAGAAGTCGAAATTGTCGATGCGGATGCCCGAGCGTTCGGCGTAGTAATCGACGAACTCGCGGCGGGTCAGCATGCCCGGCGCATGGCTCGGCTGGCGGCGCATCATCTGCACCGGCGCCGGATCATCGGCTTCGATCCAGTAGGCGAGGGTGTTGCCCAGGTCCATCAGCGGATCGCCCAGGGTGGTCAGTTCCCAGTCGAGCACGCCGATGATCTGCATCGGGTTGTTCGGGTCGAGGATCACGTTGTCGAAGCGGTAGTCGTTGTGCACGATGCTGGAGACCGGATGGTCGGCCGGCATCTTGTCGTTGAGCCAGGCTTTCACCGATTGCCATTGTGGCGCATCGGGGGTCAGGGCTTTTTCGTAGCGATCGCTCCAGCCTTTGATTTGCCGCGCCACGTAACCTTCGGGTTTGCCCAGGTCGCCCAGGCCGTAGGCGTTGTAGTCGACGCGATGCAATTCCACGAACTTGTCGATGAAGCTCTTGCACAGGGCTTCGGTTTTTGCCGGATCCAGGCCCAGTTCCGGCGGCAGGTCCGAGCGCAGGATGATGCCGTTGACCCGCTCCATGACATAGAACTCGGCACCGATCACCGATTCGTCGGTGCAGTGCACATAGGCTTTCGGGCAGTACGGAAAGCCGTCGCGCAGTTGATTGAGGATGCGGAATTCACGGCCCATGTCGTGGGCCGACTTGGCCTTGTGGCCAAAGGGCGGGCGACGCAGGACGAATTCCTGTTCGGGGTATTCCAGCAAGTAGGTGAGGTTGGAAGCGCCGCCCGGAAACTGGCTGATCCGTGGCAAGCCGCTGAGCCCCGGAATATGGGCCTTGAGGTACGGATCGATCAGGCTGGCATCGAGCTCTTCGCCGGTGCGGATACGGGTGGACTGGTCATTAAGCGCCATGCTTATCCCTTCTGCTTATTCTGGAGGCCTGAAACTATTGGCTAATCTAATGCCCAGACTGCGCACCCACAACCGCGAATGGCTCTTATAGGCGAGCGTGTTGCCGGCCAATCATTGTTTTTGATACAGCTGTTTGAATCGCCGTCACTGGGCGACATGGCTCGTGGCAGGTGGCAAGTCGATCGGCGTCAGCACCGGTTGGCTGGAGAAAAACGCCACGAGGTTCTTGCCCACCAGTTCGACGGTACCTTGGGTGGCTTCCGGGGACAGCCCGGCGACATGGGGCGTGAGGATCACGTTGCTCAGGGTCTTGAGTGCATCCGGCACCTTCGGTTCGGCGTCGAACACATCCAGCGCGGCACCGGCGATCCGGCGTTGCTCCAGGGCGCTGATCAGGTCAGCGGTGGCAATCACACTGGCCCGGGCGATGTTGACGATAAATCCCTTGGGCCCCAACGCGTCGAGTACCTGGCGATTGACCAGGTGCCTGGTGGCCGGGCCGCCGGGCGTGGCGACGATCAGGAAGTCCGAGGTGCGCGCCAGTTCGGTCGGGGTCGAGCAGAAGGTGTAGGGCGCATCGCTGCGAAGCTGGCGATTGTGGTAACCAATGGTCATGTCGAAACCGGCGCTGGCGCGTTTGGCGATTGCCATGCCGACCGCGCCGAGGCCAAGGATGCCCAGGCGTTTGCCAGCGAGGGAAGGGCGCATGATCTTCGGCCACTCGCCGCGTCGTACGGCAGCATCACAGCGGGGTATATCGCGCACCAGCGACAGCAGCAGCGCCATGGCATGGTCGGCGACGGACGAGGCGTTGACCCCGGCGCCATTGGTGACGGTGATGCCCCGGTCGGCGGCGGCCTGCAGGTCGACGTGTTCATAGCCGGCACCGATCACGCAGATGATCTTGAGGTGGGGCAGCGCGGCGATTTCATCGGCATACAGCCCCAATGGGCCACGGGTGAGGACGGCATCGATCTGCCCGGCGTGGCCGACAATGGCCTCGGCGCGCTCGGCGGGCGTCGGGGCCAGAATCAGATGGAAGCCCTGATGCTCGAGGATGGGCAGGTAATCATTGATGGTTTCAACCAGTACCAGAACGGTTACGGGCATGCTTGGCTCCCTGTGGGTATCGTAAAATCGGCTCGAGCGGCGCTTTGTTTCGACGACATGAGGGTGGCACGGGCGGCTTCGAGAATCTCGTCCGAGAGCGGGTCGCCGCGGGTGGCCCGGGACAGCATCAGCGCGCCGAACATCAGCGAATACTGCACCAGCGCCTGCTGCCGTTTGCCGGCTTCGTCCTCTGCGTCCAGCAGCGAGCCGAGGGAATCGAGCAGGTTGTTCAGGCCCTGCAGGTAGGTTTGGCGCAAGCCACTTTCGGCGGTCTCGTGGCACATGTCCCCGGCAAAGGCCACCACCGGGCAGCTGTCGCCCGGATTGTCCCGGCTTTCGCGAGACAGGTACGGTTCGACCACGGCGCGGCGGGCGGCGTCCTTGCTGTCATGCTCGGCCACCCGCGCTTGCCAGCGCTGCGCGGCCTGCTCGAAGGCTCTGCCGCTGGCCTCTTGCGCCAGGGCTTCCCTGGATTCGAAGTGCCCGTAGAATCCGCCGTGGGTCAGGCCCGCGGCGGCCATCACATCGACCACACTGATCCCGTGCAAACCACGTTCGCGAAACAGCCGTGTGGCGGCTTCGACTATGGTCTCGCGGTTGAGATCGGCTTGTTTGCGGGAAACTCGGGGCATGGGGCATTCTCGGGGTTGCAGGTTGAGTATCAGAGGGCGTATTGGGCAATCCCGTTGCCGAACGACCAGTTCTCTTTTTTCACTTCCACCAGATTAATGAAAACGTCCTCCAGGCGCACGGCCAGCTCTGTGTTAAGGCTCTCGGCGATTGTTTTGTAGAGGCGTTGTTTCTGCTCGACGGTCCGGCCTTCGCTCATGGTGATCTGGATTACCACCAGTTGGTCCGTGCGGTTGATGCCCAGATAACCGGGATCAAAGATGAAATGCTGCGTATCGTGTTCGGCGAGTATCTGGAAATTATCGTTCTCCGGCACGCCGATGGTGTTGTGCATGGCGGCATAGATCAGTTGGCCGATGCGCTTGGCGTAGTTGGGGTCCTGATGTTTTTTGATGTCGACGCGAACCAGTGGCATGGGAAGACTCCAGAAGGAATGCAGGTCAGTTAAAAATACATGACGATGGACCTTTATCAAGTGACGGATGCCATCTGGCGATGAAACGTAGCCTCGAAAACACCGCAATTCCTTGTGGGAGCGAGCTTGCTCGCGATAGCGGTGTGTCAGTCAAATAGATGTTGGATGTGCCAAAGCCATCGCGAGCAAGCTCGCTCCCACAGGGGATCTCCCACAGGGGATTTTCATCTATCTGGTACCACCGTTCCTCACCTAAGCCTTTGCTTCTGTTCACTAATCCTCCAGAATCGCGCCCCTGTTTCGGCCGGACGCCGCCTGTCGGGTATTCCGACGCGTCCAGGCCGGGTGGCAAGTGACCGGAATGTGGAGATCCCACCGGATGAATGATCAGGCCAATAGCGTTAACGAACGCTATGTAGACGCGACACCAGCAACACTGTCGAGCTGGAATCGCCAAGACACCACCTGGATGCTGGGCCTGTTTGGCACGGCGATTGGTGCGGGTACTCTGTTTTTGCCGATCAACGCAGGCCTGGGCGGTTTCTGGCCGCTGCTGATCCTGGCGTTGCTGGCGTTCCCGATGACGTTCTACGCACACCGCGGGCTGACCCGTTTCGTACTGTCCGGTCGCGAAGGCGCCGACATCACTGAAGTGGTGGAAGAGCATTTCGGCATCAAGGCCGGTGCCCTGATCACCTTGCTGTACTTCTTCGCCATTTTCCCGATCCTGCTGATCTACAGCGTGGCCCTGACCAACACCGTGGGCAGTTTCCTCGAGCATCAACTGCACATCATGCCGCCACCGCGCGCCGTGCTGTCGCTGGTGCTGATCCTCGGCCTGCTGGCAGTGGTACGTTGCGGTGAGCAATTGATCGTCAAGGCCATGAGCCTGATGGTCTACCCGTTCATCGTTGCGCTGCTGTTCCTGGCGGTGTACCTGGTTCCCCACTGGAACGGCGGCATCCTCGCCACCGCCAGCAGCGTGCCGGCGCCTTCGGCGTTGCTGCACACGATGTGGCTGGCGATTCCGGTGATGGTGTTCTCGTTCAACCACTCGCCGATCATCTCGGCGTTCGCCGTGGACCAGAAGCGCCGCTATGGCGAGCACGCCGAGGCGCGCAGCTCGCAGATCCTGTCCCGCGCCCACCTGCTGATGGTGGTGATGGTGCTGTTCTTCGTCTTCAGTTGCGTGCTGACCCTGTCGCCAGCGCAACTGGCTGAAGCCAAGGCGCAGAACCTGTCGATCCTGTCGTACCTGGCCAACCACTTCAGCAACCCGACCATCGCCTTTGCGGCGCCGCTGATAGCCTTCGTGGCCATTTCCAAGTCGTTCCTGGGCCACTACATCGGCGCCAGCGAAGGCCTCAAGGGCCTGATCGTCAAGAGCGGCAAGCGTCCGTCCGCCAAGACCCTGGACCGCATGACCGCCGCGTTCATGCTGGTGGTGTGCTGGATCGTCGCCACGCTGAACCCGAGCATCCTCGGCATGATCGAAACCCTGGGTGGCCCGGTGATTGCGGCGATCCTGTTCCTGATGCCGATGTACGCCATCCGCAAGGTGCCGGCGATGGCACGCTATCGCGGTCAGGCGTCCAACGTCTTCGTGACGGCGGTGGGCCTGGTGGCGATTACGGCGCTGATCTACTCGCTGACTGCCTGACGTTAAAGATCAAGAGATCGGGTTGACCGATACATCGCAGCGGTTCGCGGCCGGTGTAGGAGCTGCCGAAGGCTGCGATCTTTTGATTTTCAGCTACAGTGGCCGCTGCACGTGATATGTGCAGCGGTTTTTTTTCGCCTGGAGACACCGGATTGTCGAGCGCCCCAAACGCTAATCCCATCGAGCAACCCAATCGCTGGCAGGACCTGTTGGCAGGGTTGTCGATTGCCGGCCTGTTGCTGCCCGAAGCGGTCGCCTATTCAAGCATCGCCGCACTGGCGCCCCAGGCCGGGGTGATCGCCTTGTTTGCCGGGTTGCTGTGTTATGGCCTGTTCGGCACCAGCCGATTTGCGATTGTCTCGGCCACTTCATCTTCCGCCGCCGTGCTGGCCGCTGCGACCGCCACCCTGGCCAATGGCGATCCTGAGCTTCGCTCGACCCTGGCCATCGGCCTGGTGCTGGTGACCGGGGCGTTTTTTTTGCTGGCCGGGCTGTTCAAACTCGGCAGCGTGACCTCGTTCATCGCCAAACCGGTGCTGCGCGGGTTTGCCTTTGGCCTGGCGCTGACCATTATTTTCAAGCAGGTCGCCAGCGTGGTCGGCGTGCATTTGACCGAGGCCAACCTGGTGGGTTTTCTGCCGCAATTGCTGGAACAACTGCCGCAATGGAACTGGGCGGCGGCTGGCGTCGGCGCCGTGGCGCTGGCCTTGTTATGGCTGTTCGCGCGCTTGCGGCGCCTGCCAGGTGGTTTGTTGGTGGTGGTGATCGGCATTGCGGCGGGGCAGTGGCTGGACCTGCCGGCTTATGGCGTGAAGCTTATCGGCGTGATCGACCTGAGCCTGGAGGTGCCGAAATTGCCGGTACTGCCGTTTGCCGACTGGCTGCGTCTCGGTGAATTGGCGTTCGCCATGGTGATGATTCTGTATGCGGAGTCTTATGGCTCGATCAGTGCCTATGCGCTCAAGCACGGTGATCGCGTCACCTCGAACCGCGACCTGCTTGCGCTGGGGGCATCCAACCTGTTGTCCGGCCTGTTCCACGGCATGCCGGCGGGGGCAGGGTATTCGGCAACGTCGGCCAATGAGGCGGCGGGTGCCACTTCGCGCCTGGCCGGTGTCGTGGCGGCGCTGGTGGTGCTGATCATTGTCGTGACGGTTCTGCCTTACATCGCCCTGACCCCGGAACCGATCCTCGCCGCCATCGTCATCCATGCCCTGGGGCGCGGCTTGAGCCTGCAGCCGCTGGGACGGTATTTCATCTGGCGCCGTGACCGCTTGCTGGTGATCTGCGCCGTGGGTGCGGTGTTGGTGCTGGGGGTGCTGGACGGCTTGCTGGTGGCGGTGGCGATCAGTATGTTGCTGATGCTCAAGCAGATGTCGGCGGCGGATATCCAGATTCTGGGACGCATCGATGGCGGTCACGACTTTGTCGACCTGCAACGCCACCCAACGGCGCTAGCAGTGTCTGGCGTGATGATTGTGCGGCCGGGGGAAGCGTTGTTCTTTGCCAACGTCGAGCGGATTCTTGGCGGCGCCTTGCGTCTGATCCGGCATTCGCAATCGCCGATTCATACGGTGATTCTCAGTCTTGAGGAATCGCCCGATCTGGATGGCACCAGCATCGAGGCGTTGCAGGAGTTTTTTGTGCGGGTGCATCAGGAAGGCAAACAGCTGATTCTGGCGCGTCTGAAGGACGACGCACAAACGGCGTTGGCGGCGTTGCCGCAGGTGGAGGTTAGCGGGGTGCTGCTGAGTGGGTTTAGCGTGGATGGAGCGGTGCAGCAAGCCCTCAGGCTGAACAAATGACTGTGCTGGCCTCATCGCGGGCAAGCCCCCCCCCAGTGATTTATGTCGTTCACAAAAACCTGTGGGAGCGGGCTTGCCCGCGAAGGCGGTATGTCGGTCACATCGATGTTGGATGTGCCGCCGTCTTCGTCGGAACGCCGCCCGGAGCAGGCTCGTTCCCACCAAAAGCAGGCTGGCCAATTGCGATACCGCGTACCGTCGGCGCCAGAACATGGCCGGTTTGATGCCGACCAACAGTTGATCGGGCCTGTGGGACAGGCGTACCGGGTTGAAATGATTGTGTGATTCGGGATGGTCGTTTGTCGGGCGTATGGCTATGCTCAGCGAGTTTGCCAATCGCCGATGATAACAACCACAGTGAAGCCATGAGCCAATCAGACACGCGTGCGACTGTTCTAGCGCTGTATCCGGAAGACTCCCGCGAGGCAGCGGCGTTGCTCAAGCAGGCAGTGCCGCTGATGGTTCGTCACAACATTGCGCCCAACCCGGTGCACTACGCGCTCTGGTACACCTACAGCAAAGGCCAGGAGCCGGAACTCAATCGGCACCTGGACCGGGTGGTCAGCGACTTCGACTATTTCCCGCCGGAGTCGGCCGCCAAACTGTTTCGCGAGTACATCATCCGCGATGAACTGACGGACGCCCGTTCCGGGCAACAGGAAGCGATCAACCTGGTCGACGACATGGAGCGCGATGTTTCGCGCAGCGTGAAGGGCAATCAGAATTTCCAGGCCAACCTTGGCCAATACCTGAAAATGCTCGAAGAGCCCGCCAGCGAGCACTTGCCGAGCATCCTGGTCCAGCTGCAACAGAGCACCCGGCTGATGCAAGGGCAGCAGGAACACTTCCTCGCCCAGTTACAGTCGGCGCAGCATGAAATCAAAAGCCTGCGCGACAAACTGGAGCGCGCCCAACTGGCCGCGACCCTCGATGGCCTGACCGAATTGCTCAACCGCACCACCTTCAATCGCAAGCTCGAGCAGGCGATGAACAACGCGGCGACCGGCGTGGCCCTGGTGATGCTGGATATCGACCACTTCAAGCACTTCAACGACCAGTACGGCCATCCCCTGGGTGACCGCGTGCTTCAGCATGTCGCCCAGGTGTTGCGAGACTCGCTGCCGGCCGAGGCCATTGCCGCGCGTTACGGTGGTGAAGAATTCTGTGTCGTGCTCAAGGATTGCCCGGATCTGGCGGCCGCCGGTGCTTTTGCCGAGCGCCTGCGCCTGAAAATCCAGGCGCTGCGGGTCAAGGCCCGGGGTACTGACACGGTGCTGGACACCATCACCGCGTCGTTCGGCGTGGCTCATGCTCAACCCGGTGACACGCCGGAAACCCTGCTGACCCGTGCCGACGATGCGCTGTATCAGGCCAAGCGCAGCGGGCGTAATCAGGTACGTTAGCCGAGGATGAAGTAGACCTTGCGCACCGGGGTGAGGTTTTCCCAGGTGCCATTGAATCCGCTGGCTACGACGAAAGAATCACCGGGGCCGAACGTGCGCGCAACGCCCTCGGCATCGGTCAGACGCACCGAGCCTTGCAGAATGTGACACAGCTCATCGTAATCGCACTGACAGCGCTCCCGATGCGGTCCCGCCTCCCAGATGCCGGCCACGGCGTTTTTCCCGGGTGCCACAAAGTGCCGCCAACTTTTGCTGCGATAAGGCGCGTCGACCACGGCCGGGTCGTTGATTTCAGTTTCACGGGGGGCAAGGTCGCTGGCGAAGTCGAGGACATGCCGGGGCAGGGCTGTGGACATGGTGGTCTCCGGATCAGGAATCGAAGCCGATGCCAAAGGCATCGAAGGACTTGAGCAGCCAGTCGCGGTGACCGTCGCGGTCTTCGCGCGCCAGTGAGCGTTGGGCCAGTTTCACCCCGACGTAACGCAAGGGTTCGGGCGGAAAGCGGAACGGCGCCTTGGAAGTCATCATCAGTTCGGTGCGTTCAGTGCGCTCGCCGGCCAGCAGGTCGAGCATGTTCAGTGCGGCGAAGCGGCTGGCGGACACCCCTTGCCCGGTGAAGCCCAAGGCATAGGCGACGCGGCCCTGGTGCTCGCAACCGGTGAACATCGTGGTGCGTGCGGAGGTGTCGATGATGCCGCCCCAGGCATGGCTGAAACGCACATCGCCCATGGCCGGGAAGGTTTGTTGGAATTGTTCGGCGAGGCGCTGGAAGCTTTGCGGGCGCTGGGTCAGTGCCTCGTCGCGGCGTCCGCCGAAATGGTAGATGGCATCAAAGCCGGCCCAGAGAATGCGGTTGTCGGCGGTCTTGCGCAGGTAGTGGAACCGGTTGCCGGCGTCGGCGATGCCGTAGCGGCCGGTCCAGCCGATGGCTTGCAGCTGCGCATCGCTCAAGGGTTCGCTGACCAGGCTGTAGTCGTAGACCGGGATCACGCTCGATGCCAGATGGCCGAGCAGCGGCGGGGCGATGTTGGTGGCGAGGGCGATTTTTCCAGCGGTCACTTCGCCGCTTTCTGTACGCAGGCGCACGTTGTCCTTGTCTGCATACAGTTTTAGGACCGGGCTGTTTTCAAAGAGCTGAATGCCTTGTTCAAGGCAAACGCGGCGCAGTTCAGCGGCCATTTTCGCCGGGTTGAGCAGGGCGTAATTGGGCTCGAACAGGCCGGCCGCATACGCCGGTGAATCAAGCTTCTGTGCCAGGTCGCTGCCTTCCAGCCACTGGCAGTCAATACCGAACTGCGCATAGTTGCGCTGCATCGAGCGCAACCCGTCGATCTGCCACGGTTGGCTGGCGACGTTGAGTTTGCCCTGGCGTTCGAACTCGACGTGCATGCCAAAGCGTTGCAGGTCGGCGGCCAGTTCATCAAGGTTCTGCCGGCCGAGGCGGATCAGTTGCTGTGCTTCATCCGGCCAGCGCTTGAGCGCGTTGGACACCCCATGGGAAATGCTCGGTGCGCAGAAACCGCCATTGCGCCCGCTGGCCTCGCCGCCGCAGCGTCGCGCCTCGATGATCGCGATGCTCAGCCCGGGGTTGCGCTGGCGCGCCAGTAACGCCGTCCACAATCCAGTAAATCCACCACCGACCACTGCCAGGTCGCATTGCACCGTGCCGGTGACGGAAGGTGCAGCGGGCGGTGGGGTGACAGTGTCCTGCCAAAAGGGATGGGGCAGGACATGGTCGAGGGAATCGAGACGCGGTGGGGCATTCATGCTGAAACTCCGGCGGTGTGTCGGGCAGCGACGATTGCGTTCGGTTGCCCGACGGGTTTTTGTTGTTTTGGCTAGAGATCAAGAATGGCGCGCGCGGCAATGTCGGTGCCGCGGGTCGCCTGCATGCGTTCGCTGAACGCTATGAGGCGTTGTTTCATCGGTTTATCCGCCAGCAGCTGTTCGAGGGCGGCGGGCAGGGCGGCCAGGGGATCGGCAAAGCGCGGCAGATAGCGGCCGACACCGACTTCCCCGGCGCGGGCGGCATTGTCGTGGCCGTCCCAGCAATACGGAATGATCAGCGACGGCAAACCGAAATACAGCGCCTCGCAGAAGCTGTTGTTGCCGCCGTGATGGATGAACACATCGCATTCCTTGAGCACCGCCGGCTGGGCAAACCAGCTGTCGAGGTACACGTTGTCCGGCACGGTGGTGTACATGTCGCGGTAGGCGCCGACGTTGACCAGGAAACGGTACGGCAAGGTTTCGATAGTGTTGATCAGGCGCTTCATCATCCCGGTGTCGGCCGCGCCGAGGCTGCCGAAGCTGAGGTAGATCAGCGGCGCGTCGTTGTGCCGTGGAAAGTCCGGGACGATGTACGGCGCTTCCCGTCGTACGCAGCCGTCGAGGTAGACGTAGCGCTGCGGGTCGAGCGGTTGCTGGCGTTCATAGCGCACTGGCGTCGGCGACAGCAGCAGGTTCAGCCATGGCGAGTCAGTGAGGAACTGCCCTGCAGGACACGGCGCCGTATTGTTGCTCAGGAGAAACTGCGAAAAGCGTTCATGGGCCGGTGCGACGGCTTTGAGGTAATGCTCGGAGTAACGCTCGCAGGCCTTCGTGTCACTGGCCAGGCATCCGGACAGGTACGGCGGGACGGCCGCATCCGGCAGCTCGGTTTCAGCGCAGGACACCATCCGCACCCACGGGCAACCGGCGTTGGCAATGGCCGGGAACATCACCACGTTGTCGAGCACGATCACGTCGGGCTTGAGGCGGCCGAGCAACTGCTGCAAGGGTTTTTCCGCTTCGATGGCGGTGTCGATGATGGCTTCCCAGGCCGGCGCCACGTAGCTGTCGATCTGCGCCAGTGGGGTCTGGTCGAAGTAGGGAATGCTGCGCTCGATGAAGCGCTCCCAGTAGTGCTGGTGTTCCGCCGCCGACAACGGGCTCACTTGCGGAATCGGGTATTCGTCGAAACCGTATTCGGCGAACAACCCCTGGAAATGTTCATGGCAGATGAACACCGGTCTGGCGCCCAGTTCACGCAACGACTGGGCGATACCAATGCAGTTCAAGGCCGCGCCGAAACTGGCTTCCGGAAACAGGGCGATCAGTTTTTGTTTTTGCATGGCGAGGGACTGTCCATGGCGGGTCAGCCCCGCCGCTCCTGAAGGTGTTTTGGATGCTGTCTTATTTTCAAAAAAAAATCATCATGTTTTTGCGAGTCGGTTAGCGACGCCCGAACAGATGACTTTGCGGGATGCCACGGTTGGCGGTTTGCGGGCGTTGCGCGGCGCTCAGGCGCAGGTGCAGGCGCAGCAGGTCGGCGGCGATCTCCATCTGCCCGCGTTCGATCTGCGCGATGATCTGCAGGTGTTCGCGCAGCGCCTCCTGCAGGCGGTGCACGCTCACCGATGGCAGCAGGTTCGGCAGGCGCCGCAGACCCTGGTGCTGGAGCAGGGCGTCGCTGATGAAGCGGTTGCCGCAGCTTTGGGCCAGCAGTTCGTGGAAGCTGATGTCCAGTTCGCGAAACTGCTGGATATCGAAATCTTCCACCGGGCTTGAGAGCAGGCTTTGCGTGGCGCTACGCAACAGCGCCAGGCGTTGCGGGTCCGCATTGAAGCTCGGGCTGAGCAAGGCTTCGGGCTCGAGAATCAGGCGGAATTTCAGGCTTTCTTCCAGAGCAGCCAGGCTGTTCAGCGACGGGCGAAACAGCCAGGACTGGCCGGGGCCGCGCTCGATGGCCTGGCTTTCGCTCAATTGCTGCAGGGCCTTTTGCGCCGCTGGCCGGCCGATGTCGTAGCGGCGCATCAGTTCGCTGATGCTGATGCTGTCGCCCAGGCGCCCGGCCATGCGATCGCGCAGTACCGAGGCAGCCAGTTCTTCTTCCTCGGCTTGCGGCAGGGTGGCGTTGAATGCCTGGCCTGTCGGCGATGCCAGCAATCGGTAACCCTTGCCGGCTTCATGGCTCAGCAGGTTTTCTTCCAGCAGCACTTTCAGCGCGCCGCGAATCAGCGTGCGCGAGACCTGGAAGGTCCGGGCCAGGGCCTGTTCGGCCACCGGGTCGCCGGCCATCAGGCCGCTTTCCTGAGTGTGCTCGAGGATGCGCCGGGCCAGTTCCAGGTGATTGGTGCGCGGTTTTTTTTCGACTGTCGTGCTCAAGCGTCTTTTCTCGTGGTGATCCGCTGTCGGGCTCGGTTGCTCATCTTATGTCATGCGCCGGTCAGTCGTCAGGCCGGAAAAAAGCGTTGACATCTTTTGATACTGGTCCTAATTTCTAAAAAAAAACACCAGTAATCGTTTCTCGTTTTGCCGTACTGCCTTCGAACACAACAATAAACAATCGTCGGGTGAGTATTTATGAGCAAGCTGAATGATCTTCTGTGCGTGGGGTTGGCCGTTTCCCTGGCGATCGCTTCACAGGCTGCAAGTGCGAAAGACATGGTGATTTCCATCTGGGACGGCTACATGGCTCCGGATGCGCTGGAGAAGTTCAAGGCTGCCAGCGGTGTGGACGTCGACAAGGCGCTGCACGCCACCAACGAAGAAATCATGGGCAAGCTGATGGCGTCTGGTGGTGAAGGGTACGACGTGGTGTTCGTCTCCTCGCCTTTCGCCGAAGTCCTGCACAAACAGGGGCTGCTGGCGGACATCGATCCGGTCAAGGTCCCCAACCTGAAAAACCTCTACCCCGAAGCCACTCACCTGGAATATGACCAGGGCAACCGGTTCTCCGTGCCTTACACATGGGGCACCACAGGCATCTGCTACCGCTCCGACAAGGTGACGCCGGCGCCGCAGAGCTGGAACGAGCTGCTCAATCCGAGCGATGCCCTCAAGGGCAAGGTGACGATGCTCGCCACCGACCGCTGGATGCTCGGTGCCGGTTTCCTCGCCAAGGGCTGGTCGGTCAACGACAACGACCCCGCGCAAATCGCCGCGGTTCGCGATCAACTGATCGCCACCAAGAAACGCATTCTCTCCTTCGACGACACCACCTTCTACTCCAAGCTCGCTTCCGGCGAATCGCTGATGGCGCATGCGTGGGACGGCTGGTGCAACTACGGCACCCAGGCCAACGCGGCAATCAGGTTCGTGGTGCCCAAGGAAGGTTCCGACCTGTGGGTGGACACCATGGTGGTGCTCAAGAATTCCAGGCACCAGGACGAAGCCTTCAAGTTCATCAACTTCATGCTGGCCAAGGACAACCACGCCTGGGTCGCCGAAAACATCCTCTACAAAGTCCCCAACCAGGCGGCCATGGCCGGGTTGTCCGCTGACTTGCTCAAGCAATACCCCAACCTGACCATCGCCCCTGCCGAGCTGCTGAAAATGGAGCAATTGCGCGACCTGGGCGGCACCACGCAAAAGGCCTACACCCGCGCCGTCACCGAAATCATGGCGGCGCAGAACTAACGCCACGTCGACCCGAGGCATGCCCGGCACGCCTCGCCACGCTCGCAAGCCGCCTCTGCCCTGAGGCGGGAGGATATGGGTAATGAGTGCTTTGCATGCTGACAGGCGCCTGTCGGCCTGGCTTCTTGCGCCCGGCTTCGGCTGGCTGCTGATGTTCCTGGTGATTCCGTGCCTGCTGGTGCTGGTCTACAGCTTTGTCGAACGCGGCGCGTATGGCGGCATCGACTGGTTGTTCACCTGGGAAAACTACCAGCGCGCGTTCGATCCGCTGTACCTCGGCATCCTGCTCAAGTCAGCGAAGATCGCCGGGCTGGCCACGGTATTCGCGGTGTTGATCGGCTACCCGGCGGCCTATGCGATTGCCCGCGCGCCACGGCGGCGTCAGGCGGTGTATCTGTTTCTGGTGATGCTGCCGTTCTGGAGCAATTACCTGATCCGTACTTACGCCTGGATCGTCCTGCTCAACCGCGAAGGTCTGATCAACCGCCTGCTGCAAGTGTTCGGCTACAGCGGCGACCCCATCAGCCTGCTGTACACCGAATCGTCCGTGGTGCTGGGGCTGGTCTACAACTATATCCCCTTTGTGATCCTGGCGATTTTCTCGTCGCTGTCGCGGATCAACAACGAATTGTGGGACGCCTCGAAAGACCTCGGCGCCTCGGGCTGGATGACCTTCCGCCGGATCATCCTGCCGCTGAGCGTGCCGGGTATCGCGGCGGGCGCGGTGTTTGTCTTCGTGCTGAGCATCGGCAACTTCATCACTGCCGACCTGCTGGGCGGCAAGCAGGTGCAGATGGTCGGCAACCTGATCTATTCGCAATTCCTCACGGCGCGGGACTGGCCGTTTGGCGCGGCGCTGAGCTTCTTTCTGATCGCGATCATGTTGATCCTGTTGTTCATCCAGGCACTGGTGGCCCGTCGTGCAGAAGGGGCGCGTTCATGAGTCAGTCTCGTTCTGTCAGCGCCACCGTGCTGGGTTCGCACCTGGGTCTGGTGTACGCCTTCCTTTATATACCGATCCTGGTGTTGATCCTGCTGTCGTTCAACAAGTCCGGATTGCCCACCGCCTGGGGCGGCGTATCGCTGAAGTGGTACGCGGCACTGGCGCACAACACGGCGATTCTGTCGGCGGCGCTCAACACCCTGATCGTTGCCTTGTCGGCGACCTTGATTGCCTGCGTGCTCGGCACGTTCCTGGCGCTGGGCATCGAGTTGCGCCGCAAGGACAACCACAAAGGCCAGGTGGTCGACACCTTGCTGATGGCGCCGATGATCATCCCCGACATCGTGCTGGCGATTGCGCTGTTGAGTTTCTTCAACCTGCTCAAGGTCGGCCTGGGGCTGCACTCGATCATCATCAGCCACGCCGTGTTCAACATCGCCTTCGTCTGCGCGGTGGTGCGCACGCGGCTCAAGCACTTCGACTATTCGATCCTCGAAGCCTCGATAGACCTCGGTGCGAGCTGGTTCACCACCTTTCGCCGGGTACTGCTGCCGGTGATTTTCCCCGGTGTGCTGGCCGGCGGTTTGCTGTCGTTCACCCTGTCGGTGGACGAATTCATCATCGCCTTTTTCAACTCCGGCTCCGGCCAGGCGTCCACCACCTTGCCCATGCAGATCTACGCCATGATCCGCTTCGGCGTCACCCCGGAAATCAACGCCCTGGCGACGCTGGTGATGCTGGTCAGCATCACCGCGCTGCTGGCTTCGCAGCGTCTCAACAAGGCTCCTCGCACCCATGAATAATTCATCTGCGGTATTGATCCTGGATAAGGTCAGCAAGTCTTATGGCAACGGCCTGGCGGTCAACGAGGTGTCGCTGAGCATCCGCGAGAACGAGTTCTTCGCGCTGCTGGGGCCGTCCGGCTGCGGCAAGACTACGCTGCTGCGCATGCTCGCCGGTTTCGAGACCCCCAGCGGTGGCTGCATCTACCTGGACGGCAATGACATCTCGCCGCTGCCGGCCAACAAGCGTCCGCTGAACCTGATGTTCCAGTCCTACGCGCTGTTCCCCAACATGACCGTGCGCAAGAACATTGCCTACGGCCTGGAGATGGAGCGCCTGCCGGAAAGCGAAATCCGCCGGCGGGTCGATGAAGTGCTGAGCACCGCGCAACTGGGCGAGCTGGCCGAGCGCAAGCCCGATCAGCTTTCCGGTGGCCAGCGCCAGCGAGTGGCATTGGCCCGGGCACTGGTCAAGCGTCCTCGGGTGTTGCTGCTCGACGAGCCCTTGGGTGCCCTCGACAAGAAGCTGCGGGAAAAGATGCAGCTGGAACTCAAGCGCCTGCAACACGAGAGTGGCATCACGTTCATCATCGTCACCCACGACCAGGAAGAAGCCCTGGTGATGTCCGACCGCATGGCGGTGCTCGATGGCGGCAAGGTCTGCCAGTGCGGCAGCCCGACCGAACTCTACGAAAACCCCAACAGTCGTTTTGTCGCCAACTTCATCGGCGTCAGCAACCTGCTCGAAGGCGTGCGCTCGGGCCCGCACTCGGTGCGGGTCAACGGCCAGGAGCTGAGCGTCGAAACCGACGCGCCGCCGGTGACCGGCCAATCCGTTGCCGTGGTGGTGCGCCCCGAACGTCTGCAAGTGCTGACGGAGCAGGGCAGCGATTGCGCCAATCAGGTCAGCGGCAAGATCGTCGAAGTCGCCTACCACGGCCTCGACACCAACCTGCACGTGCAGACCCCCCTCAGCGACAAGCCGCTGATCGTGCGCGTGCCGTCCTCACAGTTCGAATTCGCCCATTTTGCAATCGACACGACCATCCGGCTGGGCTGGCAGGCCCGGCATGCCCGCGTATTGACGCGCTGAACAATAAAAAGACCAGGCAGGAGCAGCACTCGATGAAACAGAAAGTGATCGCATTCTTCCCCGAAGCCGCCTACGGCCCGGCGCTGAACTCAGTCGGTATCGCCCAGGCGTGTGAAGCCCTGGGTCATAAAGCGGTGTTCCTCACCGACCCGGGCATGAGCGGTGTCTACGCCGGTTATGGTTTTGAAGAGCACAGGGTCAACATGTCGGCGCCGATGCCGGCCGAAGAGATGGCCCGCTACTGGGTGGATTTCATCAACGGCCACATTCCGAATTTCCGCAAGTCGCCGCTGGGCCAGATCGACAACTACGTCAAGGAATGCTGGGCCGCCATCGTCGAAACCGCCAAGTGGGCGCAAAAGGACCTGCCGGCGGTGCTGGACAAGGTCAAGCCCGACCTGATCTGCGTCGACAACGTGATCCTGTTCCCGGCGATCAAGCAATACGGCAAGCCGTGGGTGCGGATCATATCCTGCTCGGAAAACGAGATCGAAGACCCGGATATCCCGCCGCACCTGTCGGGCATGAGCATCGACGACAAGGCCGGCCACGCGCAATTCCGCCAGCGTTTCGAAGAAGTGGTCGGGCCGATCCACGACGACTTCAACCAGTTCCTCCAGGCCCATGGCGAGCAGCCGTATCCGCTGGGCACCTTCTTTGAAGCCTCACCGTACATGAACCTGTTGTTGTACCCGGATGCGGTCAAGTTCGACCGCCGCCATCCGTTGCCGGCCGAGCGTTTCCATTACCTGCAAGGTTGCGTGCGCCACGACACGCCGTACGAGATTCCGCCGTTCCGCGCCCACAACGACAAGCCGCTGCTGTACGCCAGCTTCGGCAGCCTCGGTTCCGGCGACGTCGAGTTGCTCAAGCGCCTGATCGAGGCGGTGGGCAAGCTGCCGTATCGGGCACTGTTCAACGTCGGCGAACACCTGGATGAGTACCCGGACCTGCCGGACAACGTGCAGATTTCCAACTGGTTCCCGCAGCCGTCGGTGATTGCCCAGGTCGACGCGGTGATCCACCACGGCGGCAACAACAGCTTCACCGAGTGCCTGTTCTTCGGCAAACCGGCGATCGTCATGTCCTACGTCTGGGACGGCCACGACAACGCCATGCGCGCCGAAGAAAGCGGCCACGGCTTCAAGCTCGATCGCTACGAATGGAGCGAAGAACAGCTCGCGGAAAAACTCCACGCGTGCCTCAACGACGAGGCGATGCGCCAACGCCTGCAGCGCACCAGCGCGCAGATGCAATCGCGCAAGGGGCCGCAAGACGCGGCCGCGATTCTCGACAAGGTGCTTAACCATGCCTGATTCATCCACCACGGCGGGTATCACGCCGTACCTCGAAGCCGTCAGCAGCCGCACCGACCTGGTGGACTGGGGCGTGCAGAGCGACGCCGTCGAAGGCGTCTCGCATTCCAGCGGCCGCTTACTGTTCAAGGGCCCGAACAACAGCCCGGAAACCGGATTGTGGGTGTGTACTCCCGGACGCTGGCGGCTGTCGATTCCCCGGGACGAGTTGTGTCATTTCATCGCGGGGCACGCGACCTACCGCCATGACAACGGCGAAGTGATCGAGGTTCGTCCCAACACCCTGGTGCTGTTCCCGGCCGGCTGGACGGGTGAATGCGACGTCCGCGAAACCCTGCGCAACGTTTACATGCTGGCCTGAACCTGAATACCCCACCCCTGTAGGAGCGAGCTTGCTCGCGAAAAACGCCAGGACAACGCCGTCATCCAGACAGCGCGCGTCATCGTTGACGACCATCGCGAGCAAGCTCGCTCCTACAAAAATCTGGAGAAAATAAATGACTACCCCGTTTCTGTACGACCCGCTAAGCATCACTGACGTCAAGGATTGGGGCGTGATCCCGACCATGCTTGAAGGTGAATCCCGTGTCTCCGGCGTGGTGCTGCACAAAGGCCCCGAAGGCCAGTCCGAATGCGGCATCTGGATCTGCACCCCGGGCAAGTGGTTCTGTCATGTCACCAGCGACGAGTTCTGCCACTTCCTCGAAGGCAGTTGCACCTACGTCCACGAGTCCGGCGAGGTGATCGAGATCAAGCCGGACACCGCCGCCTTCTTCGGCAAGGACTGGAAGGGTGTGTGTACCGTCCACGAGACCATCAAAAAGGTCTACATGATCCGGTGATCGCCATGACAGATGCATTGGCGTCATTGCCAACCCGTGAAGGCCAGCGCGCTGCCTTTCTGGCCCGCGCCGGTCACGCCGAGACAGTGCTGATCGCGCTGCAGGCGGATGCTTCGACCCGGCGTTATTTCCGCCTGGAGGGCGCCGGCCTGTTGCTGATGGATTCGCCCCCCGACAGTGAGCCCATCGGCCCGTTCGTGCGGATCGCCCGGCAGTTGCAGGGGCTGGGCCTGTCCGCGCCGGCCTTGCTGGAAGTGAACGAGGCGGCGGGGCTGGCGCTGATCGAGGATTTCGGTCAAGACACCTACACCCGGCTGCTGCTGGCCGGGCATTCGGAGTCGGCGTTGTATCACCTGGCGGTCGATACGCTGGTGGCGTTGCATCGCGCAGCGCCAGCCGCGGAACTGGCGCCATACGACGAGCATCGACTGGCGGACGAGTACGCGCTGTTTATCGACTGGTATGTGCCGTTGTTGATTGGCAAAGAGGCGGCACAGGCCTTGCGCGATGAGTATCTGGCGCTGTTCGCCGAGGCCTGCCGCGACGTTGCACAGTGTCGCGAAGCCTTGGTGCTGCGCGACTTTCACGTCGACAACCTGATGCTCCTGCAAGGCCGCGAAGGCGTCGCCGCCTGCGGCTTGCTGGATTTCCAGGATGCCCTGGTCGGGGCGGCAGCCTATGACTTGATGTCGCTGCTCGAAGACGCCCGGCGCGATGTGCCCGAGGAACTGCGGGCGGCACTGATCAGTCATTACCTGCTGCAACGCCCGGAGCTGGATGCGCTGCATTTTCTCGAAGACTACCGGCGCCTGGCCGCCCAGCGTCACGCCAAGGTGCTGGGAATTTTCGTGCGTCTGGCCGGGCGGGACGGCAAGCACGGTTACCTGGCGCACTTGCCGCGCACCCTGGGTTTGTTTGTCCGCGCCCTGGACGCCAAGGCCTTTGCGCCCCTGCGCCAATGGCTCGACCGGCACGTGCCGGGCTGGCGTGAGGAACTGCCCGCCGAGACCCTGGCGACGTTACGCGAAACCCCTTATCGATTGGTTCAAGGATCATCCCATGGCCACGTTTAACTGCGATTCTGCCTTGCGCTTCATCAATCCCGAGTTCTTGCCGCTGACCGCTGGTCGTGTGCGCGAAGTGCTTGACCCGGCGACCCTGCAACCGGTCGGGCAAGTCGGCGTGTGTGGCGAAGCCGATGTGCAAACCGCCATCGATGCCGCCACCGTCGCGCAAAAACAATGGCGTGTAGTGGATGCCAAAAGCCGCGCCGCACGCCTGCATCAACTGGCCAACGCCATCGAACAGAACGTGGCCTGCAACCGTGAAGTCGCACGCCTGATGACCCTGGAGATGGGCAAGCCGTTTCCCGAAGCCATGGGCGAGTTGGCCAACTGCGCGCCGATCTTTCGCTACTACGCGGAGATGGCCCGGGACGATGCCGGCAAGGTTGCCGGCACCACGCAGATCGGCTCGTTCCAGCATGTGCGCTACGAGCCCTATGGCGTCAGCGTGCACATCATGCCGTTCAATTTTCCGATCCTGCTGATGTGCTGGACCGTCGCCGCGTCGCTGGCGGCGGGCAATGCCTGCATCATCAAGCCGGCGGAGGCCACGACCCTGTGCACCCTCAAGTTCATGGAACATTTCACCGCGTTGCTGCCCGGGCTGGTGTCCTGTGTGCCGGGCGATGCTGTCACCGCGCAGTTGTTGGTGCAGTCGGCGCAGACCCACGCGGTGGCCTTCACCGGCAGCGTGGCAGCAGGCAAAGCGGTTGCCGTGGCCTGCGCCGAACGGATGAAGCCTTGCGTGATCGAGGCCGGTGGCAGCGATCCGTTGATCATCTCCCGACATGCACCGCTGGAAGTGGCGGCGGCGGGCGCAGTGACCGCTGCGTTCCACTTGAGCGGGCAAATCTGCACCTCGGCGGAACGCTTCTACGTCGTCGATGAAATCCATGACGAGTTTGTCGCGAAATTCGCCGAGCGCGCCCGTGCCTTGCGCATTGGCCATGGCCTGGAGCGTTCGGAAATCGGGCCGATGGTCAGCGAGGCGGCGCGTAATAAAGTCATGCGCCTGGTCGATGACGCCGTGACCAAGGGTGCGAAAGTGGTCTGTGGCGGACGGATTCCACCCGGGCACAGCGTCGGCTGGTTCTATGAGCCGACCATCCTCACCGGCGTGACCGGTGACATGGCGATTCTTCAGGAAGAGTGTTTCGGCCCGGTGGCGGCGATCTGTCGTGTCAGCGATTTCGATGAAGCGGTGCGGTTGGCCAACGACTCGCCGTTCGGCCTCGGTGCCTCGCTGTTTACCACGGATCTGGCCGAAGCCATGGAAGCCGCCGAGCGCCTGGAGGCGGGGATGGTCTGGGTCAACAATCCGCTGATCGACAACGATGCGCTGCCGTTCGGTGGCTGGAAGATGTCGGGGCTTGGGCGTGAGCTCGGGCGTCAGGGGCTGGAAGCGTTCCGCCGCTCGAAAATGGTCATCATCGACCACCAGCCGAAGATTCAGGACTGGTGGTATCCGTATACCGACGACGTGTTCTATCGCGATCAGGCCGGTTAGCTGTACCGGCAACTGACCCAATTCAAGGATTGAGCCAGTTGCCGTCGCTGCCGGGTTAGTGGAACGGAAAGATGTAGTTCATCCACGCGGCCATGCGCAGAAGGATCTTGCGCATCATCGCGATGTGATGGAAATGCTGGCTGTACAGCGCCGCCTGGCCGTAGGCGCCGCCGGGCATCTGGTCGGCGTACTGGGCATAGTCGGGATCGGTGATTTCAATGACCACCGGGACCCGGCCGGCCGGTGGTGAACCGGTGAAGCCGAGCAGCGTGCCCGAAGGTTGGACCTGGCCTTCGGCGATGACCGAAACCACGGTTTTGACCTTGCCTTCGAAAACCCTTCCGGGAATGCCGTCGAAAGCGACTTCGGCCTCGTCGCCCTCGGTCAGGCGCAACAGGCTGTTCTGGCGCATCCACGCCGCGAAGTAATGCCCTTCGGCGGGAATGAAGACCATCGACGGGCGCAGTGGCAACTTGGTGGCCATCATGCCCGGACGCAACGAAACGTGAGTGACGAAGCCTTTGCTCGGCGCACGGACCGTGGTGTTGTCGAGTTCGTACTGCGCGCTGTCCAGTTGTGCCTTCAGGTCATCACTGCGAGCGACCACCGCATCCAATTCCCGTTGGGTGCCGAAATTACGCTTGATCAGCTCGGTGATCCGGGCGCGATCGGCCTGGGCGGCAACCAGTTGTGCCTTGAGGGATTTCAGCCGGTATTCGAAAGGCGCGGGATCGATGCGAAACAGCACATCGCCTTTTTCCAGGGGCTGGTTGGTCTTCACCGGCACGTCGATCACCTGGCCGCTGACCACGGGTATTACCGGAACCGATACGAAATAGGAACGCGCCACCTCGGAGTAGGGGTGGTTGTAGTTCATCGTGAAAATCAGCGCGCCGATGATCACGATCCCGCCCAGCACCGCCGTGGGCACCGTCCATTTGTTCAGGGGAATGCGGAAGATCTTGAAGATGGCTACGCAGAGAGCGGCATACGTCAGAATGAGTAAGAGATCCATGGTTCAAATGCCCTCGCCGAGATTGTCCGTTGGCAGCCTGCTCAGTGTCGTGCCCGTCGCCGCCTCGAGGCGCTCGATCCGCCCTTGCAGTTCGGCGACCTGTTGTTCGAGGTGAACCACATGGCTTTTGGGTGAGTGTCCGTCACTGAAACCCCAGCCCCGGTCCTCTCGATAGGCCATCGCCCAGATCCACAGGAATGGCCAGAGCGCATGCAGGGTGAACAGGCTGACCCAGCCGGTGGCGTGGATCGCATCCTGGTGAGGGTGGTTGCGGTGGACGGCAATTTCATAGGGGATGTCGTGGAGCAGGATGACCCCGTAGAACAAGATGAGCCCGACAAAGATCAGCAGGCCCAGCGCGAAGTAATCAAGCATGAATCACTCCTCTTGAAACAGGTGACGTGTGCGCATGAGTGTAGCCGTTCAATCTACACTTGACGGGGACGCGGATATCCAGCTTGAGCACCCGCTGCCTGGGCGAAGCGTTGACCGATATCGTGCAGGTACCCCCGGGCGAGGTGAATTCATGCAAACCCAAGGTCAATTCGAAAGGGCGCCTGTACTTGACCCTGTCGAGCGCATTACCGAGGTGATCTTCGGCCTGCTGATGGCCATGACGTTCACCGGCACCATCAGCGTGGCCACGGCAGACCAGGCAGCCGAGCGCTCGATGATGATTGCCGCACTCGGTTGCAATCTCGCCTGGGGACTGGCCGATGCAGTCATGTACCTGTTGCGCGCACTGGTCGAGCGCACGCGCAGGATCAAGCTGTACCTCGCCCTGCGCAATGGCACGGACGCCGCGGCCGGTCAGGCACTCATTGCGCAAGTGTTGCCATTGCAATTGGCGGTGGCGGCCGGCAGCGAGGGCCTGGAGTTGTTGCGCCGTCGACTGCTCGAGCAGCCCCCCTTGCCGACCAGGGCGGGCCTGGGCTGGAACGACTTCAAGGGTGCGCTCGGTGTTTTCCTGTTGGTCGTGTGCTCGACATTTCCACTGGTGGTGCCGTTCATACTGCTCGATCAGACGGCACTCGCCATCCGCCTGTCCAACCTGATCGGCCTCGTGGTGCTGTTCATCGCCGGCTGGATGCTCGCCAGATACGCTGGCGCCACGCAATGGCAGGGTGGGGTGATCATGGCTGCCACGGGGGGCGTGCTGATCCTTGCAATCATTGCGTTGGGTGGCTGACAACTGGGCATAATTCAACACACTAAAGACTCATTCTCATTTACTATTGCCCTTCCATTTACGTCGGGCAGCCTGGTATGGATGTTCTTGCCGCAATCCATTTTCATTTATTCCAGTGGGTGATCGAGCCGGTCACCCGGCAGTTCCTGGGCATTTTCGACGTCAACGGTCGACTCGGTCTATCCTTTCTCTGCATGTCTTACGGCGCCGCTTATTGCCTGTTCCGCTGGCGCAAATCCCGGGGCTTGACCGACGCACGCTCGTTCGGCCAGTTCATCGGCGGCCGTCGGGTTTACCTGCACCGCTCGGCGCTGCTCGACTACCGCTATTACTTCGTACTCGCCATCCTCAAGGTTGCCCTGGTGTTGCCCATCGTCGGCCTGGTCGATCCGTATGTCTTGCGTTCAGCGGACTACATCGCGTTCTTCACCCACCTGTGGGGCGCGCGCACGCAAGTGGAGGAACACCTGGCGCTGACCCTGCTTTATGGGCTGGGCGTATTTCTGGTCAAGGATTTCAGCCATTACTGGGGCCACCGCGCTTTTCATTCGCGGTACCTGTGGGCGTTCCACAAAGTCCATCATTCGGCGCCCGTGCTGGTGCCGGCGACGGCCAGCCGCGTGCACTTTCTGGAAGAAGTGGTCGAAAAGCTCACGGACATCATCTGCGTCGGCGCCTTTGCCGGTGTCTTCTGGTACGCCTGCGGCGGGGAGATCAGCCGCTATACGCTGTTTGGCGTGACCTATATGGTGTTTATCTTCAATAGCCTGGCGGCCAACCTGCGCCACAGCCATGTCTGGTTTTCCTTCGGGCCGGTGTTTGAGCGGGTGCTGAGCAGCCCGGCGCAACACCAGATTCATCACAGCGATGCACCGAGACACTTCAACAAGAACTTCGGCATCAATTTGTCATTGTGGGACTGGATGTTCGGCACGCTGTACGTCACCCGGTCCACACCCGAGGCCATTCAATACGGCACCGGTGAGCAGGATCACGAGCGTTACCTGACGCTGCACGGTTTGATCGTCACGCCGTTTGTGGACATCGCGCGCAAACTTTTCTATGGGAAACGCGCGAAAGCACGGCCTGAAAACGGATCTGATCCGTATTTTTCAGCGCAATCTGCCTCTGTAACGGATACAGCCACCAGCCCACAATAAATTTCCGGTACGGCAGCGCTCGGCGCCTCCTGTACCGCCAATTCATAGTGTGGGAGGCCGCATGGCCAAGATGACGATTTTTCTCGGCGGTTTTCTGCTGTTGACCATCCTGATCGGTATGCTCGCGACGATTCCTCCGGCGTGATTACAGCCGTCGCTGTTCGTCGACGGTCAGGCGCAGTTCGCGGTACGCCGTGACCAGTTGCTCAAGGCTGAACCCACGATTTCTCCCGCTGGGGTTGGGCAGGATCCAGACCGAGGCATTGCCGAACGTCGTCGGCTGCAAGCCCCAGGCAATCTCCCGCTGACCGGACAGCGCGCCATACGCCGCCTTGCCCAGAAACGCCACGAAACGCGGCGCATGGCGTGCGATTTTCTGTTCGAAATCGGCAGCGGCGGCGGTGAACTCGCGCAGGGACAACTGATCCGCGCTGGCCGTCGGCCGTTCGACCACCGCGGTCAATCCGCATCGATAGCTCAAGATTGTCCGATCGTTTTCCGGCCGCACTTCCTCGGGAGTAAACCCGGCGAGGTGCAGCGTGCGCCAGAAGCGATTGCCGCGCCCCGCAAAATGATGCCCCTGGGCGGCGGCCGTCATTCCGGGATTGATGCCGCAGAAGATCACGGCCAACTGTCCGGCGAGGACATCTTCGAGTTTTTCACTCACCGCAGATCACTCTGATCGCCTGGCGTGCCAGCGCCGTCAGTTCGGCTCGGGATTTACCGGCCCGGGCACGGATCGAAATACTGTGCAGCAGAGACGAGGCGAGCACGGCAAGAGCCGCCGGGTCTGCATCGCCTTTCAACTCGCCGGCATTTTTCGCCGCTTGCAGGCGAACTTCCAGGTCGGCATCCAGCCGGCTCAAGCGGTCGGACAGCACTTCACGAATTTCCGGGTCTTCGACGGCTTCGGTGGTTGCCGTGCCGATGGCGAAGCAACCGCGCGGCTGGCCGTCTCCCGAGAAGTAAATCGATAACTGCCCCTCGTAGAAACGCTGCAAGGCCTCGGCCAACGGCAGCTCTAGGTCCGTCAGCGCCTCGCGCATGGACGCCGCGGCAAACTCCCAATATTGCTCCAGCGCTTTGATATAGAGCGCGTGCTTGTCGCCGAATGCCGCATAGAGGCTGGGGCGATTCATGCCGGCGGCGGTGGCGATGCTATCGAGCGACGCGCCGGAATAGCCGGTGTTCCAGAACACACCGAGCGCCTGTTGCAACGCTGTCTGCGGGTCGTAGGCGCGAGGGCGGCCGCGGGCTTTACCCTCTGTCGATTTATTTTGTGCCATGTCGTACAAAATCCTTGTAGGAGGGTGGGTCGAGGGATATTCTTACACCATCGCACAAAATTAAGGAATCAGAAATTCCTTGTTCCAGGGTTTGTGGTAGCCGAGCGCGAACTGAGTGTTGCGGCGACGAAACCGACGCGGTGGGAGCGATCCTCCTGACCGCGCACGGGCTTGTTTGTTTACAGCATTTATTGACCTGCGGGCCGCTGGCGCTTGTTGCCGATGCCGGCCCGATTACCCGGCTAAAGGTGAACTCGATCATGACCAAATCGTTCGATATCCCGGCTTCGCAGACCTTCGAGCACCCAGGCCCAAACCCGGCTGACTCGCGTATCGACAAACCACTGAAACAGAGGTTGCGCCCCTGGTTGATGGTGGGTGTTCCTATCCTGTTCGCGGCGCTGGGCTATGCCCACCATGTGTCGGGGCAGGCGTATGTTTCGACCGACAACGCTTACGCCCGAGTGGCGAAGGCATCGATCAATGCGCGGATCTCTGGACAAGTGGTAGAGATCGCCGTCGAGGACAATCAGCAGGTCCGCAAGGGCCAGGTGTTGTTCCGGATCGACCCGAAACCGTTCCAGATCGCCGTCGACCGCGCGCAAGCACAACTGGGCGTGGCGCGGCTGCGTATCGACGGGCTCAAGGCCAGCTATCGACAGCAACAAGCTGAACTGCAATCGGCGAAAGAGTCGGCTGACTTCGACCAAAAGGATTTTGCCCGCAAGAAGGCCCTGGTTGCGACTGAGTTCGTTTCGAAGTCGATTTACGAACGTGCCGACACCGACGTGAAGGTGGCGCGGCAACGGATCGCGTCCATCGAACAACAGATCGCCAGCACCGTGGTCGCCTTGAACGGCAATCCGGACATCGATGCCGACAGTCACCCGACGGTGCGCGAGGCCCGGGCGCAGCTCGACGAGGCGCAGTTGTACCTCTCGTACACCACGGTGTATGCGCCGCAGGATGGCATCGTGGCCAAGGTTGACGACCTGCAGGTGGGCAACCATGTGAACAACGGCGCGCCGGCCTTTGCCTTGTTGTCCGGTCACGAGATCTGGATCGAGGCCAACTTCCGCGAGACCGACGTGACCCACATGCGCCCGGGGCAGGAAGCCACCATCCGCATCGATACCTACCCGGATCGCGTGTTCAAGGCCCACGTCACCAGCATGAGCCCGGGGGCCGGGTCGGATTTTGCGCTGCTGCCGCCAGAGAATGCGACCGGCAACTGGGTCAAGGTGACGCAGCGGGTACCGGTACGGCTTGAGCTCGACGAGGTGGACCCGGCACTGCCGCTGTTCTCCGGGACCAGCGCCACGGTGCGGATCAATACCCGGTTTCAAAGCCCCTGGTGGCACCCGCTCAAGGCATTGCTGACCGCAGGTAACTTCTGATGAACACCCAATCGGTGGTAAACCCCGGAGGGGAGGGTGCGCGCTCGCTCAGGTTCGCCGCCTTGCTGGCGACCTACATGCAGTCGGCGAACCTGCCGCTGCCGAACGCGGCACTCAGGTTGATTCAGGGCAGCCTGTCGATGAGCGACGATCAGGCGGGCTGGATTTTCACTTCGTACCTGGCCGCGAGTGCGATCAGCATGCCGCTCGCGCAATGGCTGGCCGGACGCTTTGGTTTGAAGCTCGTGTATCAGGCGGCGCTGGCGATGTTCGTCCTTGGCTTGTTGCTCGCCACGGTGGCGGCGACGCCGCTGGAGTTCGTGGGGGCGCGCATCATTCAAGGCATCGCCAGTGGCGTACTGGCGCCGCTGTCGATGGCGATTGCCATGGAAACCTTGCCGCAGGACAAGCGTGCAACGTTTGGCGCGAAGTGGACGGCGATTGTGCTGTTCGGCATCGTCAGCGGCCCGAGTATCGGCGGCTGGATCGCCGAACATTTTGGCTGGCGGCCGATGTTCTACCTCAGCGTGCCACTGTCGGCGTTTATCTTCCTGGTGGCGGCGCTGTTGCTGACCGAAAAGAAGGCCGAGAAACCTCCTGCGTTCGATTTCTTCGGTTTCGGCACCTTCACCCTCGGCCTGATCAGCCTGCAAATGTTGCTCGACCGGGGTGAGCGCCTGGACTGGTTCGCTTCGCCCGAGATCTGGCTCGAAGCCGTGGCGTCTGCGTTGGGGGCCTATCTGTTCGTGGTGCATGTGCTGACCTCGAATGTGCATTTCCTCAACAAGCGCCTGCTCAAGGACCGCAACTTCGTGTTGTCGACGGTGATCTTTTTCGCCCTCGGTTTCGTGCTGTTGTCGACCATGGCCCTGACCTCACCGATGCTGGACGAGATTCTCGGCTATCCGCCTGACACTACCGGCGCCTTGACGATTCCCCGTGGCATGGGCCTGGTTGGCGCCTTTGTGCTGATGGGGCGGCTGCCCGAGCGCTTTGACCGTCGTCCCTTCGTGGCGGCAGGCGTGGCGGTGGTGGTTTATGCCAACTGGCTGATGCTCGGCTATTCGCCGCTGATGGACGAGTGGCCCGTGGCCGTCGCCGGTGCGATCCAGGGCGTGGGCCTGGGCATCCTGATGCCGGCGGTGACCAAGGTCGCGTTCAGCACGCTCGACCCGACGCTGCGCCCCGAAGGCACAGGCCTGTTCAACCTGGCTCGTGTCTACGGCAGCACCCTGGGCGTGGCGATCGTGCAGTTGTTCTTCTTCAACAACACCCAGGCGATGCACATGGCGCTGGTCAGCAACCTGACGCCGTACCGCGCGGCTGCGCATTCGCTGGCCTCGGCGCCGTTGCAGGTGCTCGACGGGCTCAACGAAATGATCACCGGCCAGGCCGCGTTCATCGCCGTGATCGACCAGTTCAAGATCCTGATGGTGGTGATGCTGGTGGTGAGCCCGCTGGTGTTGTTGCTTCGCAAGCCCGTTGCGGCCAATTAGTTTTCGTGGAGTTTGCCAAATGAAATCTTATGCGCTGGTCATCAACCGCTACTGGATGCAAACGAAGATCGTGGCGTTGTCGCTGCTGGTATTGCTGACGGCCTGCACCGTTGGCCCCGACTACCAAACACCGGCGGCGAGTACGTCGCAGCACTATGACCCACAGGCCGAGCAACGTCTGGCCCAGGGTGGCAACCCTCGCATCGACCTCGGCAGGAAGGTCAGTGGTGACTGGTGGACTGCCTTTCGCTCGCAGAAACTCGACCATGTGGTTCGTCGAGCAATCGACGGCAACCTCGATCTGGTGGCCGCCGATGCCACGATCCGGCAAGCCGCGTCTTCTGTGGCGGCGGCGCAGGGTGCGCTGTATCCGCAGGTTGATTTCGCTGGCGTGGCCGGTCGTCAACGGCTGCACAACACCAAGGAACCCTCCATCGCCAATTTCTACGCGATAGGACCGCGAGTGGGGTTCGACCTTGATGTGTTCGGCGGCAACAAGCGGCTGGTTGAACAACAGCAGGCGTTTACCGACCTGCAAAGGCACCGCTACGAAGCGGCGTACCTGACCCTGACCGGCAACGTCGCCAGCCAGGCGTTGCTGGTGGCCTCCGCCAACGCACAGATACGGGCCGTGGAAAAGCTGCTGGCCAATGACGCAAGGAACCTTGAGCTGGTGCGCATGGCCCACCTCAATGGCAGCACCACGCAGATCGATGTATCGCTGGCCGAGACCCGTCTCGCCCAGGACCGCACGCTGTTGCCGCCTCTTGCTCAGCAACGCGATGCCGCACGCCATGCGCTGTCGATCCTGACGGGGAAGGGGCCGGCGGACTGGATCGCTCCCGACTTCGACTTGAGCGAGTTTGCCCTGCCGTCGAACATGCCGGTGAGCCTGCCTTCGGAAATGGCCCACGACCGGCCGGATGTGCTGCAAGCCGAGGCGCAACTGCACATGGCCAGCGCAGCGGTGGGCGTGGCGACGGCGAATCTCTATCCCCACGTCACGCTGTCCGCGTCCCTGGCGCAGGCGGCTTCCGGCAATGGCGGCGCGGCACTCTGGGGTTTCGCTGCCGGGTTGGCCGGACCGCTTTTCGATGGCGGCACGCTCAAGGCTGAACAACAAGCTGCCGTCGACGGCTACAAAGCGACACTCGCCGGTTACCAACAGACGGTCATTACCTCGTTCGGCCAGGTCGCCGACACCTTGCAGGCGATCAACCATGACGCCGAGGAACATCTGGCCCAGACCGACGCATTGCGCGCGGCCGAAACCAGTTTGCAGTTGAACCAGCAGGCCTTCGCGCAAGGCGAGAACAGCATTCTCCAGGTCCTGGAAGCGGAGCGTGCCTATGAGCAGGCACTGCTGGGACAGATCCGCGTGAAAACCGCGCAGTACCTCGACACCGTGCAACTGTTCGTTGCGCTGGGCGGCAACTCCGTCGGTGCCTTCGAGCAACGCGTTGCGTCGGGCGACGGGCAGAAACCTTCGTATCAATAATGGCTGCGGCCTGGAGTAATGACATGACTTATGAAGCCTTTCACGACGGACTGCGCGATACCGGATTCCTGCTCAACCATGGGGCGGTCGAAATGCCGGCGGTTGGGTTCGGTACGTTGTTGCGCGATCTCGCCACCACGACTGAAGCGGTGAAGGAGGCGCTGGCCGCCGGTTTCCGCCATTTCGATTGCGCCGAGCGTTATCGCAACGAAGCGCAGGTTGGCGTTGCATTGAAGGAAGTGCAGGAGGCCGGCAAAGTCCGGCGCGAGGAGCTGTTCATCACCACCAAACTGTGGAACACCAACCATCGTCCCGAGCGCGTCGAGCCCGCGTTCGAAGCCAGTTGCCGACGCCTGCAAGTGGACTACATCGACTGCTACCTGATCCACACGCCGTTTGCCTTTCAACCCGGCGACAACCAGGACCCGAGGGATGAGCAGGGCAATGTCATCTACGACGACGGCGTGACGTTGATCGAGACGTGGCGGGCGCTTGAGCGGCTGGTGGATCAGGGGCGGGTGAGGTCCATCGGGGTGTCCGATATCACGCTGCAGGCGCTGAAGGCGCTGGTTGCCGACGCCCGGATAAAACCCGCCGTGGTGCAGGTCGAGTCCCACCCTTATTTGCCGGAGTGGGAGTTGCTGGAGTTCTGCAAGGCGCACGGGATTATCCTGCTGGCGTTTGCGCCACTGGGGCATGGCATGGAACCGAATGTGCTGCAGGACCCGGTGCTTGCCGGCATCGCCCGGCGTGTGCAGAAAACCCCGGCCCAGGTGGCGCTGGCCTGGTCGGTACAACGTGGGGTAGCGTTCCTGACCACCTCGGCAACGCCGAGCCATATCCGGGAAAATATCGATATCTCGACCTTGCCGCTCAGGGCCATGGTTGAAATCCAGCAAGACATCACAACCCGTATACGCTTCAACTCGGTGGTTGAAACCGGTATCCCCGGATTCATTCCGCGCAAGCAGTAGTTGCTGACGCCAGGGCGGTCCGTCACGGGGCCGTCCTGTTTGCCTATCCCTTGAGGTGAAAACGATGGATGTTTTCCAGACCCTGCGTTGTTTCGCGGCAGTGGCCCAAAGCGGCAGCTTCACCGCGGCGGCCGCGATGCTGGACACCACCACGACCAACGTTTCAAAAGCCGTTTCCAGCCTGGAGGCCCGGCTGCAAACACGGCTGATCAACCGCACCACCCGGCGCCTGGCTCTGACCGAAGCCGGCGTGCGCTATTTGCAGCGCTGCGAGCGGATTCTGCAGGACATGCGCGAGGCCGACGAAGAGGCGGGTACGGCGCAGGTCATGCCCGCAGGCCGGCTGAAAATCCATGCCATGTCGGCCATCGGCAACCATTACGTGATCGGCGCCATTGCCCGCTACCGAGAAACCTATCCTTCGGTTCTGTTTGACCTGACCGTGACCAATCGGCTGCCGGATTTGCTGGAGGAAGGCTATGACATGTCGATTGTACTGGCGCGGGACCTGCCCGATTCCGGGTTTGTCGCCCAGCGGCTGGGTATCACCTACAGCATTCTCTGCGCCTCGCCGGCTTACCTGAAAAAACGCGGGACGCCCGAATCGCCGGGTGATCTGGAAGGCCATGATTGCCTGCGAATCGTCAACACGGTCATGCCAGCCGAGAACTGGGTGTTTGAAGGCCCGCTTGGGATAGAAACGTTCAGCACGCCGGTGTCGCCCTTCCACGTCAACACGGCTGACGCCATGACATTCGCGATCAAGAACGGGATGGGGATTGGTATTCAACCGATTGCTTCGGCCGTCGAGGGCCTGCGGGCGGGGACTTTGGTGCGGGTACTGCCAGGGTATCGGCTTGAAGAGCTGAACCTGTTTGCGATCTACCCGTCACGCAAGTTCGTGGATGCAAAAATAAAAACCTGGGTGGAATTTCTGAAGCATTCCATTCCGGGTTTGCTCGCGGCTGATGAAAAAATTGTCGGTGCATCTGTATAGCGTTGTGGTTGGCGCTGTACGCATGGAGTGTCGACCCTCCATCGTCCATACAGTGCTCAACCGTTCGAGCAACCGCTGCCCATTACTTGGTACTCAATGGTGCGGCGTTGACCCCGGGAATCTTCATAGGTCATGCGCGCCGGGACCGGTCCGCATTCATCGGCAACTTCCGATACTTCGATGACGCGCTTGATATCGAGCCTGGTGCCGTATGTGTAGGTTTCAACCGGCGTTTGGCTGGTGGCGGCAGTTGAGTGGCTGTCCTCTGCAAAGGCCTGGGCACCGGCGGCGCCAAGGGCAACAAAGAGTGCGATGTTCAACAGTTTCATGATCTTCACCTCGTGGTTGAAGCGTTGTCCTGCAAGGATGTTCAGCCTTGTGAGCGGGTTGCATCTGACTGGGTTTGCTCACTTGGGTAGAGCCGATATTAGGCGTTTGGCGGGGGCGCAAAAATCGGTCGGCGGGATAAACACTGTTGCCGGATTGCTCATGAATCGAGGGGGCTTTGGCGGGGAGTCGGTCTCAAGACTTCTCCCCCAGGGGAATCAGGAACTCTGCCGATCAATATCGCGCCGCAGAACGACAGCGGTGGTGATGTCTTCAACGGATTCGTGACTGGCTACTGCATCTCTGACCCGGTTCAGATCATCAATGGTTCGCGATTCGACCTCAATGACCAGGTCGAGCTGGCCACTGACCGAGGAGACTCGTCGTACCCGCGAGTTTTGCGCAAGCAGGTCCAGCAAGCTGATTGCGGGTGTGCGTTTCAGGCATGAGGGGGCACCGCAAGAGATCCTGCAAAACCCTGTCCAGGAACGAACCCGGTCGTTCTTGAAAAAACATCTGCACGATAGATAAGTTGCGCTTTCGCTTCTGAACGCCCGGGGCAGGCGCGATCAAACGTCGAAGTTACGACGCGGGCAATGGACTGAGTCGCTTCTGGAGCTGCTGATCTTCATCGGCGTTACGGTTTGAGATCGCGGATGGTACGGAGTACCCGCCGGGGTTGCGCCAGCTGTTGATTGCTCCTTGTCCGACTTCCCATCGAAAATCACGGGCCCTTAACGACGCAAGGTCAGTTGGGCAGACGCTTACGCTGAAGCTAGCGCGACCTGTCATTTTCCTTTCGCCTGTAGCTACATTAGTCAGATTAGGCGACCCAGCGCATCACCTTCTCAAGGTGGCCAGTGTGCGCATCCAGTTGTTCATTGAGAACTACAAAGCCCTGGTTCTCATAGAAATGGATACCAGGCGCATTCGCTGAATACACAGTCAGCTGTAGAGTTGACTTGGATGCCATGGCATCCGCGAGAAGCTGCGTACCTATACCGTCCCCCTGACGCTCAGGCGATACGAATAGCGCCGCAAGTGTGTCTCCATATACAGAGCAGAATCCTGCTACCGTCCCGTCTGCCTCAAACACTCGGGACATGGCGCCGGGTAGGTAGACCTCACGCATGGCAGCAAGCTGGCTACGCCAGAATTCGGGGGCTATGAAGTGATGCGCCTGGATTGACGCTCGTAGCCAAATGTCCAATACGGGCTCCAGGTCAACGTTTCGAAAGTCGCGGATCATGAGGCCTCAACGATTGAGTCAGGAAGAAAACATTGTGCCAAATGCGTGCTCCGCGCAACGGTCCTCCGTTCGCTGATCTACCTGGCACTGATTCTGATCGATCAGCCATACATGGGGCTGGAACTGTGACCGCCAACGCCAGCACCGGTTTGCTCTGGACGCTGACAGTCTATTTGAGCCGCTGGCATGAGTATCGCCCCGTACGGCCTGCCGATTCCGTTGATGGTCATGGTCGCACTGATCGTTTTTTTGCTCAGCACGCCACTATCGACTGATTAAGCCTGGGCCAGGCGTCCTACGCGTAACCAGCCAACGACCACTGCGCCAATCAGCAAAAAGCCCAGGTAGCCAAAGAGTGGATAGACCTGGCCCACCAGGTTGACAAACCCGACCAGGCTACCGACGAAAGCCAGTGCGCCAGCGGCCGCTGAGCCGACGCGGAATTTGCGAGTGCCTGCCGGCAGTAGCCGGGCCGAAAAGGAATACAAGGTACCGACGGCCGTGTTGACGATCATCAGGAAAATGATCACCGCCATCAGCAGACCGAGGACTGGCGAAACCTCCGTGGCGATGGACAGCATGGGCATTGGCAAATCCGCCACGCTGTCCAGGCGTGACAGCAATCCCAGGCTCATCACCAGCATCAGCAGCCCCAGCAACGCGCCACCGAAGATGCCACCCCAGATGGCTTGCTTCTCGGATTTCGCAGCGCCGCCCATGATCGCCAGAAACGGCACCCCGGCCACGATGTTGTAAGACACGTACAATAACGCTCCCAGCAGCCAATGGCTTGCGCCAGCGTCTTGCTGGCTGGCCAGTTGATTTAGCTCACCGAAACTCAAGCCCCGGGTGGCGACGCCATACAGGGCCACCGCTACCGCCGTCAGGATCAACAGCGGAGTGACGGCGCCGATCATGCCAATCACTTTCTGCACATCCAGGCACACGATGGCGACCACGATCAGGGTCACCGCCACGCTGCCGAACATGGCGGGAATGCCGAACTGTTGTTCCAGCAAGGCGCCGCCGCCGGCCAACATGACCACGGTCACCGCAAACATGAAGAAGGTGATCATCAGGTCGACAAAGGTGCCCAGGTAGCGTCCGCACAGTGCATGGACTACGTCCTTGTGGGACTTTGCCTGTAGTCGGCTACCCATGCCCGCCAATGCCATCCCGAGAAAGGTGAAGAGTGCGGCGCTGACCACCGTCCCGAGCAGTCCCCATACGCCGAAATCCACGAACATCATCTGCAGCTCCCGGCCGGAGGCGAATCCTGCACCGACAATCACACCGACAAATGCACCGGCTATTTTCAGACTTTCTTTCATGACGATTTCCCTCGAATTGTTTTTGTTATGGCTTATGGGGACGACCACTGTTCATGGCCGTCCCGGGGCATCGCACTGGCAAACGGCAGGGGTGGATCAGCGGGCGCCGACCCAGGCCTGGACTTCGATTTCCACGTCGACCCCCAGCGCCAACTGGGCGCCGCCGACCGTGGAGCGCACCGGAAAGCCGTTCTGGAAGTGGCGCTTGTACACCTCGTTGAAACCGGCGAAATGTTGCATGTCCGATAGCCACACCGTGGCCTTCACCACCTGGTCAAAACCCACCCCGCATTCGGCCAGGGTCTCGCCGATGCGGGCCATGGCGGCCTCGGTTTGCTCGCGGATATCACCGAGCACCACTTCACCCAGAGGGGTCATCGGTACTTGCCCTGAGAGGAACAAAAAATCGCCGACCCGAATGGCTTTGGAGAACGGATAGGGCAGGTGGCTGGGGTAACGCTGGAGATTGTCAGACATGCTATGGAACCTCATCGGGATGAATGATTAACGCAGGCGGCCAGGTGCCAGGCGTTGTGGCTCGACGCCCTGGCGGCGCAGTGTTTCGGGTAGGGGTTGATCGAGCAATTGGGCACAGGCCAGTTGCGAAACTCCGGCTGCTGACTGAATGCCATAACCGCCCTGTGCCGCCAGCCAGAAGAAGCCTTCGCAGTGATCGTCCCAGCCGACCACCAGATCACCGTCGGCGACGAACGAGCGCAGGCCGGCCCAGCTGTGGCGTGGGCGGCGGATGGACAAGGAGGTGGCGGCTTCGATGTGGTAGATCCCGGTGGCGATGTCCAGCTCTTCGGGCATCACGTCCTGTGGCGGGACGGGATCGGCGTTGGCCGGCGAACCCAGCAGTTGGCCGGCGTCCGGTTTGAAGTAAAAGCTTTCGTCGATGCCGATCACCGCAGGCCAGCGTGAGAAGTCGATGCCTTCAGGGCCGTCGAAGGTAAAGGCGCTGCGTCGGCAGGGCTGCAACCCAATGGGCTGCACGCCGCACTGCTGTGCCACCTGGTCGGCCCAGGCACCCGCGGCATTCACCAGGTTGCGTGCGCGCAACTGGCGGCCGTCGGCCAGTGTCAGGTGCCAGTGACGACCTTCGCGGGTGGCGACGCTCAGTTGGGCATCGCACTGCAGCACGCCACCGGCACGGCGCATGGCCCGCAAAAAACCTTGATGTAGCGCGTGGACGTCCAGGTCACGGGCGTCGGTTTCGAGCATCGCCCCGACAATCGCCTCTGGGCGCAGGCAGGGCACCAACGCGAGGGCCTGCTCGGTATCAATCAATGAAACATTGCCAGCCTGTGCCTGCCCGGCATCGAAGGTTTGTTGCAGCAGGGATTGTTGCCCCTCGCCGGCGATGTACAGACAGCCGCGAGGCTCCAGCAGTGCATGTTCGGTGAAGTCAGTGGGCGGTTGCTCATAGAAGTCCCGGCTGGCGCGGGTCAATGCCTGGATCTGCGGTGTGCCATAGCTTTCCATGAACATCGCGGCGGAGCGTCCGGTGGCGTGATAGCCCGGCTGGCTCTCACGCTCGAGCACCACAACGCTGGCTTGCCCGGCCAAGCGATAGGCCAGGGAGGCCCCCGCAATACCACCGCCGATGATGGCGAAATCGAAACATTCGCTGTCCTGCATACCGAAATCACTCCTGTCTCTGGGGATGGGGAAAAAAGTTTTCCCCTTATTTTTATAATTCTCAGATACGAGAAATGTAAGATATGAGAATTCCGCAGTCAACCCATTGCCTTGAGGTATTATTTCCAGCCCTTGTCTTGGCTCAGCCCCAGGCACCGTTTTTCGTACGACAGAGAAGTCTGCATGAGTTCCGATCGAGTCTCGTGTCCCACGGACCATCCCTTGATAGATCGCGCCCAGGTCGGTGCGCGCCTGCGTGTCATCCGCAAAAACCAGAAGTTGACGCTTAAACAACTGTCCGAGCGTTCGGGCGTGGCGCTGTCGACCTTGTCGAAGATGGAGCTGGCGCAAGTGTCGGTGAGTTACGAAAAACTCGCGGCCGCCGCTCGGGCCCTGAGTGTGGACATTGCCCAGCTTTTCAGTCCGGCCAAGGCGGGCGTCAGTGCTGTACAGCCCACGGCGGTCAGCACCGCCATCGACAGTGCGGCGGGTTACAGCACGGGCAATTACGAATATCACCCGATGGCGGGGGATTTCCCCGGACGCAGCATGACGCCCATGTACGCGCGGATCTGTGCGCGCGAGCTGAATCAGTTCGAAGACTACATCCGTCACCCCGGACAAGAGTTCGCCGTGGTCCTTTCAGGTCGTGTGCGCATTCAATTCGAAACGGGTGAATCAATCAGCATTGGCTGTCGAGAAACAGCCTATTTCAACAGCTCGATTGGTCATATTTATCTGGCGGAAGGCCAGGATGGCGCCGACGCTGAAGTGATGGTGGTGATGTCGGAGTATTGACGCTGAGGGGGCTGTCAGTTCCAGGTTGAACTCACATTCCAGCTCGAGATAGGGACTGCCATATTCCAAGGATGCCAGGAACTCCATTGCGCTCGTGCGGTGTGCTCAAGGCCGAACGGGCGCAGGATGTGGCGCCGAATGCCTGCCCCGTTTAAAGACGCCAGCCGCTGCGACCTTGAGTAACCGATGAAATCTCGGGCATTCTGCGTGGCTAGGGGCTGGACATGCGGCCGCATGCCGCAATCCCCGGCTCATCGCCTGTAGTTGCTTGACGGTCGCATCAATCTCATCCGCCTTGGCCAAAAGCACGTCTCTATCAACAACGGCCTTACCATTCGGGGAAAGCATGGCACGTATCTCGTCCAGTGAGAGACCGCCTGCCTGTCCGAGTGCGATAACAGCCAACTGCTCAACCACGGCAGACGCAAACTGACGGCGAGCCCCGCGCGGGCTGACTGACGCGATCAAGCCTTTCTTCTCGTAGAAACGCAATGTGTGGGCAGGAATTCCCGTGCGTTTGACGACCTCAGTGATATCCATTTTCAGCCCATTGACTTGAAGTTGACTTCAACTTCTATCATGCATCGGCAAGATTAATTGGTCCATGAACAAGAGGTAGGTATGGCATCGCTGGAAGTGGTTGCACACGTTTTTCTGTTGGGGGTTGGCGCTACCGTCGTCATGGATTTGTGGATGTTCCTCATGAAGGCCTTTGGCGTTCCAACGCTGAATTTCGCTTTCGTCGGGCGCTGGGTAGGTCATGTATGCCAAGGCAAATTCGCTCATGCCAGCATTGGGCAAGCGATGCCGGTGCGAGGTGAAGTGATCCTGGGCTGGGTGGCGCACTACGCCACGGGTGTTGCTTTCGCGGTGTTACTGGCGTGCATTCAAGGCGTCGCCTGGCTGCAGGAACCCACTTTCCTGCCAGCAATCGCTTTGGGCGTGGCAACAGTGGCAGTCCCGCTTTTTGTTATACAGCCCGCCATGGGGGCAGGATTTGCATCCTCCAAGACGCCGACGCCGGCCAAGAACTGCATGCGCAGTTTAATAAATCATACCGTCTTTGGCGTTGGCCTCTACCTGTCCGCGGTGGTGATTGCCTTGGCTTCGAAGTGAGCAGGGTTTGAGTCTTGCTTGTCATGCAACCGACTGGCAGTAAATCCGCCAACACTTGAGTAAGTGACAGTATGTACATTCCTACCCAATGGTCCCAAAAATTCAGTGGGGCGCCTATTGAACGACAAACTATCGGAGAGTCAGGAGCCGAGGTTTCTCGCATCCGCTGCATCAATGGGGAACACCTGTTCGTGAAGTCCGAGCCCATTGGCGTACACAGTGAGCTGCCGGAAGAGATTGAGCGTCTTCGCTGGATGAACCGGCTTGACCTGCCTGGGCCAACAGTTCTTGATGCTACGACAGAAAATAATCGCCATTGGTTACTCATGAGTGCCGTCCCTGGACATGATCTGGCCAGTGCCAACGATTTGTCTCCACCCCAAGTCATCAGCATCCTGGCGGCGGCACTACGTACTCTGCACCAGATGCCAATTGAGACATGTCCCTTTGATCACCCCTTGGAGCAGCGCATAGCCGCCGCCAGGAGTCGAGTGAGTGCCGGGCTCGTTGACGAGGCAGACTTTGACGATGAGCGGCTGGGTCGGACCGCTGAGGGTGTTTTCGCAGAGATGCTGTCGACGCTCCCTGAAACCTATGATCTTGCGGTCACCCACGGCGATGCCTGCCTACCGAATTTCATGGTCGAAGGAAGCAGCTTTACCGGCTGGCAGAACCGGGAGCAGCGTCGCGCGGCGACTTTGTGCCGCGCTACACCCTGGACCGTGCCGAGGAATGGCAGGAATGGGCGACCCGGCGCCGGGTCTCGCAGACCAAGCCTGCGCTGGTGGACAAGCTGGCGGATGTCTTCATCGACGGTCAGTGACGCCGCTGGCGCTCACTGGTATTCATCATGCCGGCGCCACCAGGGCCCCGTTTCATTGCGCCCCTTGGGCGCGCGGTCGAGCCATTGGTACATGCCCCACAATCCGTCCAGGCCCCGGGCGTAGGTGGAGTAGGTGTGATAGATCTCGCCGTCTTCCAACACGAACGTACTCAACCCCGGCCGGTCGCGGGTGTAGGTCGGCGCATCGGTGCCACACGTCGCGGCGAACTGTTTCACCGGTTCCGGTATTTCACTGGCGTCCATGGCATGGCCGCCGCGCTGATAGTTGTACTCGACCAGCCCTTCA
Organism: Pseudomonas sp. 05L36; assembly: GCF_056398125.1. Lineage (NCBI taxonomy): Bacteria > Pseudomonadati > Pseudomonadota > Gammaproteobacteria > Pseudomonadales > Pseudomonadaceae > Pseudomonas > Pseudomonas sp. 05L36. Next base: position 246,467 of record NZ_JBFTOU010000003.1, on the reverse strand, counting down.
CGCTGCTGCGCTTCGGTGAAGTAAACGTTGAAGTCGGCGGTGAAATCGCTGTCGGCGGCCGAGGCCCAGGGAAAGGTCCAGCCCATCCGACGCTTGTAGGCCTGCAGTTTCGCCAACGGCGCGCGGGATATCGCCATCAGGGTCACGTCGTGGTTCGCCAGGTGGATGACGACGGGGTCGAAACTATCGGCGATGGCTGAGCAGGACGGGCAGCCGGCCGTGTAGTCGGGCCCGAACATGAAGTGGTAGACCAGCAGTTGCGAGCGCCCTTGAAAGAGCTCGGCCAGGGTTGCGCCGCCGCTGTCGGTATCGAAACGGTACGTCTTGTCGAGGCGAACCCATGGCAATGCCTGGCGTTGCCTGGCGACTTCATCGCTGCGTCGGGTCAGGGCCTTTTCCGCTTCGAGCAGTTGCAAGCGTGCCGCCAGCCATTGTTCCCGGGTCGCGGTTTTGTGCGTGTTCATCGTTGTACGCTCCTGGTGAAAGGTCGTGATTTAGACTAAACCCGGGTATCGAATGATGGGAGTGACAAGCGTGGCGGGATTTCGATGGACTCGATGATCGCGGCCGCCGCCCAGGCGCTGGCGGCGGGCAATCCGCTGGGCGCACTGGACCGTGTGGCATTGCGCGACGATGCGCCGGCGCTGGCCCTGCGCGGTATCGCCATGGCGCAACTGGGCGATCTGGTGCGGGCCCGTGCGCTGGTCAAGCGTGCGCAACGGGCCTTTGCGCCCAGGGAAGTGCTGGCCCGTGCCCGATGCGTGGTGGCCGAGGCCGAGATCGCCCTGGCTTCGCGGGAACTCGGCTGGCCGGTCAAGGCGCTCGAAACGGCGCGGGTCACCCTTGAACACCACGGTGACCGGGTCAATGCCGCCCATGCGCGGTATCTGCAAATCCGCCGGTTGCTGCTGATCGGTCAGCTCGACGAGGCGCAGCAGTTATTGGCCGAACTCGACCCCGACCCATTGCCGCCAGCCTTGCGGGCAACCCATGAACTGGTGCTGGCGGGGATCGCCATTCGCCGCCTGCAATCGCACGCGGCGCGGGAGGCGTTGAACAGGGCCGGGCAAGCTGCCAGTCAAGCGGGGATTGCCGCGCTGATGGCTGAGGTCGAACACGCTGCGCGCCTGCTCGATGCCCCGGCGGCGCGCCTGATTGCGCGGGGTGAAGTACGGCCGCTGTTGCTCGATGACGTTGAAGCGTTGTTCTGTTCAACGTCACTGGTGGTGGATGCCTGCCGGTACGTTGTGCACGGCTGTGGCATGTCGGTGTCGCTCGCTACAAGGCCGATCCTGTTCGTACTCGCCCGCACATTGGCCGAGGCGTGGCCCGCCGACGTTACGCGGGAAACGCTGATCGCCCGGGCGTTCCGTTTGAAACTCTCGGATGAATCCCATCGCGCACGGCTTCGCGTGGAAATCGGCCGGCTGCGTCAAGCACTCAAGCCCTTGGCCGGCATCACCGCGACGGCTCGCGGTTTTGCCCTGCAATCACCGGTGTGTACACAGGTGGTGACACTGGCGCCGCCGGTCGAGGAAAAATTTGCCGCGGTATTTGCCTGCCTCGCCGATGGCGAGTCGTGGTCGAGTTCCGCCCTGGCATTGGCGCTGGGTACCAGCCAGCGCACGGTACAGCGGACACTCGAGACACTGGCGGAGGAGGGCAAGGTGCAATGGTTTGGCCGTGGCCGCGCGCGGCGCTGGATGACGCCGCCCGTGCCGGGATTCACGACGACCTTGTTACTCCCGGCGCCGCTGCCCGGTGGCTAGGATGAACGCCACCAACCCCAATGAGGAATGCCGGAATGAAACACGCAACTGCTGAAATCATTCGTGAATATGGCCCGTTTGCCGATGTCGACCACGTGTGCGGCGTCACCTGGGACGGCGAAAAGGTCTGGTTCGCATGCAACAATAAAATCAACGCCCTGGACCCGGAAAGCGGCAAGGTGCTGAGCTCGATCGATGTCGCTGCCCATGCCGGCACCGCGTTTGATGGGGTACACCTGTTCCAGATCGCCGAAGACCGCATCCACAAGATAGACCCCCGCACCGGTCGTATCCTCTCGACCATTCCTGCCCCCGGCGCAGGCACCGATTCGGGGCTGACCTGGGCCGAAGGGACGTTGTGGGTGGGCCAGTATCGCGAACGCAAGATCCACCAGATCGACCCCGTGACCGGCAAGATCCTGCGCACCATCGAATCCAACCGTTTCGTCACCGGCGTGACCTGGGTGGACGGCGCGCTGTGGCACGGCACGTGGGAAGGCGATGAAAGCGAGCTGCGCCGGATCGATCCGCAATCGGGCGAAGTGCTGCAAAGCCTGAAAATGCCCGAAGGCGTGGGCGTGTCGGGGCTGGAATCCGATGGTGGCGAGCGGTTGTTCTGCGGTGGCGGCGATAGCGGCAAGGTGAGGGTGGTGCGTCGGCCTGCCTGAGGCACCGATGTTGGATGTGCCGGCCCCTTCGCTGTGTAGGAGCGAGCTTGCTCGCGAAAGCGGAGTATCAGTCAACATTGATGTTGAAGCTAACGGCCCCTTCGCGGGCAAGCCCGCTCCTACAGCGAAGGCGGCGTGTCAGGCGCCATCAATGTTGGATGCGCAGCCTCTTTCGAGCCGCGCTGCGGGCTTAGTTTTTTTCCATCCTGCCATGTTTTCTGCTGGTCGAAATCGGTCTAAAAGGGCGGTTGGCAATCGTGCCTGTTTTGCTATCCTCAACCTTGTAGGTGAAGACGCAGACTGATGCGCAAAAGGATAGCAAGGAGACGTGGGGCGCGTTCCGAAGGGTACACGGTTAGAAAGATCCCCGCGCTGGGATCCAGCCCTTATGCCGTGTGAAGCAGAAGAGTTCCATTACAGTTTCACGGCTCTTTTGTGGGAGGCCTGATAAACCTTGTAAGCCGGAGACCAGCGCCGGCCACCTACTTATTACATTCACCCACGAAGCCCGCCCAGTGCGGGCTTTTTAATGCCCGCAAGGTGGGTCCGGCCGGCGGCTCAGGGCGCGCCAAACAGCATCGTCCAGTAAACACCGTTGTCGCTGCGCGCGTTGGCGGCGTACGCGGCCCCGACCTGGGTGAACATTGGGTTCATCAGGTTGGCGCAGTGCCCGGGGCTGGCGAGCCAGCCGGCCATGGCCTTGCTGGGTGAACCTTGCCCGGCGGCGATGTTTTCACCGATCTGCCGGCCACGGTAGCCGGCGGCCTTTGCACGGTCATAGGGCATGTCACCGTCGGGATCTTGATGCGCGAAATAATTGCCGTAGGCCATGTCCTTGCTGTGGCCTTGTGCTGCGGAGCCCAGGGCAGCACTCCAGGACAGCGGCCGTGCGGCGGCAAAACGCTGGCGACCGCAAAGTCGCGGCTTGGCCCGGGCCGCGTTGACCTGCGCCAGCAACGCCTGTGCGGCGCTGCGTGGATCGCTGGTTTGCCCGTCGAGTACCGGCTTGGCGAGTACCACTTGCCACTCGCTCCCGGCGCGGCTGACACCGATGTCGGCGTATTGGTTGTCGAGCAGCGCGGCGCAGTGCTCGTCCTGGAACATATCGAAGGCTTCTTCGGCATCCCGTGCACCCACCACGCGGATGGACCGCACCATGGTTGCCTGATAGCCGGAAGCCTTTAACCGGTCCCGCAACCCACCACCATAGCCAACGGGCAGGGCCAGGTTCGACTTGAGCTTCAGGGGTGATAAGCGTTGCGTCGGCCGCCGGTCGCAGCGTTGCGGATGGGCGCGATAGTCGTTGATGGCGTCTACCAGTTGCCGTTGCCCATCGGCGTGGGCGGGGCTTGCAAAAACCGGAAGCAGGGAAAACAGGCACAGCGAAGAAAAGCGCAAGGCAACGACAGTTTGGCGCATGGGACGGGCAACTCGGATGAGATGACGACGATAGGAGTGGGGAAAGCGCTGGGTATGACTGGTGACTCGACACAAGGTTCACGGCGGACAAACAGCAGCCGAGGCGTCCGACGAAGGGTAAGGCGTGGTGCGCCGTTTAAACGGGATCCTGGTCCTCGCTCGGTCGCAGCCTGAAACGACAGACATGCCCGCCGCGCACCATGCATTCGCTGTGTTCGACTTCACCGCCGCCCAGTGCGCCGATCAAGGCCAGGTCCAGTTCGCAGACCACCGGGTGCTCGGCGGCCAGGCGATGGAACACGCAGTTATGCGCGACGATTTCCGGGGTGCCTCCTGAGCGAAAAAACACCTCGGCTTCGTAGCCCGTCTGGTTCATGTGCTGCACGATCCTGGCTTCATCCACGACCTGTTGTTCCAGGTCCGAAGCCAGTTTTCGGCCCATGCTGCGCATCAGCGAGGCCAGGGCTTCAGGACCGATGATGTCCGCCACTTCATCAATCAATATGCTGGCCAGTAGCTGATAGTGGCGAGGGAACTGCTCCCGCGCGTGGTCGGTGAGCCGATACAGCTGCTCCGGACGCCGGCCCGTCGGACGGGTGTCGCCGCGCAGCACCAGAGCGTCACGCTCCAGCGCCGCCAGGTGTTGGCGGATCGCCGTGCGCGTGACGGCCAGGTGTTCAGCCAACTCGTCAATGCTCATGCCGCCCGCATGGTGCAGCAGTACATTGAGCAGGTCCTGCTGTGTTCGGCCCAGTCCTTCCAGCATGGGATGCCCTCGCGCGATATCAGAACTTGTCAGGGAATTGCTTGACCAGCGCGGCGGTCAGCGCATCGGCCAGGGCCAGGATGTGCGTGCGCATCATCGCCCAGGTACGGGCTTCGCCGGCGTAATCGTGGGCGGCAAACTCATCGATCTGGGCGACGTGGTGACCGCCATGGGCCGACAACATCGTCACCAGTGTCGCCTCAGGCAGATTGGGGTTCGCCGTAGCCAGAAACGCCGCAATCGCCTTGGCATTGCTGGTCAACTCGGTGACGGCAGCCTGCTTGCCCTTGGCGTCTTTCGCGACGGTCGCATCGCTGTAGTGTTTCACCGCGCCCCAGTGACCGGCAAGCAGCTTGAGCAGTTGATCCGCCGCCGGTTGGCCGTAGAGCGGGGCGATGCTGTTGGCGATTTTGGTCGCGTTGTCGACGACTTGGTCCGCCGCGACTTTGGCTTGCTTTTTGTCGGCGGATTGATTGGCCAGTGCGTAGTTTCTGATCCAGAAAATGTGTTCGACCCAAAGGTCACGCTCGGCCAGGCGCGTGGTCAGCGCGGGGCTGTCGGCAGCGGCAGGTGAGGCGGCGGGCGTCTGGCTCCAGACCGGTTGCGCACAGAAAGCCAGCAGGAGCAAAGCCAGGGTTTTGATATTCATGACGGCACCCTCTGAGAGTGGGAACGTTCGACAATATCAATATAGGCATAAAAATATGTTTTTATTGAGTGCTGGTGAATTCTCGGATGAACGGCCACAGGTCACAGGTATGTTCTACCTTGCTTGCTACAACCCATCCCCCAGCCTCTTGAGGTACTCAGGGCTGTCGCTGATCGAGTTATGTCCTGTCCCCGGTATCACCTGCAATGACGCCACACCGCGGGTGAAATGACTTAACAGACGCTCGGTACTTGAGCGCGGAATCACTTCATCATGCTCGGCGGCAATCAGACGAGTCGGCACCGTGATGCGGGCGGCGTAGCGCCAGGACTGGTATTTATCCTTCAACAACCAGCGCACCGGAAACCAGCGAAATTGACGGGCAGCCAGCCCTTCGAGGCTGTTATAGGGCGTGATCAACACCAGTCGCGCGGCCGGGCGTTCGCTGGCCAGGCGCACGGCAACCCCGGAACCCAGGCTGCGTCCGACCACCGCCACATGCGGATGGCTGACATACACCTGGTCGAACAAGGTGATGGCATCGCGGGCAATGGCCTCTTCGGAAGGTGAGCCGGAACTGCCGCCGTAGCCACGGTAATGCAGCAGATACAGCGCGTAGTCAGGGAAGGCTTGGGAGAACCCGGGCAGGTTGCGCGAGACGTCTTCGGCATTGCCGCCGAAATAGATCAGCGCGTTGGGACCCTCGTGCGGTCGGATGGAGACCAGCACCCGTGCGTCGGCGACAGGCAGGGTGAGCAGCGTCGCGGCGGTCCCGATGGCGCGCGGTTGCGGGTAGTAAATCAGCGCCCGCTGGAACACGAACAGCGCCGCGCACAGCGCCAGGTACAACGCAGCGACGATGACGACGAGTAACAACAGGGTGCGCAACATTCGACTAACGTTAGTGGGCGGCATTGACTGCTCGGGGTTTGAAAGTGGCTGGCGCAAGGCTTTCTGAGTGTAGTCAATCGACCCTTGGCGCGGGTTTTCCGGGTTGTCGGCGCAACAGCCCGGACCCCGGCGACTGGTGAGAAGCGTTTTATGAGCCATCCTGAGGGTTACACCCGTAGAGAAGAACTCACGCTGGCTGCCGGTGCTTCGGCGGTCTTCACGTTCGGTCCGGCGGGTGCACAACCCGAGCCGTCGACGGGAACAGGAGGCAAGACCATGCAGACCCGCGCCATTCCTTCCAGCAACGAGTCCTTGCCGATCGTAGGGTTGGGCACTTATCGCGGATTCGATGTCGAGCCTGCGCAACCGGCCTGCAAAGACTTGCCCGTGGTGCTCGATGCGTTGTTCGACAAGGGTGGCAAGCTGATCGACAGCTCGCCGATGTACGGTCGCGCCGAGCAGACCATCGGCGAACTGCTGTCGATCCATGAGCCGCGCTCACCGGCGTTCCTGGCCACCAAGGTGTGGACCCGGGGCCGCGAAGAAGGCATCGCGCAGATGGAACAATCCTTCGCCCTGTTGCAAACCGACCGGATCGACCTGATGCAGATCCACAACCTGCTGGACTGGCAGACGCACTTGCCGACCCTGCGCCACTGGAAGGAACAAGGGCGTATTCGTTACATCGGCATCACCCATTACACCGCATCAGCCTATGAAGAAGTGGAAGCGGTACTCAAGGCCGAGCCACTGGACTTTTTGCAGATCAACTACGCCCTGGATGATCGCGCAGTCGAGAAACGCCTGCTGCCGTTGTGCCGTGAGCGTGGGGTAGCGGTGATCTGCAACCGGCCGTTCGGCGGTGGCGGCTTGCTGGCCAGGCTGAGGGATAAGCCGCTGCCAGGCTGGGCGGCGCAAGTCGGGGTCAAGAGCTGGCCGCAACTGGCGCTGAAGTTCCTGCTGTCGCATTCGGCGGTGACCTGCGTGATTCCGGGCACCGGCAATCCGCGCTACATGGCAGAAAATGCCCGGGCCGGTTTCGGCCCGATGCTGACCGATGCCCAGCGCCAGCAGCTGATTGCGCTGGTGGGGTAGCGACTCACCCAACGCAGGCCGGCGAGTCCCGGAACCTCTCCTATACTGTTTCGCGTCCATGCCGTTGAAAGCGCATTCGCTGCCCTGACGGCGTCCCTGTCCATCACTGCAAGGAGATCGAACATGGCTATCCGTATTGGCGACGAAGCACCGGACTTCACCGCCGACACCACCGAAGGCACCCTCAACTTTCACCAATGGATCGGCGATGGGTGGGCCATCCTGTTTTCCCATCCCAAGGATTTCACCCCGGTGTGCACCACCGAACTGGGCTACCTGGCCAAACTCAAGCCGGAATTCGACAAGCGCAACACCAAGGTCCTCGGCCTCAGCGTCGACCCGGTCAGTGACCATAACCGTTGGGTCGGTGACATCGCCGAGACCCAGGGCACGGCGGTCAACTATCCGCTGATCGGCGACGAAAACCTGGTGGTGGCCAAGCTCTACGACATGATCCACCCCAATGCCAGCGGCGGCACGCGCACGGCGGTGGACAACGCCACGGTGCGTTCGGTGTTCATCGTCGGCCCGGACAAGAAGGTCAAGGCCATGCTGATCTACCCAATGAGCGCCGGGCGCAACTTCGATGAAGTGCTGCGCCTGCTCGATTCCCTGCAACTGAATGCCAAACACACCGTTGCCACGCCAGTGAACTGGCGGCCGGGTGACGATGTGATCATCCCGACCTCGGTGTCTGACGAAGACGCGAAGAAGAAATACCCGGATGGCTTCAAGACCTTGAAGCCGTATCTGCGGACCGTGGCTCAGCCGAAGTAGTCACCAGCAGTGAGATCGCCATCGCGAGCAAGCTCGCTCCCACAGGGACCGAGTCGAAGCACATAATCTGTGAACGACTCAGGAACCTGTGGGAGCGAGCTTGCTCGCGATGAGGCCAGTTCTGCCGGCCTCAACTTCCGGTCAAACCAGATACTTCTTAAACCACCCCAACGTCCGCTCCCACGCCAGCTTCGCCGCCGCCTCGTCATAACGCGGCGTCGAATCATTGTGAAAGCCATGATTGCAGCCCGGATAAATATAGGCCTCATAGGTCTTGCCCCCGGCCTTCAACGCTTTCTCATAGGCCGGCCAGCCTTCGTTGATCCGTGTATCCAGCTCGCCGTAGTGCAGCATTACCGGTGCCTTGATCCGTGGCACTTCCTCGGCCGTTGGCTGACGGCCATAAAACGACACGGCGGCACCCAGTTCCGGATAGGCCACGGCAGCGGCATTGGTCACGCCACCGCCGTAGCAGAACCCGGTGATACCGACTTTTCCAGTGGCGGCGGGGTGTTTCATCATCCACTCGACGGCGGCGAAAAAGTCGTTCATCAGCTTTTCCGGGTCGACCGTGGCCTGAAGTTCGCGGCCCTTGTCGTCATTGCCGGGATAACCGCCGACCGAACTCAGGCCGTCCGGGGCGAGGGCGATGAAACCAGCTTTGGCCACACGCCGGGCGACGTCTTCGATGTACGGGTTGAGCCCGCGGTTTTCGTGCACGACCACCACCGCCGGCACCTTGCCGGTGGCCTTGGCCGGACGCACCAGGTAACCGCGAACCTGGCCGTGGCCCTTGGGCGAGGGGTAGGTGATGTATTCGGCAAGAATGTCCGGATCGGTGAACTCGACCTGCTCGGCCAGTGCGTAGTTGGGGCTCAACGCGGCGAGCAGGGCACCAGCCGTCAAACCGCCGAAAGTAAACAGCGCCGCACGGTCGAGAAACTCCCGGCGGTTGATCTTGCCGTGGGCGTAGTAGTCGTAGAGTTCCAGCAGTTGCGGGGAAAAGTCTTTGGCAGTCAGACGGGTCATTGCTGCAACTCCTCTCGGCTGGTTGAACACGGACCCTGTGTAGGAGCGGGCTTGCCCGCGATGGTCTCAAATGCACCGCACTCACCCAGACGGTGCACGTCATCGTTAACGTCTATCGCGAGCAAGCTCGCTCCTACAGGGATCTAGGGTGATGCGGAAATCTCATTTCAGACACTGCGCTCCGGCCTTCGCTATTTGCGCATCCTGTTCGGGCTTGACGCCAGAGACACCGACAGCACCAATCACCTGGCCATCGAAAACGATCGGCACGCCACCCTCGAGCGAGGTCAGCAACGGTGCTGACAGGAAAGCGTAGCGCCCAGCGTTGACCATGTCCTCATAGCTTTTCGATTCGCGCCGCCCGAGGGCTGCGGTCCGGGCCTTTTCGGTGGCGATATATGCGCTGCTCGGCGCACAGCCGTCGAGGCGTTCGAGGGCCAGCGGGTGGCCGCCGTCATCGACTACCACGATGGTCACGGCCCATTGATTGGCCTGTGCTTCGGCGCGGGCGGCTTTGATGATCTGCTGGACTTCGGTCTGGCTCAGCACGGCTTTGCGGTTCATGGACATCTCCAGGGTTTAGTTAAGGCAGGGCGTCTTCGACCAGTTCGATCCAGTGCCGCACCGGGGTTCGGCCCGCGCCGTCGAGGTGCGTCTGGCAGCCGATGTTGGCCGTGACAATCACCTCGGGATGGCCGCTTTCCAGGGCGTTGAGCTTGTTGTCGCGCAACTGCCGCGACAGTTCGGGCTGAGTCAGCGAATAAGTGCCCGCCGAGCCGCAGCACAGGTGCCCGTCGGGGACTGACGTCAGGTTGAAACCGAGTTCGGTCAGCAGTGCTTCCACGGCACCGCCGAGTTTCTGTCCATGCTGCAAGGTGCAGGGGCAATGGAAGGCCACGCGTTGGGAGGCGTGGATGCCAAGTTTTCCCAGCGGCTCGTCGCGCAACACTTCCACCAGATCCCGGGCCAGCACGCTGACCTTTTTCGCCTTGTCGGCATAGGCCGGGTCGCTGGCGAGCAGATGGCCGTAATCCTTGATGAAGGCGCCGCAACCGCTCGCAGTCTGCACAATCGCTTCGGCGCCTTTTTCGATGCCCGGCCACCACGCGTCGATGTTACGCCGGGCGCGATCGAGGCCGACGGCCTGGGCGTCCAGATGGTAATCCACGGCGCCGCAGCAACCGGCCTCGCGGGTCGCGATGACGCTGATCCCCAACCGGTCCAGCACCCGCGCCGCGGCGGCATTGGTGTTGGGCGACAGGCTGGGCTGCACGCAACCTTCAAGCATCAGCACCTGACGCTCACGCAGGGTCATGGGCCGCGGCTTGGCCGGGTAGACATTGCGCGGCAACTTGCTTTGCAGAGTGCCGGGCAGCAGCGCGCGGAACACCTGACCGCTATTGACCAGACTCTTGAACAGCTCTGGATGGGGCACGGTCTGCCGCAACCCCTCGCGCAACAGGCGCTGACCGAGCGGGCGCGGCACCGCCGCATCGACCACCGCCCGCCCGATGTCCAGCAGGTTGTGATAATCGACCCCCGACGGGCAGGTGGTTTCGCAGTTGCGGCACGACAGGCAGCGGTCCAGGTGCAGCTGGGTCTTTTGTGTGACGTCGTTGCCTTCCAGCACTTGCTTGATCAGGTAGATGCGCCCCCGCGGTCCGTCCAGTTCATCGCCGAGCAATTGATAGGTCGGGCACGTGGCATTGCAGAAGCCGCAGTGCACGCAGGTGCGCAGGATGCTTTCGGCTTCTGCGGCGCGGGGCAGATGGCTGGCGCTTTCACTCAAGGTCGTCTGCATGGTTCAAAGCTCCGCGTACAGGCGTCCGGGGTTGAAAATGCCCCGTGGATCGAGTTGTTGTTTGAGGTTGCGGTGATAACGCATCAGCGCCGGGGGCAGTGGATGGAACGGGCTGTCGGTCAGGCCGTGGCTGAAGCAGGTGACATGGCCGCCGACCTCGTCGACCACCTGGCGGATGTACGCTTCTTCGGCATCGGATTTCAGCCAGCGCTGGGCGCCCCCCCAGTCGATCAACTGACGCCCCGGCAGCGACAGGAGCGGCGTGTTGTTCGGCAAGGACAGGCGCCAAAGCGGTTGGTCTTCATCGAAGAAACTCAAGCGCTGTTCATTGAGATCGTCCCACCAGCAAGCCTCCAGCCGTTCGCCCCCGAGGCGCTCGTGGGCCGCCGCCACCGAACCTTCACCGCCCTCAAGCCGCAGGTGCAGGCGTGAGCCGTCGTGACAAGCCGCGCTGATCGGCAACGGCTGCTGGCCCCATTCCGCCAGGCGCAGCAAGGCCCGTTCGGCGTCCATTTCCAGGCTGATACTGAGGCACTGCCGGGGTTTTGGCAGCACTTTGAGGGAAACTTCGGTGATCAGCCCGAGGCTGCCGTAACTGCCGGCCATCAGGCGTGACAGGTCGTAGCCGGCGACGTTTTTCATCACTTCGCCACCGAAGCGCAACAGCTTGCCCTGACCGGTGATGACCCGCGTGCCGAGTATGAAATCCCGCACCGAACCGACCCACGGGCGCCGTGGCCCGGACAACCCACAGGCGATCATGCCGCCGACGGTGGCGCCGTCGGCGAAGGCCGGTGGCTCGCAGGGCAGCATCTGTTGCGCGGCGTCCAGCGCCTGCTCCAGCTGCGACAACGGTGTGCCGCAACGGGCGCTGATCACCAGTTCAGTCGGGTCGTAACTGACGATGCCCCGGTGCGCGCGGGTGTCGAGAATTTCCCCGGCCGTGGTGCGCCCGAGAAAGCCCTTGCTGTTGGAGCCCTGGATGCGCAACGGCGTGGCGTTTTCCAGCGCCTGATTGACCTGTTCCAGCAGTGACTGGCTGTCATCGAAATCATCAGGGCTGCGCATCAGAAACGCTCCAGCTCAGGGAAGGGCAATTGACCGCCATGAATGTGCATGGCACCGAATTCGGCGCAGCGGTGCAGGGTCGGAATGTTCTTGCCGGGGTTGAGCAGGCCGCTCGGGTCGAAGGCGGCCTTGATGGCATGGAACAGGGCCAGTTCATCGCTGTTGAACTGTGCACACATCTGGTTGATCTTCTCGCGGCCCACGCCGTGTTCACCGGTGATGCTGCCGCCGACTTTCACGCACAACTCCAGAATCTTGCCGCCCAGGGCTTCGGCGCGATCGAGTTCTCCGGGTTGATTGGCGTCGAACAGGATCAACGGGTGCATGTTGCCGTCGCCGGCATGGAACACGTTGGCCACCCGCAGGCCGTATTCGTTCGAGAGCTCGGCGATGGCGTGCAACACGCCGGGCAATTCGCGACGGGGAATGGTGCCGTCCATGCAGTAGTAGTCCGGCGAGAGGCGGCCCACCGCCGGGAAGGCATTCTTGCGCCCGGCCCAGAAACGCACGCGCTCGGCTTCGTCCCTGGCCTGGCGCACCTCGATGGCGCCGGCCTGTTGCAGCACCTGGCGCACCCGCTCGCAGTCATCGCAGACATCGGCTTCAACGCCATCGAGTTCGCACAGCAGAATGGCCTGGGCGTCCACCGGATAACCGGCGTGGATGAAGTCCTCGGCGGCGCGGATGGCCAGGTTGTCCATCATTTCCAGGCCACCGGGGATGATGCCGGCGGCAATGATGTCGCCGACCGCGCGCCCGGCTTTTTCCACGGAATCGAACGCAGCCAGCAGCACTTTGGCGGTCTGCGGTTTGGGCAGCAGTTTGACGGTGACTTCGGTGATCACCCCGAGCAGGCCTTCGGAGCCAGTGAACAGCGCCAGCAGGTCGAAACCGGGAGAGTCGAGGGCATTGGAGCCCAGGCTCAAATGCTCGCCATCGACGGTAAGGATGTCGACCTTGAGCACATTGTGCACCGTCAGGCCGTACTTCAGGCAATGCACGCCACCGGCATTTTCCGCGACGTTACCGCCGATGGAGCAAGCGATCTGCGAGGACGGATCCGGCGCGTAATACAGGCCGAACGGTGCCGCCGCCTGGGAAATCGCCAGATTGCGTACACCGGGCTGAACCCGTGCGGTACGGGCGGCGGGGTCGATGCTCAGGATGTTGTTGAAGCGCACCATCACCAGCAGCACGCCTTTCTCCAGGGGCAGCGCCCCGCCGGACAAACCGGTGCCCGCGCCACGGGCCACCACGGGGACGTGCAGCTCATGGCAGACGCGCAGCACCCCTTGCACTTCGTCGATATATCGGGGCAACGCCACCAGCATCGGCGTGGTGCGATAGGCCGACAGTCCGTCGCATTCGTAGGGCTTGAGTTCCTCGCGCTGATGCAGGATTTCCAGACCCGGCAAGCGGGTTTGCAGAGCCTGCAACAGCGCCTGTCTGTCGACGTCGGGCAAGGCGCCGTCAACGCGCTCATCGTAGAGAATGTTCATGGGATCACGATTCTCGCTGGAGGCCACCGACCTTCATCATTGGCCTGATACAGTCGACTGTCCATGGGGTATTTGTCAGCCTGAAGGAGGATTTCATTCAATAAATCCGCGCGGAAAATGCCAACGCCCGGGCGATGGAGCCCGGGCGTTGCAAGCGTGGTGAGCAGGGTGCGCAGACTCAATGTCCACCCACCACCATATGGCTGAACGGCGCGACGTAGGCCTGCAACGACACCAGCCCGCCGACCAGGATCGCCAGCACAATCGAGTGGAAGAACACGTAGCGCAGGATTTCCCCTTCATGGCCGTACCAGCGGGTGGCGGTGGAGGCGACCACGATCGACTGGGCGTCGACCATCTTGCCCATGACCCCGCCGGAACTGTTGGCGGCGGCCATCAACACCGGGCTGATGCCCAACTGTTCGGATGTCACCCGTTGCAAGCCGCCGAACAGCACGTTGGACGCCGTGTCCGAACCGGTCAACGCCACGCCGAGCCAGCCGAGCAAGGTACCGAACATCGGATAGAAGATGCCCGTCGCGGCGAAGGCCAGGCCCATGGTCGCATCCAGGCCCGAGTAGCGCGTGAGGAAGCCCAGCGCGAGCATCGCCGCAATGGTGATCAGCGAGTAACGCACCACCCACAGGGTGCGCAGGTACTGGCGAATCAGTTGCGGGATCGAGTAACCCATCAGCAAACCGCCGACAATCGCCGCCAGCAGAATGCCGCTGCCGGTGGCGGTGAACCAGGTGAACTTGTACACCGCCTCTTCGGTTTTCGGCGCGGGTACCACTGGCGGGACTTTCTCGACCTGCAAGTGCAGGGTGGTGAAGGTCACGACCGGCGCAAACAGCGGGTTCGCCTCGCGCAGCGGTTTACCTTGAGGATCGAGCTTGGCAGCACTGGTTTGCGGGTCGATGGCAGGGCGGGTGTCGAAGGTGTTCTTGAAGCCCTGGGTGCCCCAGATGAATACGAAGATCGTCAGGATGATCCACGGCATCCACGCCCGCATCACTGCCGGCTTCGCTTCGTTGGCGAAGGTTGCAGTGGGTACGGGCTTTTCGTCGTGCTCGGCATCGATCTTCGAGTTGTCGACGCGGCCGGACAGGGCGGCGGACGTGTGCACGGTGGCGGGTTTCCACACCTTGAGGAAACCGGTCAGGCAGGCCATGGAAATCAGCGCGGCGATCACGTCCACCAGCATCGGTCCATGATAGTTGGACACCAGGAACTGCGGCACGGCAAAACTGACCCCGGCCACCAGGATCGCCGGCCAGATTTCCAGCATCTTGCGCCAGCCGGCAAAGGCCCAGATCAGCCAGAACGGCACCAGCACCGAGAAGAAGGGCAACTGCCGGCCGACCATCATCGACAGCTCCATTTCATCCAGCCCGGTGACCTTGGCCAGGGTGATGATCGGCGTGCCGAGGGCACCGAACGCCACAGGGGCGGTATTGGCGATCAGCGCCAGCCCCGAAGCGGCAAGCGGCGAAAAGCCCAGCCCGATCAGAATCGCCCCGGTCACCGCCACCGGTGTGCCGAATCCGGCCGCGCCTTCGAAAAACGCACCGAAGCAGAAAGCGATCAGGAGCAATTGCAGGCGTCGGTCATCGGTGATGCGCGCCAGGGAGTCTTGCAACACTTTGAACGAACCGTTCTCGGTGGTCAGGCGGTGCAGGAAGATGATGTTCAACACAATCCAGCCAATCGGCAGCAGACCGTTGGCTGCACCGAACAGCGCAGCCGACCCCGCCATGTTCGCCGGCATGCCGAAGGCGAAGATCGCGATCAGCAAGGCCGAGGTCAGGGCGAGCAACGCCGCCAGGTGCGCCTTGACATGGAAAAACGCGAGGGACGCCAGCATCACCACCACCGGCACAGCCGCCATGAGCGTTGAAAGCACCGGGTTACCGAACGGATCGTAGACTTGCTGCCAGACCATGTTCCACCTCTGCTTTTTATTGTTGGACGTGCAGATCCCCTGGGGGGGGGAGGTGGACTTCAGTATAGGTGGCATTGCGCCGCTGTCAGGGCAAGCCTCCGGTCCTGCCAATCGGCGCATTGCGGAGGGCTGAGCTAGCATGGCCAGTAGGGTTTGAATTCAGTCAGGGGAGCAATGCAGTCATGACCGAGCGCCATATGGAACACAAGGAAACGCTATCGAACGGATGCAACATCAAGGTCAAGGCCGAGATATTGAAGGACGGTTCGTTGGGCATGTTCATCGGTGTCTATCGGCCGGACGGCTCGGCCATCGATGAAAACCACGACCCACGGCCGCACATGCTGGACATGGAAGCGGCGATGGATTGGGGGATCGATATTGCCAAGGGGATTGGCAATAGCCAGCGAACGTTGTGAGCCCAGGCGACCGGCGGTTGCTGTCAGAACCCGAACGAACGGGTCGAGCCTTTTACCAGCTCGATATCCAGCAGATGCTCGACCAGCACGTCATTCAAAAAACGGAACTGATCATTGAGCCCGACCACTTCGTTGCTGAAGTGATGATCGGCTGCCGGGATCAGCAATGCCTCGAACTTCTCGTCGAACAGCAGAGTCAACTCTTTACGCGACTCGAATTTCTGCGCGTAGAAATTGTTGCCGAACACCGGAAAACGCACGGCGAGGGTGACGGTGTGAATCATGATGTTTGCTCCTCGCTCAGGACGTACCAGGAAAATACGCACAATGTGAAAGCCGTCAGAGCCAGGCAGGTCAGCAGATGGATCAGCATGATGTCCCCCTCCGATTCGGGGTTTCGTGTTGGCTTGGGATCGATCCTACGCTGACGGCCATCAAACGGAAGGCAATCGCGGCGATGGTGATTATCGATGCAAGTGATGGCGGTTTTTTCGCTGTTGATGCGGGCCCTTTCGCGGGCTCCGGGACATCGCCACCTATACTTAAACCGAAAGTTTTGCGTGTCGGGCATTTCGCCCGGTGCCAACTTCAGGAAGCCGCCATCTTGAACCTGCGTTCGCTGATCATTGCCGTGCTGGTGGTGTTGGCGGGGTGTGCCACATCTGTGCGCGCGCCGGTGGAAGTGGCACCGGTAATCGTTCCTGCCAGCACCTGGCAACAAGTGGACCGGGAGATCGTCATCGCGTCGCAGGCGGCCACCGAGCAGAGCAAAATCTACGCCCGCGGCGCCATGGATTACTGGCGCACACGGGTCTATGAATTGACCGAACAGAATTTCATTCCGTGGTTCAGCAGTTACTGGACCCAGGAATGGCTGTCGATGAAGGTCAGCTGGTACACCATCAGCGCCAAGGGTGAGCAGGACGCCGTGGAAAAACGCCTGGCGGCGTACCTGCTCGAAGCCTATCAGGATAAGGTCCTGGCCCCGGCGGCCGTGGAAATCGATCCCGATGCGATTCTCGGCCTGGCAGCGGCGTTCTATGTCGACATCCTCAAGGAAGAACTGCAGAAAATCTCCAACCGCCACGGCGTGCCGATGGCCCAGCTCAACGGGCGCATCCAGAAAGTCCCGGCCATCGCCCTTGGGCCTCCGCCGACGAGGGACGCCTCGTTGTACCAGGTCGTGCACACCGAACCGCTGAACTCCTTGCCGGCCTTCGCCGCGCTGATCGACAAAGTCCATAAGGCCGGTGGCGACAAGGGGGTGGGCTCGACCGACACCGCGATGGCGCCGGTGGCCAGGCGCGCCAGCCGGCGGATGGAAGCCGAGATGGCCCCGCGCGGGGCCGCCAGCGCCGTGGCCGCAGCGACCGGGAAACTGGCCGGTGGCTTGATCACGCTAGGGGTGGCTGGCATTCGCGCATTCATCCAGGCCTTTGACCGGCCCGATAGCGAGGCGCTGATTCGCCGTAGCCTGGGCAATACCTTCGACAAGGCCTGGACCAAACTGGTGCAGAGCCCGACCAGCGGCGTCATGGCCTGCACGCTTTACATGGCGGCGCAGATCGAAGGCAGCCTGGCGGAACGCACTGCACCGCCGGTCGGTTTGAGCACCGGCACTGTCGATCGGACGCCAGCGCAACCGACTACCCAGCAGCACACCCCATGACCCAAGGAGAAACACTCATGTCTTATGTCGATGGTTTTATCGCTGCCGTACCCACCGCCAACCGTGAGCAATACATCAGGCACGCCAAAGTCGCCGCCTTGGTCTTCAAGGAAAACGGTGCCTTGAGCGTGGTCGAATGCTGGGGCGAGGATGTCCCGGAAGGCAAGGTCACCTCGTTTCCAATGTCGGTGAAGCTCAAGGAAGGCGAAACCGTTGCCTTTGGCTGGATCATCTGGCCGGACAAGGCCACCCGCAATGCCGGAATGGACAAGATGATGCAGGACCCGCGCATGAAGCCGGACGTCAATCCGATGCCCTTCGACGGCCAGCGCATGGTGTACGGCGGGTTCGAAGTGCTCCTCCAGGCCTGACACTGCACGCGGGATCACTCCGGCGTCGGGGTGATCCTGCAACTCTTGCGCTGGCGGATCTCGTCGTCCGTCGGCCGCTCGCGGATGAACTCGAAGCGCGGCTCGCCTTCGCTGTAATGCACCAGCCAGCCCCATTCCAGCTTGAGTTCATCCTGGCCGGGCTCGGGCGGTCTGGCCCACCATGGTTCCTTGCTGATGATCTGTCGCATGGCCCCCTCCGGTTTTTCTCGATGCTAGAACTATAACGCGCATGCCCCACGGCGCCAGAAATGCGCTGGCCGGTACGCGAGGGTTGAGTACACTCAGGCAGTCTTCCCAGGAGGTGCCCGGCATGAGCGACGAAACCCGCGAGCCGTTCAAACGCCTGTTCTTTGCGCTGAACTGTGCCCCGGCCATGCGCCGGGAGATCGCCCAGTGGCGCAGTGCGCTGCAACTGCGCAACGGACGGCCGGTGCCGACGGAAAACTTTCACCTGACGCTGAAGTTTTTGGGGGCGGTGGGTGTGGCGCAGATTCCCGAGCTCTGCACCGCTGCGGCGTCCATCCGTACACCGGGCGAGCGCTTGACGGTGGTGCTGGATCGGCTGGACGTGTGGCGCAGGGCAGGGGCGCTGGTGCTCGCGCCGCAGCAGGCGCCCCCGGCATTGCTGCGCCTGGTGTATGCCCTGGAACAGGCGATGTTGCCGTTCGGGCTGGAGGAAGCACCAAGGGAATATCGTCCGCACCTGACCTTGGCACGGCAGTATCGGGCACCGGTGCCGGAGTCCACGACCGCACCGGAATTCTTCCTGCGTGCCGACCGATTCACCCTGTTCGAATCCCACAAGGGCCGTTATCGGGCGCTGGCCGAATGGCCTTTGATTGATCCCCAATAAAAAAGGCGCCCGAGGGCGCCAAATTCACCTGAACCGAGGGAGCCAGGTGAGGCCGTTCTACTTGCAGGAGAGGCAGCGGTGGTAAGGCGCTGCGTGAACGGAAATGGGTAAAGCTGAAATGTGTGCTGGAGGTTCTGGCCTCATCGCGAGCAAGCTCGCTCCCACAGGTACGGCATGTACCTTGAAGTTCGCGCTATCCCTGTGGGAGCGAGCTTGCTCGCGATGGCTATATCAGGCTCAACAGATCAATTGAGTGAATTACTGGCCGAGTTTCACCTTGGTCCAGCCACGGGTCATGATCCGCTGGATGGCAATCGGCTGGTCCGGCACGGCATAGAGCGTCGCCATTACCGCTTCCGGCGGATAGGAGCCCGGGTCGTTGCGGATCGCTTCATCGACCAGCGGCGTGGCCGCCGCGTTGGCGTTGCTGTAGCCGATGTTGTTGGTGATGTCGGCGATCACGTCGGGGCGCATCAGGAAGTTCATGAACAGGTAAGCGTTCTCGACGTTGGCGGCATCGCGAGGGATGGCGAGCATGTCGTAGAAACTGGCGGCGCCTTCTTTCGGGATGCTGTAGTCGATCTTCACCTTGTCCCCGGCCTCCTGGGCGCGGGCCTTGGCCTGCAGCACGTCGCCGGAGTAACCGACGGCCACGCAGATGTTGCCGTTGGCCAGGTCCGAGATGTATTTCGAGGAATGGAAGTACGCCACGTTCGGGCGAATCTTCATGAACAGCGCCTCGGCTTCGGCGATGTGCTGTTTGTCCTGATCGTTCACCGGGTAGCCCAGGTAGTGCAGGGCGGTCGGGATCATTTCAGTCGGCGAATCGAGGAAACTGATGCCGCAGGCTTTGAGCTTCTCGGCGTTTTCCGGTTTGAACAGCAGGTCCCAGGAGTTGGTCGGGGCGTTGGCGCCGAGCACTTCCTTGACCTTTTGCGGGTTGAAGCCGATGCCGATCGAGCCCCACATGTACGGGATGGCGTGGGCGTTATCGGGATCGCTCGCCGAGGCATTTTTCAGCAGCACCGGGTTGAGGTTTTTCCAGTTCGGCAGCTTCGACTTGTCCAGTTCCTGATAGACGCCGGCCTTGATCTGCTTGGCCAGGAAACTGTTGGACGGCACGACGATGTCGTAGCCTGATTTGCCCGCCAGCAGGCGCGCTTCAAGGGTTTCGTTGCTGTCGAAGACATCGTAGGTCACCTGGATGCCAGTCTCGTCCTCGAACTTCCTGACGGTATCCGGGCCAATGTAATCCGACCAGTTATAGACGCGCAGAACCTTGTCATTGGCCTGGGCGCCAGTGGCGATTGCGCCCAATAAGGACAGTGTCAGCAGAGTCCTGCCAAACATTTTCATCGGTACAACTCCATTTTTTTTTATTCAAAAACACATAGCAAACATTTGTGGCGAGAGCGCTCCTTTGTAGGAGCGAGCTTGCTCGCGAAAAACACAAGGACACCGCGTTAATTCAGACAGCCCACGTCATCGTTTACGTCCATCGCGAGCAAGCTCGCTCCTACAGGGGGGGCGGCACTAGGCCGTCGCTCCTGCCATTTTCTTTTCAGGTTGCTGCCAGGATTCGCTGGCGGTCTGATCCATGGCTTCCTGGATCGCACGCTTGCGGGTGGCTTCTGCACGGCGGCTGAAGTACCAGACCATGAACGTCACGATCGACACCGCCAGCAGGATCAGGCTGGCCACGGCGTTGATCTCGGGCTTAACCCCAAGGCGCACCGCCGAGAACACTTCCATCGGCAGGGTCGTGGAACCCGGGCCGGACACGAAGCTCGCCAGCACCAGGTCATCCAGCGACAGGGCGAAGGACATCATGCCGCCTGCCGCCAGTGACGGCGCGATCATCGGGATGGTGATCAGGAAAAACACCTTGAGCGGCTTCGCCCCCAGGTCCATGGCCGCCTCTTCGATGGACAGGTCCAGCTCGCGCAAACGCGCCGAGACCACCACCGCCACGTAGGCCGCGCAGAACGTGGTGTGGGCGATCCAGATGGTGACGATGCCGCGTTCCTGAGGCCAGCCGATCAACTGCGCCATGGCCACGAACAGCAGCAACAGCGACAGACCGGTGATCACCTCAGGCATCACCAGCGGTGCGGTGACCAGGCCACCGAACAGGGTGCGACCCTTGAAACGGGTGACGCGGGTCAGGACGAACGCGGCTAACGTCCCTAGTGCGACTGCTGCGACGGCGGTGTAGCAGGCGATTTCCAGCGAGCGCACCACCGAACCCATCAGTTGCGAGTTGTCGAGCAAGCCGGTGTACCACTTGATCGACCAGCCACCCCACACCGTCACCAGTTTCGAGGCGTTGAACGAGTAAATCACCAGAATCAGCATCGGCAGGTAGATAAACGACAGGCCGAAAATCAGCATGAACTTTGAAAATCCGAAGCGTTTCATCCCCGTGCCTCCATCTCTTTGGCCTGGCTGCGGTTGAACAGCAGAATCGGCACAATCAGGATCAACAGCATCACCACCGCCAGGGCAGACGCCACCGGCCAGTCGCGGTTGTTGAAGAACTCTTGCCACAACACACGGCCGATCATCAGGGTTTCCGGGCCGCCCAGCAGTTCCGGAATCACGAACTCACCAACCACCGGAATGAACACCAGCATGCAGCCTGCGATGATCCCGTTCCTGGCCAACGGCACAGTGATTTTCCAGAAGTTGTTGAAATTGCTCGAGCCCAGATCCGACGCGGCTTCCAGCAGGCTGCCATCGTGCTTCACCAGGTTGGCGTACAGCGGCAACACCATGAACGGCAGGTAGGCGTAAACGACCCCGATGTAGACGGCGGTGTTGGTGTTGAGGATCTCGATCGGCGCCGAGGTCAGCCCGGTCCACATCAAGAATGCGTTGAGCAAACCGTTGTTGCTGAGGATGCCCATCCACGCGTAAACGCGGATCAGGATCGCGGTCCAGGTCGGCATCATGATCAACAGCAGCAGGACGTTTTGCGCTTCCTTGCTGGCCTTGGTGATCGCGTAGGCCATCGGGAAACCGATCACCAGGCACATCATCGTGCTGAGCAGCGCTACTTTCAACGAGCCGAGGTACGCCGAGATGTACAGTTCGTCCTGGGTCAGCAGGCTGTAGTTACCGAGGTTCAACAGCAGTTGAAATTTCTGCTCGGCGAAGGTGTAGATCTCCGAGTAGGGCGGAATGGCCAGCGCTGCTTCCGAAAAACTGATCTTCATCACCAAAAAGAACGGCAGCATGAAGAACAGGAACAGCCAGACGAATGGAATCCCGATGACGAACTTGCGCCCGCTGGGGACCAGTCTCAGAAATTGCTGATTGAAGGTTTTCATGCGCGCAGTACCACGCCGCTGTCGTCTTCCCACCACACGTAGACCTGATCGTCCCAGGTCGGACGCGCACCACGGCGTTCGGCGTTGGCCATGAACGACTGGACGATCTTGCCGCCAGGCAACTCGACGTAGAACACCGAGTGGCCGCCGAGGTAGGCGATGTCATGCACCTTGCCGCTGGACCAGTTGTAGCGGTGCTCGGGCTTGACGGTGCTGACCAGCAGTTTTTCCGGGCGGATCGCGTAGGTGATCGACTTGTCCTGCACCGAGGTGCTGACGCCGTGACCGACGTAGATCTTCTGCTCCAGATCCGGGCTGTGGATGATCGCGTGACCTTCCAGGTCCTCGACCACGGTGCCGTCGAAGGCGTTCACGTTGCCGATGAATTCGCAGACCATGCGGCTGACCGGTGCTTCATAAATGTCGACCGGGCTGCCGATCTGGGCGATCCAGCCCAGGTGCATGATCGCGATGCGTTCGGCCATGGTCATGGCCTCTTCCTGGTCGTGGGTCACCATCACGCAGGTCACGCCGACGCGCTCGATGATCTCGACAAGCTCAAGCTGCATCTGCGAACGCAGCTTCTTGTCCAGTGCGCCCATCGGCTCGTCGAGCAGCAGCAGTTTCGGACGCTTGGCCAGGGAACGGGCCAGGGCCACGCGCTGACGTTGGCCGCCGGACAGTTGATGTGGCTTGCGCTTGGCGTACTGGGTCATGTGCACCAGGCGCAGCATTTCCTGCACGCGGGCTTCGATTTCGGCCGCTGGCAAACGGTCCTGCTTGAGGCCGAAGGCGATGTTCTGCGCCACCGTCATGTGCGGGAACAGCGCGTAGGACTGGAACATCATGTTGATCGGTCGTTCGTACGGCGGCATGTCGGTGATGTCGACACCGTCGAGCAGAATCCGGCCTTCGGTCGGGCGCTCGAAACCGGCGAGCATGCGCAGCAGGGTCGATTTGCCGGAGCCGGAACCGCCGAGCAGGGCGAAGATTTCACCCTGGTGGATTTCCAGGGACACATCGTCCACCGCGGTGGTTTCGTCGAACTTCTTGGTGACGCGATCGATTTTCACCAACACCTTTTTCGGTGCCTGGTGACCCTCAAGAGCCTTCCTGTAGATGCTGGAGGCGTTTGCCATGTGAAACTCCCAACAGGTTTCAGTCGCCCGGCCAACACGGCCCGGCTTAATAGTGGATTGCAAACCCGTGAAGCCGGTCCGCGCTGATCCCTGTAGGAGCGAGCCTGCTCGCGATGGTCGCCAACGATGACGCTGGCAGTCTGAATGCCCGCGGTGTCCGGACATCCATCGCGAGCAGGCTCGCTCCTACAGGGAGTTGCGTTTCCCACCCCGGGCTTATTCGGCGCCGCCATCCTGGCTGCCTGGTCGTACTTGTTGTTATTGCAGTGTGTTGTTTTCGCCAGCGGGGCACGCAAAAGCGCCTGCCCGCTCGCGTTGGGCAGTTAATCGTTGAATGTGGGTATCAGGTCGTCAGCGCGAGTGACGCAGTGCCGCCCGTTGCCGGCAGGCTTCGCCGAACGCCTGGAAAATACTCAAGTAAGGAGGGTTATCCGGCACTTGCCATTCCGGGTGCCATTGCACGCCGAGGGCGAAGGCCTTGCTGTGCTCGACCGAGATCGCCTCGATCAGGCCATCGGGCGCAACGGCTTCGGCGCGCAGGCCGGGCGCGAGGCGGTCGATGCCCTGGCTGTGAATCGAGTTGACCTGGAACACCGCAGGCAGCTCCAGCGCTTCGAACACACCGCCGGGCTGCACATTCACCCCATGGGCGGGTGCGTATTGCACGGCCAGGTCCGGATGGTCGGCCTCGCGATGGTCGAGGAAGCCAGGCAGTTCATGGACTTTCTGATGCAGGCTGCCACCGAACGCCACGTTCATTTCCTGGAAACCACGGCAGATGCCGAGGACCGGCACGCCCGCTGCAATAGCGGCGCGGATCAGGGGAAGGGTGGTGGCATCCCGCGCCGGATCATGATCCGTACCGGGGGTGCTGTCGGGGCCTTGATAGTGGAAGGGTTCCACGTTCGACGGCGAGCCGGTCAGCAACAGACCGTCGAGCTGCCCCAGCAGGTCATCGATTTCGGTCAGGTCGCCTAAGGAAGGAATAACGACAGGCAGCCCCAGCGCCGCAACGCTGACAGCACGCAAGTACTTGTCACCGCTGATGTGGTAGGGGTGCAGGCCAATCTGTTTGACGCATGCAGTAACGCCGAT
Organism: Pseudomonas sp. 05L36; assembly: GCF_056398125.1. NCBI lineage: Bacteria > Pseudomonadati > Pseudomonadota > Gammaproteobacteria > Pseudomonadales > Pseudomonadaceae > Pseudomonas > Pseudomonas sp. 05L36. The sequence continues at coordinate 222,198 of NZ_JBFTOU010000003.1, read as the reverse complement.
CAATGGCTTGAGTGCCATTTTTATCACCTCGAAGTTTCACACTTGAACGAGCTTTTCTGGAGCTTAGCCTTGTTGATTTTAATTAACAACTCTCATGTAAAAAATTCTAAACGCTGCACGTCCGATGTTCAGGGTTTACGCGTGTTTGAGGGTGCATCTGGCACTCTCGTCCTTCTTGGAGGCCCGAAAATAAACGCTTAAAGGCTGAGTGTTCGCTATTGACTTCACTTTGTCGTTCGGGTTGACTGGGTTCGTGAAAGGGTAGTGAACATAATAATTAACAGCTAAAAAATAGGTGCATCATGTCGGTCCCTCTGCGTGCCGTTCAACTCAACGAAGCAAACGCATTCCTTAAGAAATATCCTGAGGTTTTGTACGTCGACCTTCTGATTGCGGATATGAACGGTGTGGTGCGCGGCAAGCGCATCGAGCGCACCAGTCTTCATAAGGTTTACGAAAAAGGCATCAACCTGCCGGCGTCACTGTTTGCTCTGGACATCAACGGTTCTACGGTGGAAAGCACGGGTCTGGGCCTGGACATCGGCGACTCAGACCGAATCTGTTTCCCGATCCCCGGCACTCTCAGCATCGAACCCTGGCAGAAGCGCCCGACTGCGCAACTGCTGATGACCATGCACGAACTCGAAGGCGAGCCATTCTTCGCCGACCCGCGTGAAGTGCTGGCCAATATCGTGCGCAAGTTCGACGACATGGGCCTCACCATCTGCGCCGCGTTCGAACTGGAGTTCTACCTGATCGACCAGGACAATGTGAACGGTCGTCCGCAATCGCCACGTTCGCCGGTGTCCGGCAAGCGTCCGATGTCGACCCAGGTGTACCTGATCGACGACCTCGACGAATACGTCGATTGCCTGCAAGACATCCTCGAAGGCGCGAAAGAGCAGGGCATCCCGGCTGACGCCATCGTCAAGGAAAGCGCCCCGGCGCAGTTCGAAGTCAACCTGCATCACGTGGCTGACCCTATAAAGGCTTGCGACTACGCCGTCCTGCTCAAGCGTCTGGTGAAGAACATCGCCTACGACCACGAGATGGACACCACCTTCATGGCCAAGCCGTATCCGGGCCAGGCGGGCAACGGTCTGCACGTGCACATTTCGATTCTCGATAAAGAAGGCAACAACATCTTTGCCAGCGAGGATCCCGAGCAGAACGCCGCGCTGCGTCATGCGATCGGCGGTGTGCTCGAGACCCTGCCGGCGCAGATGGCGTTCCTTTGCCCGAACGTCAACTCGTACCGTCGTTTCGGCGCACAGTTCTACGTGCCGAACTCGCCGAGCTGGGGCATCGACAACCGCACCGTGGCCGTGCGTGTACCGACCGGTTCGCCAGACTCGGTGCGCATCGAACACCGCGTAGCGGGCGCCGATGCCAACCCGTACCTGCTGATGGCTTCGGTATTGGCGGGCGTGCACCACGGCCTGACCAACCAGATCGAACCGGGCGCCCCGGTGGAAGGCAACAGCTACGAGCAAAACGAGCAGAGCCTGCCGAACAACCTGCGCGATGCCCTGCGCGAGCTGGACGACAGCGAAGTCATGGCCAAGTACATCGACCCGCTGTACATCGACGTGTTCGTGGCATGCAAGGAAAGCGAGCTGGCAGAGTTCGAGAACTCCATCTCGGACCTTGAGTACAACTGGTACCTGCACACGGTCTGATTGGCAGCTACCCGCCACACCCTTGATGGCGGGTGACTACCCCTGTAGGAGCGAGCTTGCTCGCGAAAAATCCGATGGCGCCGAGGTGATTCAGGTTTCCCGCGTCATCATTGACTTCCTTCGCGAGCAAGCTCGCTCCTACAGGGATCGGGTTTCAAGTTTTTGATTGAGGGCATTCAGCCCGACGATCACCTATTCCCCTGCGTCGAGTCACAACCATGACAAACACTCGCAGCGACTGGGAGCAACGCTTCCAGTCCCTCTCTATCGAAGGTCGCGCATTCATTGACGGCCAATACTGCGCCGCCGCCAGTAGCGCCACGTTCGAATGCGTAAGCCCCGTGGACGGTCGCTTCCTGGCGAACGTCGCCAGCACCGACGAAGCCGACGCCAACGCCGCAGTCGCCGTCGCACGCCGTACCTTCGAATCCGGCGTGTGGGCCAACCTGGCCCCGGCCGAGCGCAAGCGCATCCTGATCCGCTTCGCTGATCTGATCCTGGCGAACCAGGAAGAACTGGCCCTGCTCGAAACCCTCGACATGGGCAAGCCGATCAGCGATTCGATGAGCATCGACATTCCAGCGACCGCCAACGCGATCCGCTGGACCGCCGAGGCCATCGACAAGCTCTACGACGAAGTCGCTGCCACGCCCCACGATCAGCTTGGTCTAGTGACGCGCGAAGCGGCCGGCGTGGTCGCGGCCATCGTGCCGTGGAACTTCCCGCTGATCATGGCCAGCTGGAAATTCGCCCCGGCCCTGGCGATGGGCAACTCGTTCATCCTCAAGCCTTCGGAAAAATCCCCGCTGACCGCGATCCGCATCGCGCAGCTGGCACTCGATGCCGGCATCCCGAAAGGCGTGTTCAACGTCCTGCCGGGCTACGGCCACACCGTGGGCAAGGCACTGGCGTTGCACATGGACGTCGACGTGCTGGCCTTCACCGGCTCCACGGCGATTGCCAAGCAGCTGATGGTCTACGCCGGGCAGAGCAACATGAAACGGGTTTGGGCCGAAGCCGGTGGCAAGAGCGCCAACGTGGTGTTCGCCGACGCGCCGGATCTGCGCGTCGCCGCACAAGCCGCGGCCGGTGCCATTGCTTTCAACCAGGGCGAAGTCTGCACCGCCGGTTCGCGCCTGCTGGTGGAGCGTTCGATTCGCGAGCAGTTCATTCCATTGCTGGTGGAAGCCCTGCAAGCCTGGAAACCGGGCCACGCACTCGATCCTGCGACGACCGTTGGCGCGGTGGTCGACCAGCGTCAGCTGGAAAACGTATTGCGCTACATCGAAGTCGGCAAGCAGCAGGGCGGTCAACTGATCGCCGGCGGCAGCCGCACCCTCGAGGACACCGGTGGCCTGTACCTGGAACCGGCAATTTTCGACGGCGTGACCAACGCCATGACCATCGCCCGGGAAGAAATCTTCGGCCCGGTGCTGTCGGTCATCACCTTCGACACTGCTCAAGAAGCCCTGGCGATTGCCAACGACAGCATCTTCGGCCTGGCCGCCGGCGTCTGGACCAGCAACCTGAGCAAGGCCCACACCTTCGCCCGTGGCCTGCGTGCCGGCAGTGTCTGGGTCAACCAGTACGACGGCGGCGACATGACCGCGCCGTTCGGCGGGTTCAAGCAGTCGGGTAACGGTCGGGACAAATCGCTGCACGCGTTCGACAAGTACACCGAACTCAAGGCGACCTGGATCAAGCTCTGACACCTTTTAAACGGCGGTCGCCGGCACGCTGCCGGCGACCCWCGGAGAAACCTATGAAACAAAGCTCTGATAAACAAACTCATGTAAACAGCTACTACGCCGCCACCCGCAACTTCACCGGCGATTTCCCGGTGCTGGAAGGGGCGGTGGACTGCGACGTCTGCGTGATCGGCGCCGGCTACACCGGCCTGTCCTCGGCCCTGTTCCTCGCCGAAGCGGGCTACAGCGTGACCGTGCTTGAAGCGGCCAAGGTCGGTTTCGGTGCCAGTGGTCGCAACGGCGGCCAATTGGTCAACTCTTATAGTCGCGACGTCGATGTCATCGAAGAGCGCTACGGCGACAAGACCGCCGAAGTCCTCGGCAGCATGATTTTCGAAGGCGCCGACATCATTCGTCAGCGCATACAGCACTACGACATCCAGTGCGATTACCGTCCCGGCGGTATCTTCGCGGCGATGAACAAGAAGCAACTCAAGGGCCTGGCCGAGCAGAAGAAAAGCTGGGAACGCTACGGCAACAAGAACCTGAAAATGCTCGACGCGGCCGATATCAAGCGCGAAGTCGGTTCCGATGCCTACGTCGGCGGCCTGCTGGACATGCAGGGCGGCCACATTCACCCGCTGAACCTGGCACTCGGTGAAGCCTCGGCGATCATCGGCCTGGGCGGCAAGATCTACGAGCAATCGGCGGCGGTGGAAATCACCTACGGCGAGCCAATCACCGTGCGCACCGCCAAAGGTGTGGTGAGGGCCAAGTACCTGCTGATCGCCGGTAACGCCTACCTGCCGCAAGGCCTCGACAACCGCGTGACCAACAAGAGCATGCCGTGCGGTTCGCAGATCGTCGTCACCGAGCCGTTGTCGGAAAAGCAGGCCCGCAGCCTGATCAAGAACAACTACTGCGTCGAAGACTGCAACTACCTGCTCGACTACTACCGCCTGACCGCCGACAACCGCCTGCTGTACGGCGGTGGCGTGGTCTACGGTGCGCGCGAACCGGACGACATCGAACAACTGATCCGCCCGAAAATCCTCAAGACCTTCCCGCAATTGAAGGACGTGAGGATCGACTACCGCTGGACCGGCAACTTCCTGCTGACCATGTCGCGCATGCCGCAATTCGGTCGTATCGAGAAAAACGCCTATTACATGCAGGGCTACAGCGGTCACGGCGTTACCTGCTCGCACCTGGCCGGCAAACTGATCTCGGAAATGATCCGTGGCGACGCCGAGCGTTTCGACGCGTTTGCATCCTTGCCGCACATGCCGATGATCGGCGGGCGCACCTTCTCGGCACCGTTGACCGCCCTCGGCGCCGTGTACTACTCGCTACGCGACCGTTTCGGCATCTAAGCTTTACCTCGCCGGCGGCATCCGAAAAAGGTGCCGCCGGTTTTTTATCTCAGCCACACCGCAAATCCCCTGTAGGAGCGAGCTTGCTCGCGAAGGAAGTCAATGATGACGCGGGAAACCTGAATCACCTCGGCGCCATCGGGTTTTTCGCGAGCAAGCTCGCTCCTACATTTACTGCCGTTTATCGAACCTGCTGAGCATTACGAACAAACGTGATTTAATAGCCGCCTTTCACGTTTCCGGGACCGGAAAACGGCGTGATCCGCGCCTGCACTCCACCCATCCATTATCCCTGTAGGAGCGAGCTTGCTCGCGAAAGCGTTGGTTCAGTCGACATCGATGTTGAGGCTAAAATCGCAATCGTCGGATCGCCGCCCGGAGCAAGCTCGCTCCTACAGGTTTGGCACATAAGGCTGTCATGGACACGGGCTCACGACTCAAACTAGTACGCGAAAGCTACAAAATGTCCCAGCGCGAGCTGGCCCGGCGTAGCGGCGTCACCAATGCAACCATCTCCCTGATCGAACAGAATCGGGTCAGTCCTTCCGTCAGCTCCCTGAAGAAATTGCTGGAGGGCATCCCCATGTCCCTGGCCGACTTCTTCACCTTCGATCAGCCACCGCGCGAACACCAGTACGTCTTCCGCGCCAACGAACAACCCGACCTCGGCCGCCACGGCCTGCGCCTGCTGCTGATCGGCGCGTCCGTGCCAAGCCGGCAGATGCGTTTGCTGCGCGAGCAATACGCACCGGGCGCCAGCTCCGGTGAAGAGCCGATCGTGCATTCCGAAGGCGAGGAGTGCGGGTTGGTGACCCGTGGCACGGTGGAGTTGACCGTGGATGGCCAGGTGAGCGTGCTCAACGCCGGGGATGGCTATTACTTCCCGACAACCTTGCCGCACCGGTTTCGCAATATCGGGGCGGATGAGGCTGAGATTATTAGCGCGAATACGCCGGCGAACTTCTGATCAGGGATTTCAGCGACTATTTTTGGCCGCAAATTTCCGTTGTTGTTTGATCGTCCATCCAAAAATCGTTTTTGTGGACAGAAAGAAAGCACATTGACATCATTGTGCTTCTTGTACCTCAAAAGGTTTTTTTCTCATGCGTAAGCTACTTCTTCTGGTCATGTTAGCCGTTGCAGTAACGGGTTGTTCCAGTCGTAAAGAATTTTACGCAACCGGCGGGAGCCGGGCGGATGGCTCGATTGATATGGCTTACGACTTCAAAGCTTTCGAGACTCCGATCGTTGATTACAAGCAAGCTGAGTCAATTGCAAACAACAAATGCGCGGTGTGGGGTTACGAGCGCGCGGAACCCTTCGGTGGTAAAACCCTGAATTGTCAGGCAAGGGATGGCTTTGGTAACTGCAACGCCGGACAGATGATCGTCAAGTATCAATGCATTGGAAATATCACCCCATCAAATAAGGCATCAGCGTCTGCGGAGTCGTCTGTACCGGTTGGAATGCTGACTCCTGCTCAGTACAAGGAAGCGCGAGTAAAGGCTCTGATGGACAAAAAGCTCCCTTACGCTGAGTACCAGAAGCAATATCAGGCGATCATGGCTGAATAGTTCAGTCGATATTGTTTGCGCTGCCTGGTTTCATTTCTTCGTGTGAGTGCGATAGTCGGTTGGAAAGCGAAAAGTGAGATTTTGAGCGAGCACAAAAAACCCGCAGAAATGCGGGTTTTTTGTGCTTGAAAAATGTCACTGCCTTTTCGGCACTTCAAACCCCCGCAACTCAATCACCCCAAACACATCCCGCACATCCTGAAGCAGAATCCGCGAAATGTTGGTGACGGTGTTGATGTCGTTTTCGGCGTAGTCGGGGAGACTGGTGCAGGCCATGAGGTTGAGGTATTGCAGGACGGCGTTCAGACGCTCGGCGGCGCAGTTGTGGAGTTCGCGCAGCGGGGCGTCGCTGTCGATGAGGAGGACGGGGTAGCTGGTGGCGATTTGTTTCATGGGGGTGAAGCGGCGGGGTGGGTTGTTCATCATTTTGACGTTCACTCAAAAAATTAATGAAGCGCCACCTGATTGCTGCGAATCAATTGGGTGGCAGCTGTACGCGGGTTCGCAGACCGAGGAACACAACCCAAAACTCGGCAGACCCGTAGATCTCCCACGCACAACCGCCATAAAGCGTAATGCTGGCGAAGTTTGCCAGAATTGTTGTTTGACGGTGTAAGGGTATGTGTCGGTTGGGCTGCGAAACCCTGCCGCCAATTCAAGTCAGCGACGGGCGCACATTAGGCATCGACTTCGACGGCTGCAACCGGCCTGTAGGACGCTAAATGCCCCTGTGGCGAGGGAGCTTGTCGGATCGCCGCACCGTCCCGTTCGGCGGCTCTGCCGCCGTAAAACCGGGCACTGCGGTGTGTCTGAGGAAATGGGTCGCAGGGGAATGGGGCCGCTTCGCAGCCCAGCGGGAGCAAGCTCCCTCGCCACAAAGGGACAAGTCCTACAAATTTTTCAGGCGTCAAGATTGAACGTTCGTCGGATGGCGGGTTGCTACCATCGCAATTGCCTGCCGATATCGACACGGCTGCTACGCTTGGTCGTTGCAGTGCCCGAGCCCCATTCCTGCTCACGCTGCAAGGGTTATCACGGAGTGCGACATCCATTCCTGTCGGCAACCTGCACGGAGGCAGGCGATGGTGATCAAAAGCATGGCCGATTCGACTGCGGCGGGGGTTCCCGAGCCGCTCGATCGGGAAGAAATCGAGCGGGTGCTGGCGTTGTTGCTGGTCAGCCCGTTGTTTGCCAAGTCCAGGCGCATGGGCAGTCTGTTGCGCTTTCTGGTCGAGCACGACCTTCAGGCTTGCAAAACGCCGCTGACCGAACACGCCATCGGCATCGAGGTGTTTCGTCGTGACCCGGCAGTGTATTGCACGGGCGACGATCCGGTGGTGCGAGTGCAGGTGGGGCGCTTGCGGCGCAAGCTCGCAGCGCATTACGCCGGCAACGGCCAGCAGGACCCGGTGCGCTTGTGCATTCCACCCGGGTGTTATCGCTTGACCTATCAGCGGCTGCGGCCCAAGGGCGTCGGCACTCGCCATCCTGTGGTCCAGATCCAGCCGTTTACCTGCCTCACCCGCGATGGCAATGACTTTACCCGAGGCTTGTGCGAGGAGTTGAGCTGCCGACTGTTCGAGTCGTTCGAGCAGGCGCAGACCGGGACCAATCATGTGTTGATGCGGGTGGCACGCAACAGCGAGCCGGTAGCGGACTTCAAGCGTGGCGGGCGTTACAGTTATTGCCTGGAGGGCAGCGTGCGGGTCGAGCCTTCGCGGGTGCGAGCGTCATTGCGCCTGGTGGATGTGGCGCAGGGGCGGATTCGCTGGTCGGCGCAGTTCGATCGTGATCGACCCTATGGCATCGCCACCCAGGAGGACCTCGCGCAGTCGATCTGTCGCTCGCTGACGGGCTACTTCACCACGGCGGGCAAAGAAGAGTGAAAGGGCAACCACAAGGTTGCCCTGGCATGACGGTTACACGGTTTTCCACTGACCGCCTTCGTAAAGGCGACCTGCGGTGTTATCGAACGTCAAGTCGATTTCGATCGCCTTGGAGCGTGAGGTACTGAACATGGTGCTGGTCTGTACGTTCTGTTCGAACCACACGAGGATGGTTTCCACCGGTGTCAGCACGGTATTGCCGGTGACGACCTGGTTTACGGCCACGTAGATTGGCGTACTGACCTGATTGCCATCGATGCCGGTGGACAATTGGTTGACCCCCGGATGAATCGGCGCGTAGTCGTTCACGAAAGTCAGGGAAATGTCCGGGCCACCGGTTACCGCCTGGCTCAGCAGACCGCTTTCATCAAGTGTCGAGGTTTGCCCCAGGCCAATGTTGACGATGTTGGTCGAGACTTTGACTTGCACGTTTTCCTTGAACACGTTGGAGGCGAACAGCTGATACTGCGGCGTCCAGCTGAACTCGTTGTTGCTCAGGTAAGCGTCATAGGACTGCCAGACCACGTTGTAGTCGGCATCGCCCACCTTCTTGGCAAAGCACAGCTTGTAACCGGACTTCTTCAGCAGCGTCAGGTCGCCGGCGGCGATTTCGATGGTGACGGTTTTTTGCGAGGCCGCCAGGGCCGACCTCAGTACCCGGCCGTAATCTGCCGCCTTCAGTTGCGTTGCACCCATGATCGACTTGACGGCTTCTTGCACATCATTGTGAAGCTGCTGGCTCTGTTGGCTGACAGCGATTGATTTGCTCATGGTTTCCCTCTTCCTTGGTGGTGTGTTGGGCAAACAATGGGCTGCTGGCGCTTGGCGCTGCAGTCCATTGATGGCTTCACTCTAGGGGCGAGGGGCAGGGCGGCTAAGTGTCTTGGTGTTACAAGCGGGTATCGGGGTTGTATCAGCGGCTGAGCGGGGCAGCCGATCGGCCGCCCCGTCTTGATCTCAGGCGGCCCGGGCATCGGCCCAGACGAAGTTCCAGCTGGTGCGTTTGCCCTTGGCGATCTCGATCAGCTTGTTCTCATACACCGTGTGATTGACCACACCGGTGTAGGTCAGGGTGCGGGCGGCATTGGTCCCGGTGACCTCGCCCGGCTTGCCGCCCGACTCGACCATGGCTTTTTTCATGTCTGCATCCGACGGGGCGCTGCTCTGGTTTTTTTCCACTTTGACGAAACTCATGATTCACCTCTTCCGTGATGGGGGGATCGGTGTCAGCGCAGGCCGACAAGTCGACGACCCTGTTCCACACCGACGGCCATACTCTATTGGCCAGTTCGGCGGCGCAGAAGTGACAACTGCGGCGCTGAGGTAACAATCGGGAAACAGCGCCACGCGTTGAAGTATCTGCGACGTATCAAGCGTGGATTCACATCGAAGAAGGTTGTGGCGAGTACCTTGGGCCGAATGGGCACTCACCGAATGGAATTCCATACAAGGTATTAGAGTTGTGCCTGTAGATCGACACGCCCCATCCTTCGGCAAACGCCTGCATGGCTTCGATTGGATGAGCGTAGACGGTCTGGCGCTTGGTGACTCGACGGAACCAACTTCGTCTATAACGTCTAAATTTCAGGAAATATTCCCCACCACGAAGGAATGAATCATGTTCAGGACTCGATCATTGATTGCAGCTGTTACCTGTTTGACTCTGGTCTGCGGCTCGGTGACGGCGCTGGCCGATCCCGGTAATGGCCAGGGAAACGGGAAGGTCAACCATGGCAACCAGGGCGGTCATGGCAACAAGAACAAAAACTCCGGTGGCGGGGACTGGAGCAATGGCCCGAGCATCAACCGTGGCAGCGTGCTCGAGATCATTGGCGTGAATACAGGCTACTGGAGCCCGGGGCCTGATTTGCCACCGGGTATCCAAAAGAACCTTGCCCGAGGCAAGCCGCTTCCACCCGGCATTGCGAAAAAACTGGATGGCCGACTGGTCGGCCGGCTGCCCCACTATGATGGCTACGAATGGCAGCAAGTCGGCACGGATCTGATCCTGGTTGCGCTGGCCACCGGGCTTGTCTATGAAATTCTCGACGGTGCGTTTGATTAAAGTGTGGAAGGTCGTCTTCCCGCTGACTCAAGGTGTTCCAGCCGTCTGTCGTAGTGCTTGAACTGTTGGAGGGATATCGCGTCCTACGTCACGCGATATCAACCTCCTACGGAAGCAATCATGCTTTTTAAAAACAAGAGTCTCGTTGCTGTAATGTCATGCGCCATGATGCTTGCAGCCGCCCCGTTACTCCCTGATGGCCTGTCGATCATGGGTTCCGCATACGCGAAGGACGGCGGTGGCGGTGGCGGCGGAAACGGCGGCGGTGGCGGCGGTGGAAACGGCGGCGGAAATGGTGGCGGAAACGGCGCAGGCCACGGCGGCGGTATGGGTGGCGGACACGCCGGTACAGGCCACTCTGGCAGTAACGGCCGCGGCAACGGGCTGGACAGCGACCATGCTGGCAAATCCGTGCGCGACCATGGCCTGAGCGGGAACCACTACGGTAGTGAGCGCAACGATGACAACGGTCATGGCACCACGACCTCAGGCCTCGCCCATTCCAAGGATACTCGCGGCATCTCCAAGGCCAGGGCTATTTCGGCTTCGACGCCAGGTGATCACAACACCAAAGGCTTGAGTAAAGCCGGACTGTCGACCTCGAAAAAATCCCATTGAGTTCGCGGTTGTAGACATCAGTTTCTGAAAAGCCCAAAACCCGCTGAAAGGCGGGTTTTTTTGCAACTGGAATTTGATCGCCGGACATTACACGGACACGCAAAAGCGCCAGGACTTTATCAATGAGTAATGACAGGTTCGTGACCGCAGCTTCTACCGGCCCCATTTGCACTCACCAGACGCCACCGCTCGCACCGGACAACCGGTGGCACGAGCGGTACCGAGGGCCGGCCTGAAAGGGTCGCGGCTATTTCGCCGGCACTTCAGGCTTGATATCCCCGCAAAAAATATCGACGTTGCCATCGGTCGCTGCCGTGCGCACGACCACCGAATACTTGCCGTCAAGCAACGTCTGCAACGGCACAGGCGCGGTTCTGGTAAAAGACCAGCCGCGTACGGCTTGGCGTTCGGTGTTGACGGTGTCGTTCATCGCGTAGGCGACTGACCCGGGTTGCTGGCAGCTACCGTTATTGATGAAAGAGTAAAGACGCAAGGGCAGGATAACCCCGGTTGGAACACCGCTGACGAAGAAACTGAGCCCGGTTTTCTTGTCCCAGTCGGTCAACGTGACGGTGCCGATCTGACCGGCGTTTTGCCGGGTGGCGACCAGGGTAACGTTCACGCCGTGGGTCGATGAAGTGGCGCAGCCAAACAGGCTTGCCGCAACCATGAGTGCTGCCAGTGAGGTTTTGAGCTTCATTGCCAAACTCCTGAGCTGAAGAACTGCAATGGGGGGGGAGTTAGCCGGTATAGCTCATTTATCGCTTTCATGACGTCGTCCATATAAGGCTTTCCATTTTTGACCGGTGATGGTGGGGCGTCTGTCCCCTTCGCCAGTCATATGGCGGCGTAGCCGTGCAAACCGGCTACATTTGTAACTGGTCGAGCCTGCGTGGACTGCCTGCCGGTACACGTGCTCGCTGCCGATGAAGGTTTGCAGTGGTTACGCGTGCAGTTAAAGGATTGTGCGGTCAGTTGAGTCTACTCAACATCCGCATGGGACGATTGGCGACTGGAGTGACTCATGAATCAACAAGGCAGCCATCCGCAAGAGCGGAGTCCAGGCACTCCACCGCGGGGTACCATGCGCAGCCTGTTGATCCCGCAATGGCTCGGCAATTACCGGCCCGACTGGCTGCGAGGCGATGTGGTCGCCGGGCTGACGGCAGCGGCCGTGGTCATTCCCAAGGCGCTGGCGTACGCCACGATTGCCGGCCTGCCTGTGCAGGTCGGGCTGTACACGGTGCTGGTGCCGATGGTGATCTATGCCGTGCTCGGTACCTCGCGCCCGCTCAGTGTCAGCACCACGACCACCCTGGCCATTCTCGCCGGCTCCGCGTTGGGCCAGATCAGCCCGGACGGCGATGCGGCGACCTTGCTCGCGGGTTCCGCCACGCTGGCCCTGATGGTGGGCGCGATCCTGATCGTCGCGGGGTTGCTGCGCCTGGGCTTCGTCGCCAATTTCATTTCCGAACCGGTACTGGTGGGTTTCAAGGCCGGCATCGGTGTGGTCATCGTGCTCGACCAGCTACCCAAATTGCTCGGTACTCACATCGACAAAGGTGGCTTCCTGCACAATCTGCTGGCCACGGTTCAGAGCATCGGTCATGCCTCGCTGCCCACCGTGGCGGTCGGTGTGTTCATGGTCCTGCTGCTGGTCGGCATGAAGCTTTTTACGCCGCGGCTGCCCGCACCGTTGATTGCGGTGGCGCTGGGCATCATTGGCATGAGCCTGTTTGGCCTGGAGAGCTTTGGTGTGTCCGCCGTCGGCCTGGTGCCGATCGGATTGCCCGCGCTGACCCTGCCGGTGTGGTCGCTGGCCGCAACCCTGTGGCCTTCGGCGATGGGCATCGCGCTGATGAGCTTCACCGAAACCATCGCGGCGGGGCGTGCGTTCGCCCGCAGTGACGAGCCCGTGCCACAGCCGAATCGGGAGCTGCTGGCCACTGGCGTTGCCAACATCGGCGGCGCATTTCTCGGGGCCATGGTCGCGGGTGGCGGGACCACTCAAACGGCGGTGAACCGTTTGGCCGGTGCCCGTTCGCAACTGGCCGCACTGGTCACCGCAGCACTGGCTTTGGGTACTTGCCTGCTGCTGGCGCCGCTGATTGGCCTGATGCCCAATGCCACGCTCGCAGCCGTGGTGATTGTGTATTCGGTGGGCCTGATCGAACCGGCGGAATTTCGCGAGATCCTGTCGGTTCGCCGTACCGAATTTGCCTGGGCCGTAGTGGCCATGATCGGCGTGATGTTGCTGGGCACGCTGCAAGGGATCGTCGTGGCGATTATCGTCTCGTTGCTGGCCCTGGCCTATCAGGTCTCGGACCCGCCCGTGCATGTCCTCGGGCGCAAGCCTGGCACCAATGTGTATCGGCCGCAGTCCGCCGAACACCTCGATGACGAACACTTTGACGGGCTGCTGTTGCTTCGGCCTGAAGGGCGGATTTTTTTCGCCAACGCCCAGCGCATCGGCATGAAGATGCGACCCCTGATCGAAGATGCAAGGCCCGCCGTGGTGATTCTTGACCTGCGCAGCGTGTTCGACCTGGAGTACACCGCCCTGAAAATGCTCACCGGGGCGGAACAGCAACTGCGGGAAAAAGGCATTTCACTGTGGCTGGTGGGCATGAGCCCTGGCGTATGGGACATGGTCACCAAGGCACCGTTGGGTCGTACGCTGGGTGAAGCGCGCATGTTCCTGAACCTGGAGCAGGCGGTTGAACATTACCAGCGCAGTCGAGGCTGAATGAACGCGGCCGGGTGCACTCCGGACGCTATGTAACGGATTGAAGGAGGTAACGGGCATGGCAAAGAAGAAGGCTGCACCGAAAAGCAAACCGGTCGAAGGCGACAAGCTCAAGAACAAGGTGTATCTCGAGGAACTGGCGAAGCTGCATGTCGAGCTGGTCAAGCTGCAGGAGTGGGTGCAGCACACGGGCGCGAAGATTTGCATCATCTTCGAGGGCCGTGATGGCGCCGGCAAGGGCGGGACCATCAAGGCACTGACCGAACGGGTCAGTCCGCGAGTGTTCCGGGTGATGGCGTTGCCGGCACCGACCGACCGGGAAAAAAGCCAGATGTATTTGCAACGTTATCTGCCGCACATGCCGGCGGCCGGTGAAGTGGTGATCTTCGATCGCAGCTGGTACAACCGCGCCGGGGTCGAGCGGGTCATGGGATTTTGCAGCGAAGAGCAGGTGCGCACGTTTCTCACCGTGGCGCCGCGCGTCGAACAGGCACTGGTCGAATCGGGAATCATCCTGATCAAGTACTGGCTTGAAGTGAGCGAGGAGGAACAGACCCGTCGCCTCAAGGCACGTATCACCGACGGGCGCAAAATCTGGAAGCTGTCACCCATGGACCTCAAGTCCTACAACCGTTGGTACGACTACTCCCGTGCCCGGGACGACATGTTCAAGTACACCGACACCAAATTCGCCCCTTGGCGGGTCGCCAACTCCAATGACAAGCGGCGGGCGCGGCTGAACATCATCAGCGATGTGCTGAAAAGCGTTCCTTACGAGGAAGTACCGCGGGCAAAAGTGAAACTGCCCAAACGGCAAGACCCCGGTAACTACCGGGAGCCGAACTATCCATACAAGTACATCCAGGAAAAATTCTGATCGATGCATTGGGCAGGAGCCAGCCCAGGCCGGCTCCTGCTGCAGGCCATCAGGCGTGAACCAGCGCAATCGTAAACGAGACCACGATCATGCACGCAAAGGCAAAATTGATATTCATGAAGTTTCCATCCAAAACATGAGTGACGGCGCCATCTTGAACAGGTCACAGAAAAATAAAAAATTCGCCGTAATGATTTGAAAGATCGAAAAAAATGATACTTGGCCGGTTCGTTGTTTTTGCGCCGGGTTGCAGATACTCTCGTGTAACACGCAACTTCATGCATAAACGAGCAAAAGCATGCACGACAACCATTCTGCTGCCGAACTTCCATCGGTGCGCCGACAAAAAATCCTGTTGATCCTCGAACGTGACGGCAAGGTCATGGCCTCGGAGTTGAGCCAGCATTTCGCGGTATCCGAAGACACCATCCGCCGCGATCTGGCGGAGCTGGCCAGCGCCGGCCTGGTGCAACGGGTGCACGGCGGGGCGTTGCCGCGGCCCAAGGATACGGGCAAGGACTATTTCACCCGGATAAGCGAAACCGACGAGGTGAAAACCCATCTGGCGCAACTGGCCGCGCGACGGGTGCAGGACGGTCAGATCGTGGTGTTCGATTCCGGCACCACCACCTTGCAGATTGCGCGTTCGCTGCCGGCGGACATCGCCATCACCGCGATCACCGCGTCGCCGATGACGGCCATTACCTTGTCCGAATACCAAGGCATCAAGGTGATCCTGGCCGGCGGCCAGCTCAACCCGGCGACGATGTCGGCCAGCGGCCACGAAACCCTGCGGCTGCTGGCGGGCATCAAGGCCGATCTGCTGTTTACCGGGGTCTGCGCGATTCACCCGCAGGTGGGCTTAAGCTCACTGCACTTCGATGAAGTACCGGTGAAACAGGCGATGCTCGACTGTGCTTCCCATGTGATTGCCGTCACCACGGCGGACAAGCTCGGCGCGGTGGAGCCCTTTGTCGTCGCGCCTTGTAACCGCGTGCACACGTTGATCACCGAACGGCATGTGGCGTCAGGCAATGTCGAGGACTACCGGGCGTTGGGGATCGAGGTGGTGCAGGCTTGAGCGTTTTTTGCTGGCAGGTGTATTGAATGTTCCGGCCCCTTCGCGGGCAAGCCCGCTCCCACAGGTTTTGTGTTTGACGCCGAATTTGGGAACGGTACAAATCCTGTGGGAGCGAGCTTGCTCGCGATGAACGATAACGCGGTCTGGCAGATGGTCACTGCGCCAACCACCCACCATCAACATTCCATGCCGCGCCCCGCACCTGGCTGCCGGCTTCGCTGCACAAAAACAGCACCAGTTCACCCAGTTGCGGCGGTGTCACGAACTCCAGCGATGGCTGCTTTTCTGCGAGCAAATCGTGTTGCGCCTGCTGCGGATCAACCCCTCTGGCGGCACGATCATCAATTTGCTTCTGCACCAGTGGCGTCAATACCCAGCCTGGGCAGATCGCGTTGCAGGTGACCTGGGTGGTTGCGGTTTCCAGCGCGACCACTTTGGTCAAGCCGATCACCCCGTGCTTGGCGGCGACATAGGCTGACTTGCCCACCGAGCCGACCAGGCCATGTACCGAAGCAATGTTGATCACCCGGCCCCAGCCCTTGGCGCGCATGCCCGGCAGGCTCAAACGGGTGCTGTGGAACACCGACGACAGGTTGATGGCGATGATCGAATCCCAGCGCTCCACCGGGAACTCATCCACCGCTGCCACGTGTTGAATGCCAGCGTTGTTGACCAGAATGTCGACGCCGCCAAACTCGCGCTCGGCGTAGGCGATCATGTCGGCAATTTGAGCCGGATCGCTGACATCGGCCGGGTGATGGCCGACCTTGCCGCCGAACTGTTCGACTTCGGCAATCACCTTGGATGCATCGCCAAAGCCGTTGAGGATCAGGTTGGCCCCGGCCTTGGCCAGGCTGAGGGCTATCCCCAGGCCGATGCCGCTGGTGGAACCGGTGACCAGTGCGGTCTTGCCCGAAAGAGTCGTCATGAATACCTCACACAATGCCAGTGGCGTAGAAGGTGCCGATCACTACGAAAACCGCCAGGGTCTTGATCAGCGTAATACAGAAAATGTCTTTGTAAGCTTCGCGGTGGGTCAGCCCGGTGACCGCCAGCAGGGTAATGACGGCGCCGTTGTGCGGCAGGGTGTCCATGCCACCGCTGGCCATGGCGGCGACCCGGTGCAGCACTTCCAGCGGAATGTTCGCCGCATGGGCGGCGCTGATGAACTGCTCGGACATCGCCGCCAGCGCGATGCTCATGCCACCCGAGGCGGAACCGGTGATGCCGGCCAGCAGGGTCACGGTAATCGCTTCGTTGACCAGTGGGTTGGGGATGCTCTTGAGCCAGTCGGCCAGCACCAGAAAGCCCGGCAAAGACGCGATCACTGCGCCGAAACCGTATTCCGAGGCGGTGTTCATCGCCGCCAGCAAGGCACCGCTGACTGCACTTTTACTGCCTTCGGCGAGCTTGCGGCTGATCGCCTTGTAGCCGAACGCCAGCACCATGAGGATGCCGACCAGCAAGGCTGCCTGGACCGCCCAGATCGCCGTGAGCTTGGCGATTTCCGTGGTCACTGGCGCGGCCATGCCTGGCAGCGCGAGGCTGTGGGTCTTGCCGTACACCTGCGGAATCCAGTGGGTGAACAGCAGGTTCATGATGCCCACCGCCAGCAGTGGCGACAGCGCCAGCCACGGGTTGGGCAGCTTGAGGTCGGCGGCGGTTTCCGGTTCGTTACGCAGGTCAGAACCATAGCCTTCACCGGCACGCTGGGCCTTGTTGCGCTGACGCTGGAGAAACAGCATGCCGGCACAGAACACGAAGATTGTGCCGATCACCCCCAGCCACGGCGCCGCCCACGCGGTGGTGTTGAAGAAGGTGCTGGGGATGATGTTCTGGATTTGTGGCGTGCCGGGCAGGGCGTCCATGGTGAACGAGAAGGCGCCCAGGGCAATGGTCGCCGGGATCAGCCGCTTGGGGATGTTGCTCTGGCGGAACATTTCAGCGGCAAACGGATAGACCGCGAACACCACCACAAACAACGACACACCACCGTAGGTCAGCAGGGCGCAGACCAGCACGATCACCAGCATCGCCTGGCGGGTGCCGAGCAGGCGAATCGCCGCCGCGACGATGGAGCGCGAGAAACCGGACAGTTCGATCAGCTTGCCGAACACCGCGCCGAGCAGGAATACCGGGAAATACAGTTTGATGAAACCGACCATTTTTTCCATGAACACCCCGGTGAAAGCGGGGGCGACGGCAGACGGGTCAGTCAGCAGGACAGCGCCGAGGGCGGCAATCGGGGCAAAAAGGATAACGCTGTAGCCACGGTAGGCAGCCAGCATCAGCAGCGCGAGGGCTGCCAAGGCAATGATCACACTCATCGTGTGTCTCTCCTGGGTTGTTATTTTTGTTGGGTGAAGCCTGGTAGGAGAGGCGTATAGCGAGTTTTGTGCCAGATGGTTAAGTCGTTGAAATATAAGGATATATTTTTAGAATGGTGGTTCTATCGGGTGATTTTGTCTCTGATTTGAGACTTTCTTTGGCAGTGCTGGCCTCATCGCGGGCAAGCCCGCTCCCACAGGTTGCCCGTGTACTCAAGAAGTAGGCGATCAAATGTGGGAGCGAGCTTGCTCGCGATGGACTTTCTATCAATCGAGATATGTGTCTCTTTAATGAGATTCAGCAATCCCCAACGCCACCATCTTCTTGTACAACGTCGACCGGCCAAGCCCCAGCCGCGCCGCGGCATCGACCACCTTGCCCCCACATTGCGCGAGGGTGGACTCAATCAATTGCCGGTCAAATCGCTCCCGCGCCGCACTGAACGTCTCATGGGCAAGCGGTTCGATGGTCAAGGGCGCCACGCGCTCCACCTGGGTGAACGTACCAATCGCCGAGCGGATGTCCGCCGCCGTCAGGCGCAAGTCATCACTGAGCAGTGCGGCCCGCTCCAGCACATTGCGCAGCTCCCGGATGTTCCCCGGCCAGGCGTGTTGGCCCAACAGTTCGAGGGCTTCGTGGTGCAGTTCATGCTGGCTGCGCAGTTCCTCGAGAATCGCTTCACTGAGCGCCGGCACGTCATCCAGGCGGTCGCGCAGGGGCGGAACCTGGATCGGCAGCACGTTGAGCCGGTAGTACAAGTCGGCGCGGAATTCGCCGCGCTTGATCGCAGCTTCGAGGTCCGTGGAGGTCGCGGCGATCACCCGCACATCGCTCTGGATCACTTCGTTGGAGCCCACCGGCTCGAATTCCTTTTCCTGCAATACTCGCAGTAGTTTGCTTTGCAGGGGCAGCGGCATGTCGCCGATTTCATCGAGGAACAGCGTTCCGCCCTGGGCAATCTGCAATTTGCCGGCGCGGCCCTTGCGGTCGGCACCGGTAAATGCGCCAGGGGCTGTGCCGAAGAATTCGGCCTCCAGCAGCGATTCGGGAATCGCCGCGCTGTTGACACTGACAAACGCCTTGTGTGTACGGGGCGAGGCATTGTGGATCGCCTGGGCCAGCAACTCCTTACCGGTGCCGGTTTCACCAAGCAACAGCACCGGCGATTCGGTACTCGCACTGCGCCGGGCGCGGCGTTTGACTTCCAGGCTGGCGGTGCTGGTGCCGATGAAATGGGCGAAGTTGTATTTGGTTTGCCGCGCCCGCAGCAGCGAGCGGGTGGAGGCCAGTTCTTCCTGCATGCTCATGTAGCGCTTGAGCATCGGCGACAGGCTGCGCAATTCATCGAACAGGGCGAAACCAATGGCACCGATCACCACGCCGGCATCGTCATGAATCGGCAGGCGCATGACCACCAGCGGCTCTTTGGGGGTGTCTTGCATATCCAGCAAAATCGGCCGGCCGCTGCGCACCACCTCACGCAGCAGGCTGCCGGGGATCACGCTTTCGCAGGGCTTGCCGATTGCGACTTCGGCCGATTGCAGGCCGAAGCGCCGGGCATAGCGCTCATTCATCCAGACGATATTGGCATCGCGGTCGACAATCACCGTGCCTTCACTCGATTGCTCGATGATTTCGAACAACGAACGGATCGCCAGCAAGCGAACGCGCTGGTAGTCCTTGAGGCTTTCGGTGGTGTTCATGGGTGTTGGTCCTGATGATGTGTTGGCTGTGCTGGCCTCTTCGCTGGCAAGCCAGCTCCTACAGGGGATTTGTGAACGACACAGATCAACTGTAGGAGCTGGCTTGCCAGCGAAGGCTGCGACTCGGTCCAGAGTCAGGATTATGCCTGCCCCAACATCGCCGCCGCCAACAGCTCCTTGGTGTACGGATGCTGCGGTGAGTCAAACACCTCATGGCTGGCGCCGCGCTCCACCACTTTGCCATCCTTGATCACGATCATGTCGTGGGCCAGGGCGCGCACCACCGCCAGGTCATGGCTGATGAACAGGTAGGTCAAACCGTGTTTTTCCTGAAGCTGGCGGAGCAGGGCGACCACTTGTTTCTGTACCGTGCGGTCGAGCGCCGAGGTCGGTTCGTCGAGCAGGATCAGCGCCGGCTTCAGCACCAGCGCCCGGGCGATGGCGATGCGCTGGCGTTGCCCCCCGGAGAACTCGTGGGGATAGCGATGGCGACTTTGCGGGTCGAGCCCGACTTCGCTCAGTGCCCGGATCACTTCGGCATTGCACTCTTCAGTGCTCAACTGGCTGTGCACTTCCAGGCCTTCGCTGATGATTTGCGCCACGGACATCCTTGGGCTGAGGCTGCCGAAGGGGTCCTGGAACACCACCTGCATCTTCTTGCGCCACGGTCGCAGCTGTTTTTGCGTCAGGTCGTCCAGCGCCTGGCCCTGAAAGCGGATGCTGCCTTCGGAGTCGAGCAAACGCAGAATCGCCTGACCGAGCGTGGACTTGCCGGAACCGGACTCACCGACGATGCCCAGGGTTTTGCCGCGCTGAATATTCAGGCTGATACCATCGACCGCGCGCAGCCAGGTCTTGCGTTGAAACAGGCCGCCACCGACGGGAAACCGCACCTGCAGGTTGTCCACCTCCAGTACGTTTTCGCGCTCGTCCCGGGGCAAGGCTTCGCCCTCGGGTTCGGCGTGCAGCAATACGCAGCTGTAAGGGTGCTTCGGTTCGGTGAAAAGGACTTCGCAAGGCGCCTGCTCGACGATTTCCCCGGCCTTCATCACGCACACGCGCTGGGCGATGCTGCGTACCAGATTGAGGTCATGGCTGATCAGCAGCAGCGACATGCCCAGTCGCTGTTGCAGGGATTTGAGCAGCAACAGGATCTTGCGCTGCACTGTCACATCCAGCGCAGTGGTCGGTTCGTCGGCGATCAGCAGTTCCGGTTCGCACGCCAGGGCCATGGCGATCATCACCCGCTGGCGCTGCCCGCCGGACAATTGATGGGGATAGGCCTTGAGGCGTTCCTCGGGTTTCTGGATGCCCACCAGGTGCAGCAATTCAAGAATCCGCTCTTGCGCCGCCTTGCCCGCCAGGCCTTTGTGCACCAGCAGCGTTTCGCCGATCTGCTTTTCGATGCTGTGCAGCGGGTTGAGGGAGGTCATCGGCTCCTGGAAGATCATCGCGATGCGATTGCCGCGCAGTTTTCGCAACTTGCCGGCATCGGCGCCCACCAGTTCCTGGCCGCGATAGCGGATGCTGCCCGTCGTCTCGGTATCGGTTTGTGGCAGCAGTTGCAGGATCGAGTGGGCCGTCACCGACTTGCCCGAGCCCGATTCACCCACCAGCGCCAGGCATTCGCCGGGGCGGATGTCCAGGCACAGATTGCGCACCACGGTCTGGCCGCTGAAGGCCACGCTGAGGTCACGGATTTCGATCAGGTTGGTCATATCAACATCCGCATCAAGAGCGGGGATCAAAAGCGTCGCGCAGCGCTTCGCCAATGAACACCAGTAAAGAAAGAATGAGCGCCAGGGTGAAGAACGCCGTCAGGCCCAACCACGGCGCTTGCAGGTTCTGCTTGCCCTGGCCGATCAGTTCGCCCAGGGAAGCGCTGCCCGCAGGCATGCCGAAGCCGAGGAAGTCCAGCGCCGTCAGGGTGGAAATCGCCCCGGTGAGAATGAACGGCAAGTAGCTCAAGGTCGCGTTCATGGCGTTGGGCAGAATGTGCCGCACGATGACTTTGCGGTCAGTCAGGCCCAGCGCGCGCGCGGCCTTGACGTACTCCAGGTTGCGCCCGCGCAGGAACTCGGCGCGCACCACGTCCACCAGGGCCAGCCATGAAAACAGCGCCATGATCCCCAGCAGCCACCAGAAATTCGGCTCGACGAAGCCCGACAGGATGATCAGCAGATACAGCACCGGCAACCCGGACCACACCTCCAGCAGGCGCTGGCCGAGCAAATCCACCCAGCCGCCGTAATAGCCTTGCAGGGCCCCGGCCGCGATGCCGATCAGGGCACTGACAAAGGTCAGCATCAAGGCAAACAGGATCGACACCCGGGCACCGAAGATCACCCGGGCCAGAACGTCCCGTGCCTGGTCGTCGGTGCCCAGCCAATTGACGCTGGAGGGCGGGCTGGGGGCGGGTTTATCCAGGTCATAGTTGGGCGTGTCGTCACTGAACGGAATCGGCGGAAACAGCAACCAGCCACCGTCCTTCTTGATCAACTTCTGCACGTAGTCGCTGCGGTAGTCGGCCTGGAACGGCAGATGCCCGCCGAACTCCAGTTCGGTGTGGCGCTTGAAGACCGGGAAGTACCACTGGCCTTGATAGCTGACCATCAGCGGTTTGTCGTTGGCGATCAGTTCGCCGCCCAGGGTCATCAGGAACAGGCCGACAAACAGCCAGAGCGACCACCAGCCCCGGCGGTTTCTCTTGAAGCGCTCGAAGCGCCGACGCGCCAGCGGTGAAAGCTTGAGCATCAGGCGTTCCTCGCGGCAAAGTCGATACGCGGGTCGACCAGGGTGTAGCAGAGGTCGCCGAGCAGTTTTATCAAAAGGCCGAACAGGGTGAAGATGAACAGCGAACCGAACACCACCGGATAGTCCCGGGATACCGCCGCTTCGTAGCTCATGCGGCCCAGGCCGTCGAGGGAGAAGATCACTTCGATCAGCAGGGAGCCGGCAAAAAATACACTGATAAAGGCCTGGGGTATGCCCGACACCACCAGCAGCATGGCGTTGCGGAATACGTGTCCATACAGTACCCGCCGTTCACTCAAACCCTTGGCCCGGGCGGTGACCACGTACTGGCGGGTGATTTCATTGAGGAACGAGTTCTTGGTCAGGATGGTCAGCGTGGCGAAACCGCCGATCACCAGCGCGGTCACCGGCAACACCAGATGCCAGAAGTAGTCGGCCACTTTGCCTATGGTCGACAGCGATTCGAAGTTGTCCGAGACCAGCCCGCGAACCGGGAACCAGTTCAGCGAAGTGCCACCGGCAAAGACCACGATCAGGAACATCGCAAACAGGAACGCCGGCATGGCATAGCCGATGATGATCGCGGTACTGCTCCAGATGTCGAACTGGCTGCCATGGTGCACGGCCTTGCGGATGCCCAGGGGAATCGACACCAGATAGGTGATCAGCGTCGCCCAAAGCCCGAGGGAAATGGTCACGGGCATTTTTTCGAGGATCAGGTCGGTGACGGTGGCACCGCGGAAGAAGCTCTTGCCGAAGTCCAGGCGCGCGTAGCTGGTGAGCATCAGCCAGAGGCGTTCGTGTGCCGGTTTATCGAAGCCGTACTGTTTTTCAATGTCCTTGATCAGCTGCGGATCGAGCCCGCGACTGGCCCGGGACTTGCCACTCATGGCTTCGCCGGAACCGCCGCCGACTGCGGCGCCGCCAATGCCTTGCAGGTGTGCGATGGCCTGTTCGACCGGCCCGCCCGGCGCTGCCTGGACGATGACAAAGTTGACCAGGAGAATGATCACCAGCGTCGGAATGATCAGCAGCAGGCGCCGCAATATGTAAGCCCACATCAGTGCGGCCCTCCGGGTTTGCCACGGCTGATACGCTCGGCCGTCATCTGTTGGTTGGTCAATGGCGTGGTGCTCATCTCCCACCAGCTCTCGATGGCTTCGTCATTGCTCGCCTGCACGTTCGGGATGCCAAAGCGGTTCCACCACACCGTCGAGGTGCCCGGCGGGTAATAGTTGGGAATCCAGTAGTAATTCCATTGCAGCACCCGATCCAGGGCATGGGCGTAATGCAGCATGTCAGCCTGGGTATTGGCGCGGATCAGCCCGGTGATCAGCGTGTCCACCGCCGGGTTCTTCAACACCATGTAGTTGTTGGAACCAGGGTCGGTGGCTGCCGCCGAGCCGAAATAATTGAGCAGTTCGTTTCCCGGAGAGGTGGTGACCGGGTAGCCGGTGACGATCATGTCGTAGTCGCGGTTCATCAGGCGATTGACGTACTGGGACGAGTCGATGCGGCGGATGTTCAGGTCGATGCCGATCTGTTTCAAGGTGCGCTTATAGGGCAGCAGCAGGCGGTCCATGCCGTTCTGACTGACCAGGAAGGTGAAGCTCAGCGGCTCGCCGTCGGCATTGACCAGTTGGTCGCCAACGGGTTTCCAGCCGGCCTGTTCGAGCAAGTCCAGGGCTTGCAGCTGCTTGTCGCGAATCACGCCGCTGCCATCGGTCTTCGGCGCTTCGAACACCTGGGTGAAGACTTCGTCGGGAATCTGCCCGCGCAGCGGTTCGAGAATCGCCAGCTCACCGGCATCCGGCAGTTGCCGGGCCGCGAGGTCGGTGTTGGAAAAGAAGCTCTGCTGGCGGATGTACATGTCACGCATCATCTGCCGGTTGCTCCACTCGAAGTCCCACAACATCACCAGCGCCTGGCGCACGCGACGGTCCTGGAACATGGGCTTTTGCAGATTGAACACAAAACCCTGGGCCGGCTGCGGTGCCTCGGTGGCGAGGTGGGCCTTTTGCAGGCGACCGTCGCTCAGGGCCGGGCTGTCGTAGCCGATGGAATAGCCGGTGGCGGAAAATTCCCGGTTGTAGTCAAAGGCGCCGCCGCGCAGGACCTGGCGCGCCACGTCGGTATCGCCGAAGTACTCGATGCTGAAGTGATCGAAGTTGTACAGGCCACGACTGACCGGCAGGTCCTTGCCCCACCAATCGGGATTGCGCTCGAAGGTGATGCTGCGTCCGGAATCGATCTTGCCGACTTTATAGGGGCCGCTGCCCAACGGCGCTTCATAGCCGCCGCCACCGGCGAAATCGCGGCTCTTCCACCAGTGTTCGGGAAACACCGGCAAGGTCGCGATATCCAGGGGCAGGGTGCGATTTTCGTTGTTCTTGAAATCAAAGCGCACGGTCAGTGGCGATTCCACTTCGACGCTTTTGACGTCGGCGAACTGGGTGCGGTAACGCAGGCTGCCCTGGGTCATCAGCAGGTCGAAGGTGTAACGCACGTCTGAGGCGGTAATCGGTTTGCCATCGGCAAAACGCGCCTTGGGGTTGAGGTAAAAGCGCAGGGACAGGCCGTCCTCGGAGCGCTCCATCTTCTCTGCCACCAGACCGTACACGGTGTAAGGCTCGTCCAGCGAGCGCTGGGCCAGTGGTGAATAGAGCAAACCGTCGATCTGTGTGACGCCGATGCCTTTGTCGATGTAAGGCAAAACGTGGTCGAACTGACCGATTTCGATCGCCGAGCGCCGCATCGTGCCGCCCTTGGGGGCCTGCGGGTTGGTGTAGGCGAAATGACTGAAGCCGGCAGGGTATTTCGCCGGTTCGCCGTACACGGTCATTGCCGGTTGCGGTGCTGCATTCACACCCGCTGCAGCCGTCAGCAGGGTCACGGCAGTGAATAACAAGGTAGGGAAAGCCAGTCGCATTGTCAGCCTTGGAGCCGGGTGGTCGTTAACGACAATTTGTACGCTAGCGGCGCGTCCCTCGCCAGCCGAATTACGCACCTGAAACACAACGGCCCACCAAAAGGCGGGCCGTTGTGAGAGTAACTCAAGCGTCGATCAGTCCTGGCGGCTGGTCACTTCCAGCAGGTGGAAACCGAACTGGGTCTTGACCGGGCCCTGAACCACGTTGATTGGTGCGCTGAAAACCACGGTGTCGAATTCCTTGACCATCTGGCCCGGGCCGAACGAACCCAGGTCACCGCCCTGGCGGCTGGAAGGGCAAGTGGAGTTTGCCTTGGCAACTTCAGCGAAATCGGTGCCAGCCTCGATTTGGGCCTTGAGTTCGTTGCACTTTTCTTGCGAGGCAACAAGGATGTGACGGGCAGTGGCTTTAGCCATGGAAAAATTCTCCTTTCAATATTCGATAAAGCGCTGAGCCTACCGGATTCCGTGAGCTATTTCTCCTCAAAGTTCCGTTCCACACGGGATCACGGCAGGTGGCACCTCAAAGGCCAGCGTCTCTCAAGCGTTTGGCATGCTGGACATACAGTTCGATCGGGTCGACACCTGTGCGCAACTGGCCGGTCGGTTGACCAATGGTGTCCAGATGATCCAGCGCATAGTCGGAGCGGATAACCGTACCCAGATGGGAACTGAAGCGACCGACCAACCCGTCGTTCTGCTCGCTTTCCGTGACGAAATAACCGGAAAGGGCCCGGCAGAACGCGTTGAGCGGATCGAACGCATTGAGCCCTGCTTCGAGAACATTCGACTGCAGCACGCCGCTCCACGAGTAGTAACGCACACCGTTGACCCGTTCGCGCCCCTTGCCACCCCAGATGGTGGGCAGCCCTTGCGGGTATTTGTCGTTGAATGCGCCTACGCCTTCGGTGGTCAGCGCATTGAGGGCCGCAATGGCGTTTTTCGGTTGGTACTGATTATCGCTTAATGCTGCCAGGAAGTCGGTGAACAGGGTCACCACCGTCTCGGCCACCTGTTCCGGCAGACTGCCTGGTGTCAATGCCTTGCGCAGGAAATCGGCCAGTTCCGAACCATGATTCGGCCCGCTGACGGAGGTCACCGACGCCACGCTGTGTGGCGCGATCGCTGCGGCATAACGTGCGGTCAGTGCGCCCTGGCCATGACCTATGAGGTTGACTTTGCGTGCACCGGTTCCTTCAAGTACCCGCTCGATCTGCGTGAGCAATTGGTCACCGCGTACCTCGTTGTCATGGGTGGCCGACAAGTAGGGGACGAACACCCTTGCTCCGGCGTTCCTCAGCGCCTGCCTGATGTCGTGAAAGAGTTCGAATTTGCCGATTCTTTCGAAGCCGAAAAGGCCGTGGGCCAGCAGTATTGGATAACAAGTGCTTGCATTCCTTTGCATGTTCATACCTTTGCACAGAAGTTCGTTGGGACTGCATGGCGTTTCACTCTAAAACACTCGTGGTTGGCGCGATGTATGAAAAGTCCGCCGAAACTTGCGGAAAGCGGAATAGAACAAGTGCGAATGCTCAAGAGCGGCTGAGGCCTTAGTCGGAATAAACTGATGACTTTTCACGGCAATCAGGTTGCTGCTGATCAAAGACCTACTTCGTATGTATCGATTTTCCGAGTGAGCCGGGGTGAGAGGCCGACATCGCGGCTGTTTGCCGTGAGGTTAAATAGTCGTCATCCAAAGCCGGCCACCTGTTCGGTGTTTATTCCAAGGACTGGAGCGAATGAATGACTGTTTATGAACCCGATACCTTGAATCTCGCGCAGCAACCATTACCACCTCCAATTCTTGAACAGGCGGAAAACGGCGTTCTGAACCCCTCTGACAGAAAAGCCGTCATCAGGGTCCAGCCTTATCCGGGCATGACTTGCGGCGACAAATTGCTATTGAGTTGGGCGGGTCTGGATGCTGATGGCGTCGCCTGCAATCATCAGGTCGCGCGGTTTGTCACTGAGGACCGGGTCGGCGAGGACATGATCTTTGCCGTGGTTAGCGCACATATAGCGACGCTTGACGGTGGTTCACTCGAAATCAGTTACTCACTCACGAGCACCCGTTTTGCCGAGCCCTTGCACTCCCACCGTTTGCAACTGAGTGTGGGTGATGTGCAATCCGACCTGTTGCCTGCGACAGTGAACGACGCGGTGGGTAGAACGCTTGATCCGGATCGGGTGAAAGAAGGGGCGATCGTTACGATCAAACCCTATGCACGCATGGCGGCGGGCGACTGGGTATTGCTGGCCTGGGCTGGCGTTTCGGTCGAAGGAAGTTTCAGTGATGCACTCAAGGTCGAGTCCTTTGCTGTGGGGGAGGAGCTGTCGTTTTGGGTCAGCCCGGAGTGCATTGCGTCGAATCTGGGCTCCTCCGTTTCCATCGATTATTGCGTCAAGCAAGCAGGTCAGGGGCCTCGTTACTCTGAAGTGACGGCACTGATGGTTGACATCCTGGAACGGCGACCACTGCCAGGGCCCATTGTGCTGGAGGCCGACGAAGGTTGGGTGGATCTGCATGATGCACAGGATGGCGTGACTGTCGTCATCGAAAACGCCAGGGCTGATAAAGGTGAACTGATTTACCTGAGATGCGACGGGGAGAAATTCAATCACTGTAACGAGCGCGAAGTAACCAGAGACACTGCGGGCGAGCCGTTGGTGTTCATCGTTCCCTACCGGTTCTGGAGGGAGCATCGAGATTCCGCGATCCGTGTTTCCTATTCAGTCGAGCGCCTTGACGGCACCCGCCAGCAATCCGGAGTGACACTGGTTCAGGTGCAGTCCCTGATGGGGCATTGATTGCCATTTGCCCTCCAGTCTTCGCATGAAGGCCGGAGGGCGAAAGGATGATGCCAATTATCGGGCGTTGTTTGATGCCCGCAGCCGATCTGCTGCATCAAGCAACAGTCGTTCTGTCCCGGTCCAACCGAGGCAGCCATCAGTCACTGACACACCGTATTGCAATGACGAACTCAACGGCTGGCAGCCCTCTAACAAATGGCTCTCGATCATCATGCCGATCAGCGAACGGTCACCTTGCAGACGCTGTTCAAGTACATCCTTGAACACGGCTGGCTGGCGCAACGGGTCTTTGCCGCTATTGGCGTGACTGCAATCGACCATGATTCGAGCCGGAATTTTGAGCCTGGTCAGGTCGCTGTTTACCTGGACAACGCTGGCGCTGTCGTAGTTCGGCCCGCGATGGCCGCCGCGCAATACCAGGTGAGTGTCCGCATTGCCCGGGGTTTGAATGATCGCCGGATGTCCCTGGCTATCGACACCGAAATGGCGATGGGGATGGGCGGCGGAACGCATGGCGTCGCTGGCGACACCGACACCGCCGTCAGTTCCGTTCTTGAAACCGACCGGCATCCCCAGGCCGCTGGCCATTTCCCGATGGATCTGCGACTCCGTGGTCCGGGCGCCAATCGCCACCCAGCTCAACAGATCGTCGAAGTAGCCGGCCGCCATCGGTTGCAGCAGTTCAGTGGCAACGGGCAGGCCCAGGCGGAGCATTTCGCACATCAGCTCGCGGGATAGCGTCAGGCCAGCGGCCATGTCATCGCTGCCATCCAGGTGTGGGTCGTAGGCCAGGCCTTTCCAGCCAACCGTGGTACGGGGTTTTTCGACGTAGGCGCGCATCACCAGCAGCATTTCGTCGCTGACTTCGGCGGCGAGGCGGGCAAGGTTGCCAGCGTATTCGAGGGCTGACTTGGGATCGTGTATCGAGCATGGGCCGACGATGACCAGCAAGCGGGAGTCTTCACCGTTGAGGATCGCGCGAACCGCCTGGCGGTGGGCGGTGACTTGCCGGGACAGGGCATTGCTGAGGGGTAATTGCTGTTTGAGTTGCAATGAGCTGGGCAGGCGCAGGGTCAGCGCTTCATTGGCAGGGCTCATGGTGGACAGCGGCAGTGCGGAGACGGACGAGTTCATATTCAAGGCTTCCTGGGCTGGTGGCGGGTTCGTGCCCGCGCGCTCGGCCCTACTGGGGTGTTCGACAATTGGCCAGATTGGCTGCGTGTGTGTGCTTGCCACCTGTGGGTGACCGATCGGAGGCGGCAGGCTGTCCCGAGCGGAGGGTGGTAAATCGCCAGGCGGTAAAACTGTCGTAACGGTAATCAGTGGCGTAGTTCATGTGCTGAATCCTCTAAATGTCTGGTGTGTGGCTAAAAGTGTTGGGACTGAAAAAAACAAAACCCCCGGTCGGGAGGCCGACCGGGGGTTGAGAATTCTCTGGTGGCGACCCGTTTAAAGTGGGCGCCGTGTGGGTATCAGGCGCGCCAGTGGCTAAACCAATACCCAAAATAAAAGCTGACCGGAGCACAACCGTCGTTCACCCGGGCAGCCGCAACCGAGCGCAGGGCGCTGGCGGTACGAGGCTGTAAGAGGGTGTTGAACATGGTCTGTCTCCGATGGATGGGTTGAGCTTACTAGAGGCCGGTACGCAGATTCAATCAGAAAATGCTATCGGCCAACGACCCCGCTTTCTATCGCTTGAGTGCCCCGAAGGTTGTGACACACTCTGCGCCTCAACAAAAAACACATCGTCACAAGGACGCCTCATGACGGTACTGTCCCTCGCAGTGGAGCTGGAATGATGGAGCGTCAATGGCGTCCGGCATCGCCTGATGACCTGAAGTTCGCCCGCGAACTGACCTGTAGTGGCATGCTGCGCTACTACATTCAGCATGATCTGCTGTGGCAGGACGAGGCGTTTGATGTGGCCTGGGCAGGGCGCGACAACCGGTTGATCGTATGCGGCGAAAATGTCCTGGGTTATGTCAGTCTGAGCCGTGATGCCAGAGCCTTGTACATCCGCGAATTGCATATTGTCGAAGCGTTTCGTGGGCAGGGCACTGGAACCTGGGCGATCGATCAGGTGCTGGCTCTGGCGTGCAAGGAGCGGCGTCCGGCGTTGCGCCTGACGGTTTTCGAAAACAACCCGGCGCAAGCGTTGTACGGGCGCAAGGGATTAAGGGTGGTGGGCAAGGACGAATGTTTCTTGAGGATGCAGCTGGATTTCTCCGATCGGGATTGCTGCAACACGCTTGCAACAAGCCTTTCAAGATGAATTGAAACTTTTAATCTGATGCTTTCCGCTAGGTCTGCCAGATGCTTTTTGCTAAGGTGTCTGGCAATCCAATAAGACCATATTGCGAGGTGTCTGCTTGATTAGGGTGCTAGTAGTCGATGACCATGATCTCGTTCGTACAGGCATTACACGAATGCTGGCTGACATCGATGGCCTGCAAGTAGTCGGCCAAGCCGAGTCGGGAGAGGAATCCCTGCTCAAGGCGCGTGAGCTGAAACCCGATGTGGTGCTGATGGACGTCAAGATGCCGGGTATCGGCGGTCTTGAAGCCACTCGCAAATTATTGCGCAGTCATCCGGATATCAAAGTCGTCGCGGTGACCGTGTGTGAAGAGGACCCGTTTCCTACGCGGCTGTTGCAGGCAGGGGCGGCAGGGTACCTGACCAAAGGGGCGGGTTTGCCGGAAATGGTCCAGGCCATCCGCCTGGTATTCGCCGGACAACGCTACATCAGCCCGCAAATTGCCCAGCAGCTGGCGATCAAGTCCTTCCAGCCCACCAACGATTCGCCTTTCGATGCCTTGTCGGAGCGGGAAATCCAGATCGCGCTGATGATCGTCGGCTGCCAGAAAGTACAGATCATTTCCGATAAGTTGTGCCTGTCCCCGAAAACCGTGAACACCTACCGTTACCGCATCTTCGAAAAGCTTTCGATCAGCAGTGATGTCGAATTGACGCTGTTGGCGGTTCGTCACGGTATGGTCGACGCCAGCCTCTGAAAATGAACGACACCTTTGATCCAAGCGCCTTTCTGTCGACCGTTAGCGGGCGCCCCGGCGTGTACCGCATGTTCGACAGCGAAGCGCGGTTGCTCTACGTCGGCAAGGCGAAAAACCTCAGGAATCGCCTGTCGAGTTACTTTCGCAAGACCGGGCTCGCCCCCAAGACCGCCGCACTGGTAGCGCGTATCGCCCAGATCGAAACGACGATCACGGCCAACGAAACCGAAGCCTTGCTGCTTGAGCAGACGCTGATCAAGGAATGGCGTCCGCCCTACAACATCCTGCTGCGCGACGATAAATCCTACCCCTACGTCTTTCTCTCCGACGGAGAGTTTCCGCGACTGAGCATTCATCGCGGCGCGAAAAAGGCCAAGGGTAAATATTTCGGTCCTTACCCGAGCGCTGGCGCGATTCGCGAAAGCCTGAGCCTGCTGCAAAAGACGTTTTTCGTTCGGCAATGCGAAGACAGTTTTTACAAGAATCGCACCCGTCCTTGCCTGCAATACCAGATCAAGCGCTGCAAGGCGCCCTGCGTCGGGCTGGTGGAGCCCCAGGTGTATGCGGAAGATGTGCGCCACTCGGTGATGTTTCTTGAAGGGCGCAGCAATGCTCTGACAGACGAGTTGTCCGCCGGGATGGAAGAGGCGGCGATCAATCTCGAGTTCGAACGAGCAGCCGAGTTGCGGGACCAGATTGCGTTACTGCGCCGGGTTCAGGATCAGCAGAGCATGGAAGGCGGGACCGGGGACGTCGATGTGATTGCCGCCTTCGTCAACCCGGGCGGTGCCTGTGTTCACTTGATCAGCGTGCGGGGCGGGCGGGTACTGGGAAGCAAGAACTTCTTCCCTCAGGTTGGTATTGAAGAAGACGTTAGCGAAGTCATGGCCGCATTTCTCGGCCAGTATTTTATCAGCAGTCCTGAGCGCGACTTGCCAAGTGAACTGATCGTCAATGTGGTCCACGACGACTTTCCAACACTGATCGCCGCCATCGACGAGTTGCGCGGTCGTGAACTGACCATCAGCCATCGTGTGCGTGGTACGCGGGCGCGCTGGCAGCAATTGGCGGTGACCAATGCCGAGCAGGCACTGAGTGCGCGCCTGGCGAATCGTCAGCACATTACGGCACGCTTCGATGCGCTGGCCGAGGTGCTGAAGCTGGATGAGCCTCCTCAACGACTTGAGTGCTACGACATCAGTCATTCCAGTGGCGAGGCGACGGTGGCGTCCTGCGTGGTCTTCGGCCCCGAAGGCCCGATCAAATCCGATTACCGCCGGTATAACATCGAGGGCGTTACGGCCGGCGATGACTACGCGGCGATGCATCAGGCGTTGACCCGACGCTTCAGCAAGCTGAAGGACGGGGAGGGCAAACTGCCGGATATCCTGTTGGTGGATGGCGGTAAAGGCCAGTTGTCCATGGCTCGCGACGTACTCGATGAATTGGCCGTACCCGACCTGATTCTGCTGGGCGTGGCAAAAGGCGCGACGCGCAAGGCCGGTTTCGAAACCCTGTACCTGAACGACGCTGCACATGAGTTCACGTTGCGCGGCGATTCTCCCGCGTTGCACCTGATCCAGCAGATTCGCGACGAAGCCCACCGGTTTGCCATCACCGGGCACCGCGCCCGGCGTGGAAAAACCCGTCGGACGTCTACACTGGAGGGCGTCGCCGGCGTCGGACCCACACGTCGGCGGGATTTGTTGAAACATTTTGGTGGATTGCAGGAGCTGTCTCGTGCAAGCATCGAAGAAATTGCCAAAGCCCCCGGGATCAGTAAAAAGCTCGCAGAGTTGATTTATGCAAATCTGCACAGCGAGTAGAATGCCCCCTCACCTCGTAGCCAGTTGTGCCGATGAATATCCCTAATCTGATTACCGTTCTACGCGTTCTACTCATACCGATCTTCATTTTGCTGTTCTACCTGCCTTACCAGTGGAGCTACCTGGCCTCCGCCTCGGTCTTCGCATTCGCTGCCGCCACCGACTGGCTGGACGGGTACCTGGCCCGCCGTCTGGAACAAAGCACACCGTTCGGGGCTTTCCTCGATCCGGTTGCCGACAAGCTTATGGTTGCGGTTGCACTGGTACTGTTGGTGCAGGAACACGGAAACCTGTGGCTCACGCTGCCTGCTGCCGTGATCATCGGTCGCGAGATTGTCGTCTCGGCGCTGCGCGAATGGATGGCCGAACTGGGTGCTCGTGCCCACGTCGCCGTATCGAACCTGGGCAAATGGAAAACCGCCGCGCAAATGCTGGCGCTGGTGATCCTGCTGGCCAATCCCAAGGAATTCAGTTTCTGGGTCTTGCTGGGCTACACCTTGCTGATGGTGTCGGCTGGCCTGACTTTGTGGTCGATGGTCCAGTACCTGCGGGCTGCCTGGCCACATCTGAAGACCGACGTTGAAAAGAAATAAAACTTTTTTGAATCAAAGGGTTGACGGGGCTTCTGGATTCTATAGAATGCGCCACACCAAGACGCGGGAATAGCTCAGTTGGTAGAGCACGACCTTGCCAAGGTCGGGGTCGCGAGTTCGAGTCTCGTTTCCCGCTCCAAGTTTGTACGCATTTGATGTCGCGCTACTAGACACCAAATGTTTTGAGGCCGAGTAGCAAAATGGTTATGCAGCGGATTGCAAATCCGCCTACGCCGGTTCGATTCCGACCTCGGCCTCCACTAATAAACGAGCTCCGTAGATCTATGATTTACGGAGCTTTTTTATTTGCAGTAGCCTGCAAGATTTAGTCTTGAAAAGGGTATTTGCGAACTTGCTTCACCGGGGCGGGATGTATATATTTCCACCTCTGCTGCACAAGCGTCAGAACTGCCAGATCGTTATTTGACAGAACCTGGACGCTTCACCGCGCTACCGCCCGAATGGCGAAACTGGTAGACGCATGGGACTTAAAATCCCCCGCTCGTAAGGGCGTGCCGGTTCGATTCCGGCTTCGGGCACCATCTTTCATTCCACAGAGCGCTTTTGAGTTCTTTGGAAGCCTTGAAAAACCTGCCTTCTGGCGGGTTTTTTCATTTTTGCATTCCGTCGGAATCTTGCCCATTCTTCTGGAATCCAGTCATTTAGAGGGTAAAGTTAGGGGTAGTCTTTGGTTCGATTAAGGATAGTACCCTTATGTCGCGCACAACTGCTCCGCTTACCGACGCTGCTTGCCGTTTAGCCAAGCCAACAGACCGTCCCTACAAGCTTTTCGACGGCGACGGTCTCTATCTCCTAATCCAACCCAATGGCCGTAAAGGCTGGCGTCTCAGATACGTAAAGCCTGACGGCCGGGAGGGGTTGACCTCCCTCGGCAGCTATCCTGTGATTGGTCTTGCCGATGCGCGCCAGAAGCGTTTAGATGCGAAGCGGATGCTCGCAGACGGCATTGATCCCGTTGAGAACAAGCGTAAAGCCAAAACGGAAAATGCTGTCAACGGCCGTACCTTTGAAAGCGTTGCGTTGGACTGGCACAAGAACATGTCGGCCAGATGGACACCCGACCATTCCAAGAATGTGTTGAACCGTCTGAATAACTATGTTTTCCCGTTTATCGGTGCTCGCGCGATTGCTGGCCTCGATACCTATGACCTGATGCAACCTTTGGAGGCGATCAGAAAACGAGGAACGATTGACGTCGCCTTAAGGGTACAAAGATACCTGCAAAGTATTATGCGTGAGGCAAAACGCCTTCGTCTTAATCCGATAGACCCTGCGTACGATCTTCAGGGCTTGATCAAAGCGCCACGAGTCTCCCATCGGCCTGCATTGCCCCTGTCACGCATGCCTGAATTACTGGCACGAATCAATGCCTACAAGGGCCGAGAGCTGACCCGGCTAACGCTCATGCTGTCGTTGCACGTGTTTGTTCGCTCGAGTGAATTACGTTTCGCCCGCTGGAGCGAGTTTGACCTCAAGCGTGGCGTATGGGAGATCCCGGATACTCGGCCGGAGCTGGAGGACGTACGCCATTCAACGCGGGGGACGAAAATGGCGGGCGATGTTCATCTTGTGCCTTTATCGCCGCAAGTTGTGGCCGTGCTTGAACAGATCCGCACCCTCACTGGCACATTCGATCTCGTATTTGCTGGTGATGCCAGGGCCTGGAAGCCGATGTCAGAAAACACCGTGAACAAAGCGTTGCGCACCATGGGGTACGACACGAAGACAGATATTTGTGGTCACGGATTCCGCTCAATGGCCTGTAGCGCACTGGTCGAGTCAGGTCTG
Organism: Pseudomonas sp. 05L36; assembly: GCF_056398125.1. NCBI lineage: Bacteria > Pseudomonadati > Pseudomonadota > Gammaproteobacteria > Pseudomonadales > Pseudomonadaceae > Pseudomonas > Pseudomonas sp. 05L36. The sequence continues at coordinate 186,847 of NZ_JBFTOU010000003.1, read as the reverse complement.
TGGTCTGAAACGGCCATCGAAAGGCAAATGAGTCATAGAGAGCGCAACAGCGTTAGAGCCGCCTACATTCACAAGGCAGAGTTTATTGAAGAGCGTCGGTTGATCATGAACTGGTGGAGCCGGTACCTTACGGCGAATCTTCGGGAGCATGTCACCCCTCATGAGTTTGCGAATCGGGCCGACGAGAATGTCACTCGGTTAAAAGTAAAACGTGGCGCAATGAAGTAGGTGTACCGGTAATGCTTCGTTGGGGGGCGATTAAAAGGTCGTTCGCCAATTGATGTCCTCACTCCGGATAATTTCGACGTGACCACGCGGTTCGTGTGCAGTGCCCTGGGCTCAAGCTGAGGTGTTAACTTCGAGCGGTGGCAAAGGATGTTACCGTTACAGTTGAGTGCTTCTGATGGACGTTTGTTGTTCTTCGAGTTGCCACTGGAGGGCTGGACTTCACATGCCACCTGAGGCATCGGGAGAAACTCGAAAAGTGACGGTCAGCATCTGATTTCTACGGGCTAATGATCACGATATGCTGCTTCTACCATTGAATAACCCGCTTGATCTGGTCGCATTGTTGGGGGGGGGCAATCTATTTTTCGATTTAAGAGCTCGGAGTGCAGTCGTTGAGTAAAAAGATTTATAGAGCTTACCTGGCTGCTTTTTTCAATTGACTCAATATGGCCTGCAGCGTCGATATTTTACTGATGTAGGGGCTTTATCATCAGTGGTCGCGCATTGTGTGGATGCGCGACCGGTTATGATTTTAATTTAACGCAGTTGGAGTCATGTGGTTTTAAGTTGGGTGTACTTGTCGAAAGAGTGTAGCGAAAGATCTCGACCAAACCCAGACTGCTTGCCACCACCGAATGGAACAGCAACGTCCAGAGCATCCATGGCATTGACTGAGACGGTTCCCACATTTAGTGCATGAGTTGCGAGGGCTTCGTCGTAATCCGCCAAGCCCCTAAATTACTTCTCGAGCTCAGGGCTATTTAAGACCCATATCAACCTTTCACTGGTTGGGCTGAGGTACTAGAAAAGCATTTTTCAGATCGACACTCTCCGCCATCGTCTTGTTGCCAGCATCGCCGGGATGCAGGTGGTCTCCCGAATCAATCAGCGGCAGTAGGCGAGTGGGGTGTTCAGGATCGCGGGTCAACAGATCGAAGTCGATCACTGCGTCGAAGGCGTGACTGGTTCGTATCCAGTGGTTGACTGCCTGGCGCAGTTGTTCTTTTTCCGCGCTGTGATAATTCTTCACGATCGTTCCATCCAGGGCGCCTTCGAAGGGCATCAGCGTTGTTCCAATGATGCGAATGTTGTTCAGGCGTGCTTGATCGATCAGTTGACGATAGCCAGCAATCAATTTTGCCTTGGGCGGCACGAGCCTGTTAGGTTCGAAGGAACTGCCCGGCCAACTGATGTCATTGATACCGAGCATCAGAATCACCGTTTTTACCCCGGGTTTGGCCAGCACATCCCGCTCGAAACGTGCCAACGCGCTGACCCCCATGCCATCCTCGAGCAGGCGAGCCCCGGAGATGCCGGCATTGAGTACAACGAGTTTCTGTGTGGTCAAGCGCTGCGCGAGGAAGTCCGGCCAGCGTCGATTGCTGTCCAAAGTCGAGCCGTTGCCATCGGTAATGGAGTCGCCGAGCACCACAAGTGCATGGGTGTCGAGCGGTGCATCCACCAGAATGTCACTGAGAAACAGCCGCGCCTCCACGTGCTCGCGGCCTTCCAGCCGCTGAGCGTCGAGCTGTTTTCCTGGTGTGATGAATGCCGTTTGCTTGCCATCCCAGTGGAAGGTCGTCAACGGCGTGCGCTGTGGCAGATAAAGAGAGATTGCAAGCTCAGCGAGTACCGGCACTGCCAGTTCTATCGGGTCACTGATCCGCGTTTCGCCCGCAGCGATGATGACCTGCTCCTGATCGCTGAACGTCAGGGTGTGCCCGGAGCCCGCGCGAATGTGATCGACACCTTCTACAATGGCGACACGCGCGGCACCGATGACCAGCGGTTGCTTGCCATATTCATTAGAAACCACCACGCGTACCCGACTACCGCCGCTACTGATGCGCACTTTTTGGTGGATCGTGCTGTCAGTCAGTGTTTCAGGAGTTCGCGTGGGCAGCGGCAACTCATTGCCCCAGGTGGGTTGAGGGCTGGCCATCCAGGTGGTGACCCAGTTTTCCGCTGCCATGACAGGGCTTGCGGCAAGCAGGGCAGTCAAAGCGAGAGGCAACGGTATTCTAGAGTGAAAGGCCTTCATCCAGGTATGTCCTTGGGCGGTAATGGTTCAGGAAGGCCAGATTGCTCTATTCAAAATGGGTGTGGTAGAAGGGGAAATCCCATACAACCCATTCCTGAATCGAATACCCATGGACAATCTTAAAGCGATGCAGTGTTTCGTACGCGCCGTCGAGCTTGGAAGCCTGTCATCTGCCGCGCGTGAGTCGGGCAGCACTCAGCCCACGGTCAGCAAGCTGATCGCCGCCCTGGAGAAGCAATTGGGAGCCCGTCTGCTGATTCGTGGCACTAACGGGCTGACACCTACCGAACCGGGAAAGCGTTTCTACGAGCGTGCCAAAGGCGTGCTGGAGGAGTACAGCGAAGCTGTTGCAGAGGTGCGCGGTCTGACCGAACGCCCCGAGGGGTTTCTACGCATCAACGTTCCAGTCAGCCTGGGGGTGTTGCGTTTGAATGGGTTGCTATTGTCGTTCATGGAGGAGTACCCGGCCATTGAAGTGGAGCTGATCCTCAATGATCGTTTCGTCGACCTCACTGAGGAAAATGTCGACCTGGCTCTACGCTTGGGGGGCACATTGCCACCGAACGCCGTCGCCCGACACATAGCGACCTCACCGCGATATCTGGTGGCCGCACCTGAATACCTGCGTCCCCATTCCCCGTTGAAAAGCCCGGCCGACCTGAGTGAACACAATTTCCTGCGGTTTGCGTGGTTGACCGCAGGCGATCGTCTGGAGCTCAGTGGCCCCCTTGGGGAGCAGGTAAGCGTCACGACTCAGGGGCGCTATCGAACCAACAGCTCATTGGCCATTCGCGACGGTCTTCTACAGGGCGCCGGGCTTTGTATCACCCCGGCCTGGCTTGTCAGCGACCTGCTTGAATCAGGGCAGTTGGTGCGTGTTCTGCCTGAGTGGAGCGGCCCGCCAAACGACGCTTTTCTGATCTATCCGGAGCGCCGCTACCGCCCTCTGCGCACGCGATTACTTATGCAGTATCTGGCCGAGCGGGTGGGGCAGTTACCAGGGTTTATGCCCTAGCTAAAACCTCTATCGACGCGAAACCGGTTGTATCACAGAGCGAGAGGTGTACGGGCTCTTACGTCAAGGAAAGCGCCAGCTCGGCGAGTCTACCTAAGCGTGCGGATCTCGAATGTGCCGTCGCCTGCATTGAAAAAAGTCGGAAAAAGCCCGTTGACACTCCTAAATTCTTACACGTAGGATCAGGGCTCTTCAGGGAGCAACAACCGGGTCAGGGAATGACTGGTCTGCCGTAATGGCATGCGTGCCACAGGCACGTCCTTCGACAAGACTTCCTGCATTTGCTGTAGGAAAGCATCCTGTTATCTGGTTGTGATTTGCCCTTGATCTGGGGGGCTAGTTTTCATTTTATTTGCGAAAGACAGCGCTACCTCGAAAGGGGCGCCTCAAGCGATCTGTTGAACATTTTGCTGTGTGCAAGCCTGCCTCTGCGTTACCTATTCAACCTTACCGACGCAGCCGCTGTGCTTGCATCGAACTTTTGAAGCGGCAAGTCAACTATTCACAAGGAACTGAATATGTTTGTTCGTAGCATCCGAGATGTCGAGAAAACCGATTTTTTCGTCGAGTGGGGATCCGGCACCAGCCACCGCCTGCTGACAGAGCAGGACGGAGTCGGCTTCACCATTTGCCACACGGTGGTTCGCGCCGGTACGGAATCGCTGCTTCATTATCGCAATCATCTCGAGGCTTGCTATTGCATCGGTGGTGAGGGCGAAATCGAAGACATGGAGGGCACCATCCATGCAATCCGTCCGGGAGATATGTACGTTCTGGACAAACATGATCGTCACTATCTGCGTGGTGGCAAGTTCACGGACCTTATTCTGGTCAGCGTTTTCAATCCTCCCCTCGCAGGCACCGAGCGCCACTCTATAAACAATCAGAGTGCCTCTTCGTACTGAGTTCCGAAATGGACTGCCTGCTCGACGGGCCAGTCGTTTCCAACCAACGAGTAACGAGACGACAGGGGCTTTTTCAGTCCTGTTGAGTGACTGTGCGGAGTTGATGATATGAAATTGTTCAGGCCGTTGCTTCAGCGGCCCGTAGCCTTGCTGTGGGGAGGGTTGGCGCTCTCTTCGATCGGTGACGAACTCTTCGCGATTGCCATCGCCTGGATGGCGGTGCAGATCGCCGGAACCGATGCGAGCTGGCTCAGTGCTTTGCGCGGTGCCGCTGCGTTGGCAGGTGCTTTGCTGGGGGGGATATGGGCAGAGCGCTGGGACCACCGTCGCACGATGATCGGTGCCGACCTGGCGCGAGCGGGGCTGGCCTTGATTCCGGTGCTGGCTTGGGGGCTCGGCATCATGAGTCTGTGGATGCTGGCGGTGCCGCTCATGCTCATGATGATCGTCAACTCGTTGTTCGAGCCGGCGCTGCGCGCCAGTCTGCCGCGCATTGTCGCGGCGCCGGACCAGTTGCAATCGGTCAACGCGCTGTTCGATGCGATCATCCGGGTCGCCCGGGTGATCGGGCCAATGCTGGCAGCGGCGATTACGCTGCTGATTCCGATCGAGCATCTGTTTACCCTGAACAGCATCACCTTCCTGATCTCCGCGTGGGCGGTCATGAAGCTGGGCAAAGCGTTGCCGCGCCAACCTGTCAAGGCAACAAGCCGGCGTGCCGGATTTACCGCCGGTTGGAGAAGTCTTGCGGGACGCCGCCAGATGCAGGCGGTGTATGTGTGTGCGGGACTGGGCAATGTTGCCTGGAGCGTGGGTATATCGATCGGCATGGCGCTGGCCGTCGTCAAATACGATATCCAGGGATTCGGCGTACAGGGTTTTGCTGCCTACGGCCTGATCATGGGGGCATACGGGGCAGGGAACCTGATCTCCATTTTTGTTGTGGGCAATCTGCAGATCCACCGCTTGTATCACGGGTTTACCTTCGGCTCCGTGGTCAACGGCTTGGGCATCGCGATCATCGGTGCGGCCGTGCTGTACCTGCCACCGGAACACGTCCTGACGGGGATGATGGTTGGCGCAAGTCTTGCGGCACTCGGCGGGCCACTGATCGACATCTCATTCATTCTGCTCATTCAAACCCGGTTCAGGCAAAGCGAAATCGCCGGGCTGGCAAGGCTGCGCTTTGCCACGCTGGGTGCGTCGATTCTGATTGCCGGTGCCTGCGGTGCTGCGCTGTATGCCCGTTTTGAAACCGGCCTGGTGATTGTCGGTGCCGGGATTTTCGAAGTGATCGTGGGGGCAATTGTGCTGCTCGTCCCCAAGGACAACGAAGCCGTACAGGCGAACAGGGAAGACGACTCTTCGTCGTCAACCTTGGCGGATGGCAGCGAGGTGGCCAGATGAAACAGTTCCATGACTATGTAAAAGACCACGCCGAGCGAACACCGGACAAGATTGCGCTGACCATCAGTGGCCGAAAGATCACCTACGGAGCGTTGGACGAACTCGCCTGCGTGGTAGCCCGGCAGTTAGTGGGCACGGGGATGACGACGAGTGATCGGGTCGCACTTCATGCACCCACTTCCATCGAAACCATTGCCTGTGCGCTGGGCGTCATGAAAGCCGGATTCGTCCTGGTGCTGATGCATTACGGTATCGCCGCCGAAAAACTGATCCATCAACTTAACGATATCAAGGCAAAGACCTTGATCGTACCGGCAAGTGCCAGCCTCGATGAGTTGACCGGGAAGGTCCATTTACAGTTCGTCTTGCACATGGGCGATTGGCACACCAGCCGATTTGCCGGGTTGAATGAAGCGTTCCCGGAGTGTGATGGGGGGCTTGAGGGCAGTGAAGTCCGCGTCATCTTTCACACCAGTGGTTCGACGAAAGACTCGAAAGGCGTGGCGGTCAGCAACAGCAATATGATGGCGGCCTACACGGCGGTTTCCAGTTATCTGGGGGACTTCGCAGATGCGGTCATTCTGAACTTCTCACCTCTGCATTTTGATTACGGCTTTTACAACATCATGATGCCGTTGCTCGGCGGTGGTCATTCGGTTTCCGAAAATGCACTGCCTGAGCAGCCGGAGCACTTGCTCGATTTGATTCAACGCCGAGGCATAACCGGGATGCATATTCTGCCGCCCGCCATTCACTACCTCTTGCAGGCCGACCCCGACACGTTTCAACCGGAAAAAATCAAATCCCTGAAGTACATTGCCAGCAGCGGGCAAGCGTTGCCTCCCAAGCATATACAGCTATTGCGAGCGCTCCTTCCGGGCGTTGCCGTTTACTCCATGTATGGCCTGACGGAGTGCAAGCGAGTCGCGTATTTACCTCCAGAGCAACTTGATCAACGCCCCGGCTCGGTGGGTAAGGCGATTGCCGGGGTTAACGTATTCCTGGTTGACGATGCCGGGCAACTGATTACCCGGCCTGATTGTGTGGGAGAACTTGTGGTCGCGGGTGATTTGGTCATGCTCGGTTACTGGAACAAACCAGAACTGACCCGCCAGGTCGTTAAAAACAATCTGTTCGGTGAAGCGCGGGTTTACTTCACCGGTGACCTGTTCAAACGGGACAGTGAACAGTATCTCTATTTCGTCGGTAGAAAAGACAACGTATTTACACGGCGGACTTTTCAGGTGAACCCCCGGGAAATCGAGCATGTGATCGTCGCTCATGAAGCCGTGAGCGAAGCGGTTGTGATCCCCGTCCCTGACGAAGTGGCCGGTCAGGTTCCGAAGGCCTGCGTGGTATTGAAAGAAGGCCATGAGTTGTCCGCTGATGCGCTCATCCAGTACTGCGCCACGCAGCTGGATTGGTACATGGTGCCCGCCATTGTCAGTTTTCATGCGGCGTTGCCCCGCAACCTCAACGGCAAAACCACGGCGCATCTCCTGGCCGCCGGCGCTATCGCAATTTAATAAACACTTAACGCGTAAATGGAATTACGGAAATGACCACAGATTCAAACCCTGCGTTTGTCGATTCTGCGATGAACAAACTGGCCGATTATTTTGACGATCTGGCAAACGGAAAGGTCCAGGTGCCCAGGCAGGCTGTGACAACCAGAATTCGTGAGCGTATCCAGGACGATGATGTCAGGGCCTACCATGATTTGCTGGTGACGCAGACGGGGCCGCTTTTCTCGCACTTCCTGGCCAGTGTGCCGGGGATTGTGGAAGAGCTTTCACGCATCGGTGTGGCGCTCGACCGATATACCCGTGAGCGACGAAAAAAAGACGATCGAAACTTTTCCCTGTGGGAAATCGATGCGTTTGACGGGAGCAGTGCAAGGACCCTGGCGAAGTATTCCAATGGGGCCATCAGAACCCTGACCAATTCTCCGAACAAGGCCAACCAGCAACATTTCGACGCCCACACCGACAAGGAAATCTCTGCATTTTATTCGGGGTCATTTCTTCAGATCACAGAGGATATCGTGGCGGACGCCTTAGGCGTCGACTCGCTGTTTTGCGGAGTCGACTACCTCTATGAGATGGCGGCCTTTCAATTCTATGGCAGAAACAGGGATGAGCACCTGAAGTTCGTTTCCCGCTTTTTGCGAGAGGATGGCCTCGCTTTCTTTCTGGAAAAATGCAATCAGAGCGACATCCAAGAGTATGAGCGACGGGAGCGGGTAAAGGACGAACAGCACAAATCTCATTATTTTTCCGAGGCGCAGATAGCCTGGAAAAGGGAGGCCATGTTAGTGCAGATGGAAAACGGTCAGATCCTTTTCTCTGATTTCGTCGAAGCCGCGTCCCGCTATTTTTCTCATATCTATGTCATCTGGAACGGCACCAATTTCTATGAGTTTGTCGCGTCCAATGACGAAAACTGCATCCGCAGGTTCATCGAACTGCTAGGCGAACCCTTTATCCCCGAAGGGTTCTGCTTCGAGTCTCCGGTTGTCAGGAAACTTTGTCCCTAATGCTGATTGTCGAGGTAACGAAGTTCATGGACTGGATGGCTAACCTGTCATTGGAACATCATGAAACCTGCGATCGCGCGCGAAAACTGCTTGGCCGGTGGCGGGCCCGTGCCGCTGAAACCGAACAGGCTCGCTGTGTTTCGCAGCAGACGGTGGAGGAATTACTTGCAGAAGGGCTTATGCAGTTGTTTGTGCCTGGACGCTATGGTGGGCTGCAGCGCGATTGGCCAACCCTGGTTGAAACCTCCCGAATTGCCGCACGCGCTTGTCCGTCGACCGGTTGGATGATAGGTCTGGTGGGCAGCCATGCGGCGATTGTCGGGCGGCTTCCTCCCACCTGTCAGGAGCAGGTCTTTGCCGATGGCGCCGGGCAAATCATTGCGACTGCTTCCGTGTCCAAAGGGGTCTCGATCCTGAAGCAAGACGGTGGTTTTCGTATCGGCGGAACCTGGCGTTTCAGTTCAGGGATCGATCATGCCAACTGGGTGATCGTGTCCGGCAAGGATCCTCGTGGCGCATCGTTCGGCCAAACGCTGTTGTTCACGCTCCGCACGGATCAGGTTCAGATCGAGGATGTCTGGCACGTTGCTGGAATGTGCGGTACCGGATCAAAAGACCTGCGGCTGGATGATGTCTTTGTGCCGGATGCTTGGGTCGTCTCGCAATCCGAGTGTTTCGGCCCGGCACCGGCAGGCGCCAGGCACAATCCGGACGGCTACCTGTTTGATGTGGAGTTCATTCCGTATCTGGGCAGTCTGCACATCGGCCCGGTGCTTGGCTGCGCGGAGGGGGCCTACGACGACTGCATTGCAGCACTGCGAAAGCATGAACCCACGAAGGAGGGCGGGGCATTAAAGGCTCGGCCAATATGGCTGGAGCGACTCGCGGAGAGTGCTGCGGAGTTGAGCTGCGCCAGACACCTTTACCAAGCCATTACCTTTTTACTCCATAGCGCAGGTGTCGCCCGCAGGTCACTGTCTCTGCAAGAGTTGGTCACCCTCAAGCGCGATCGTGCGTATCTGATTCGGTTGTGCGTGCAGGCCGTGCAACGGCTGGTGTGGCAAATGGGGACTGCGGCGATTTTTGATGCGAGTCCGGTGCAACGGCACTGGCGTGACATTCAGGTGATGGCGTCCCATATGGATGTGAATTGGGATGCCGCCATGCTTGCTTATGGGGATTTTGTGCTGGATCCGCGCCAAGGTGATGCATTAGCGAGAACACTCTGAATTGCGCACTGGGGCGAGAGGGTGATCCGTCCCGGTATCCGACATTGCTTCGCGCGTACACAACGCTCGAAATCCTTGCCGAAAAGAAGATTCTTCATTACGGCCAACTGCTAGATATCGTACAGCCTGAGAGGTAGAACGCTTTGTTCGGATCACACCGAATCCGCGATGTACTCACGCAGCCATTGATGCGCGGGGTCATGATGGGAGCGCTCATGCTAGAGCATGGCTATCTTTTAACTGGAACCCTCTAGTGCGTTGGCAAGACACAGCGCCTCATCGCTCAACGACTTGCAGAAGGCATCGACGAAGATAGAGGAGGGCCGATAATCAGGCCTGATCAACATAACGCGATAGGGAATGGACACATTGATCGGCCGAATGGCCAATCCTCTGCCTGATTCCTCCACGGCGGTCAAAGGGTTGATAATCGCCACCCCCAACTGTTGCCTGACCATGGCACAGACCGATGCGGCGTTGGTTGTTTCGATGACGGTATGCCGTTCGACTCCGGCCTGGCGAAAGTGCTCATCGAGCGTCTGACGATAGATGTCCAGACCCGAAAAGTTGATGAAATCGACACCGCGAAAATCTTCCATTACGAGCCGCGGCCTGGACAGCAAAGAGTGACCCTCTGGCAGTATGCAGACCATGTCGGAACAAAAGAGCAATTCCCCTTGGGTGCCTCGAGGTACATGCTCACCCTCGGTCAATCCGAGGTCGTAACGCTGGGCGCTGAGTGACTCTTCCAGTAAGGGGGATTCCTGTGCAGCAATGCTCAAGCCTATGCCGACATGCTGTTGCTGAAAGTGCTTACAGACCTTGGGCAACAGCGTCTGGGAAAACAACGGAACGCAGGCGACGCTCAGTTGGCCATGTTCGAAGCGACGGATCGACTGTGCAACGCTGTTGATTCGTTCCAACCCGATGTAGGAACGTTCAACTTCTTCGAGCAGCATAATGGCCTGAGCCGTCGGTACCAACCTCCCTCCCTCTCGATCAAACAGCCGAAGGCCAGAGATGCTTTCAAGCCGCGCCAGTTCCCGACTGACCGTGGGTTGGGAAGTAAATAGTAAGCGGGCCGCTCCGGTGACGCTCCCCGCCTGCATGATGGCGCGGAAGACTTCGATATGCCGTATGGAAATTCCCACACCTGGCCTCCGTCAGTTGATCAAGGCCTATATCAAAACTGAATCGACTAGCAAAGAATAGATATTTTATTGAATGCTGAATGGTCGACATGATGGCTTCTCTCTTTACTTCAGATTGAATACCTCCATGCCCAACCATTCCGTTTTCCAGCAATTAGCCGAGACTGCGAGACAGCACGGCACCCCGCTCTGGTGTTATGACGCGCAGACCATCAGGGCACGCATCGACCAACTGCAAGGCTTCGATGTCATTCGATACGCGCAAAAAGCCTGTTCCAACCTGCATATTCTCCGGTTGATCCGCGAACAAGGCGTGCGGATCGATGCCGTATCACTGGGTGAAATCGAGCGGGCGCTGCTCGCTGGATACAGCCCTGCCGGCGACCCGGCAGGCATTGTTCTGACTTGTGATCTGTTCGATGAAGCGACATTGCGACGCGTCGTCGAACTGAACATTGAGGTCAACACCGGCTCGATTGATATGCTCCGCCAATTGGGCCAACAGTCTCCCGGCCATCGCGTCTGGCTGCGGATCAATCCAGGGTTCGGCCATGGCCACAGCCGCAAGACCAATACCGGTGGTGAAAACAGCAAGCATGGGATCTGGCATGACCAGGTTCAAGAAGCGCTCAGCGTGATTCGGCAATTCGGGCTGAAGCTGGTGGGATTGCACATGCATATCGGTTCAGGTGTGGATTACGCGCACCTTGAGCAAGTGGGCTGTGCCATGGTCTCGGCCGTGAGGGCACTCGACCACGATATCGAAGCTTTCTCCATAGGCGGGGGGCTTTCCACGCCTTATCGTGTGGGGGATGAACCGGTGGATATCCAGCGTTATGCGAACGCATGGCGCCAGGCCAGACAGGACATCGAGGCTTTTCTCGCTCACCCGGTACGGATGGAGATCGAGCCCGGTCGCTTCCTGGTAGCCGAGTCAGGCTATTTGGTTACCGAAGTCCGCGCGGTCAAAAAAGTCGGTAGCCAAAACTTCATCCTGGTGAACGCCGGCTTCAATGACCTGATGCGGCCAGCCCTCTATGGCGCCTATCACCACATGACCTTGCTGGACTCCCAAGGTGTCCCGGTCAGTCGTCCGGAGCACCTCTGTGTAGTGGGAGGTCCCCTGTGCGAATCCGGCGATATTTTTACGCAGGATGAACAGGGCGTCACACCCCGTTTGTTACCTGAAGCGCAGGTTGGCGACTTGCTGGTCATGCACGATACCGGCGCGTACGGCGCCTCCATGTCATCCAATTACAACAGCCGCACACTGTTGCCGGAAGTGTTGATCGAGCAAGGGCAAGCTAAATTGATTCGACGTCCCCAGCCGTTGTCGGACTTGCTGGCCTTGGAGTTGGGGCTTTAAAGCCAAGTGGTGATCGAAACCGATCTATCAATGCGCTGCGAATCTCTCCATGCTTGCGCCCCCCCCTCATACAACGCGACACCTGCGCTTCCTGCCGTGCAAAAAGGCGGAACGGGAAACGAAACTCACATCTAGCGTCGCGTTCCAGTCGTACCATTGGAAAAGCTCAATGAGGGTACACATAGAGGTAGAGAAATTTTCGAACTTAAAATTTTCCTTTATTTTCAGCGACAAAGAAGAAGGTTCGATTCAGACTTCACCATGAATATCAAGGGCTTGCGTGAGATACCTCATGCAGGCCCTTAGTTTTTTATTGCCGCAATTCCTATTTTGTAGACGTCACCTTCTTCCCTTTGCGGTGGCGGATGTATTGCTTAGTCATCACTACGGTGGTGTGACCAAGCTGGTCCATTACCTCCCGGATGTTGCCGGTTGACTCAGAAACTGCCCCGTCCTCGGATCGAAGTGGCGCACGAAGTGAACGTGCCTGGAACCGAAGGGCTGGTCGCTGACCCCGGGCCCTCTGATCACCTTGACGCTGTTCATCCGGTGGATTGGTATGAAGTGCCGGTTATCCATTGGTACGAAATGCCGGTTGTGCATTGGCACGAAATGCCGGTTTCCCATATGAAACGGGCCCGTGTGGAAATGGTGGAATTGCCCGCATTGCTGTGGCTGCCCACTGACCAGAACGGTCGGGTGAGGATTTTGACCGAGGCCGCCACCGCCGATTGCCTCCAGGGAGAGGCTGCTTGCCAAAAGCCCCGCGACCAAGAGCAGGAGCTGCTTGAAGATACGCATAGCGCCACCTCCGACGGTCCCCCTGCACTAAATTATAGAGCGTCATGGACCCCGGCCTGGCCTTGGCGCTGAAGTAGACATCTAACCAAACGACGGGTGAGCAGAAAGTAATAACCTATAAACTACCTTCTAATTCATTGTGTTACAGAGCGGATGTCCTAATTTTTACCATATCTCGGCACGACCCCGAAAAGATGCCGCAAAAAAATCTCAAACCACTGGGTATAAGGCTTGTGGCGGCGTGCCTCGGAAAGAATTGAGGCTGAAACAGGTGTAAACCTATTTCAGGACTAGACACTCTGCAAAAACCAGCCTCTGCTCCAATTCATCACGTTACGCATCCGAACGGACTACCCGGTCATGCTCACGCAAAAAGAATCACCTCAGGCATGAAGTCCATGCAGGGCCTGGCTTTGCAATAGGGACTTACAAAGCAGTCTCTCAATGAGGGTGACGTGGTCAAGATGGATGTCTTCTGAAGTTTTTGCCTGCAACTGCCGACTCAAGCTCCTTGCAGTAATCGGAGGGCACTTTATGCCCTTATTTTTTTGAGGGTGCTGGATGAAACAAAGACAAGTTTCGCTGTTGGCTTTGTTGTTTATGTTTTTGACAGGTTGCACGACTACGCCACCCAAAGATCAAAGCAATCTCTGCAGTATTTACCGTGAGTATCCCGACTGGTACGAGGACTCGCTGGAAATGCAGAATGAATATGGGACGCCTGCGCATGTGGCCATGGCGATAATGAAGCAGGAAAGCAGCTACGTGGCTGACGCATTGCCGCCTCGTGACTACCTGCTCTGGGTGATCCCTTGGGGGCGAGTCAGTTCGGCTTATGGTTATGCGCAGGCTCAAGATCCGGTGTGGGGCGAGTACAGGGACGATACTGGCAATGGCGGTTCGCGTGACAGCTTCGACGACGCGATCATGTTTATCGGTTGGTACACCACTGGCACCCATCGCCAGCTCGGAATCTCCAAATGGGACACCTACAATCAGTACCTGGCTTACCACGAGGGGCGTGGGGGCTATAGCCGCAATACCCATCGCAGTAAACCGTGGCTGATGCAGGTTGCACGCAAAGTGCAAAAGCAGTCAGAGATTTACAGCGCCCAACTCAAGCAGTGCCGCCAGGAGCTGGAAGACGAACGTAGTGGGTGGTTTTAGAGCGGCAATGCCATCGATTCCGTTGCCCGGCATTCTCTGAAACCAAGGGTTTGCGAGCGAACGCTGTGCAAACCCTTGTTTGTTTCTGCTTCATTACATCGGTCTTGATCGTGGTTGCCTGATATTTTTCAGGATGCCGGGTCTGCCTTGCGGCGATCGCTGCCGGTCGGGTTGCCGGTATTGATCAGTCTTCTTTCCAGCAGTACGTTTTCCAAAGCCTGGCGGTCTGACGGGTTCATTTGATGTTCTCGCTCCTTGAGTTCCAACAGGATCGGGCTGGACCATTGGCGATAGGTTTGTTCAGCACTACGATTGGGTGACATGGGTACCTCCTTGATCAGGCTCCTGCCAATAAAGGCGCCGCAGTTCGATACGCAAAATACCCTAGTCGACGAAGCGGGTTCTCGCCACTGCTTTACGTCGGACTTGCATTTCCCCAGATGCCCGTAGCGGCCGTGCGCTGTACGTAGTCGCTAAAGTCGCGTGCCGGCCGACCCAGTGCCCGTTGTACGCCATCGGTCACGGGCGTGTTGCGGCCATCGAGCACAGTCGTGAACAGATACAGCACCAGATCGATCAACTCCGGGGGAAGTTGTTCCTGTTCCAATGCTTGTCGATAGGCATCCGCTGGTACGGCCACGAATTCGATGTTGCGATGGGTGGAGCGGGCGATCTCGGTCACGGCTTCGGCAAAGGTCAGCGCCCGAGGGCCAGTCAATTCATAGAGCTGGTTGGTGTGTCCGGGTTGGGTCAGTGCGGCGACGGCACATTCGGCGATGTCCTCTGCATCGACAAAGGGTTCGGCGACTCGGCCGACGGGGAGTGCGAGTTCGCCTTGCAGAATGGGTTCAAGAAAGTGCGCCTCGCTGAAATTCTGGCAGAACCAACTGGCCCGCAGAATCGTCCAGTCAATCCCGCTGTTCTGTACGACGCGTTCGGCCTGTTCCGCCTCGATCTCACCACGCCCGGATAACAAAACCAGTTTGCGGACTCCGCTTTTCACTGCCAGGTCGGTGAACGCCTGAATGGTTTCAAGGGCGCCTGGAACGGCGAGATCAGGTTGGAAGGAAATGTAGACCGCATGAGCGCCATCTATCACCGCGTCCCAGGTTGATCGATCTTCCCAGTCGAAAGGGGGATTCGCATCGCGGGAGCCTTGGCGAACGGGCAAGCCGGCCGCTTCGAGTCGTTGTGTGATTCGCCGCCCGGTTTTGCCCGTGGCACCAAGGACCAGTGTGATTGGTTGATCGGTTTTCATCGCGTTCATCTCCATCGGTTAATGTGAGTGATACTCACGTTTAAAAGATGATAGATGCTCATGTTTTGTCGTCAACCCATCAGATCGAATTGCCCGACGTGTGGACATCTGATATTGGGCGTAAGGAGTGGCGATGCTAAGGTGAGTACATGTCACGTTATTGACCGGGAAATTCGCTCGTGCGCAAAAAAACCTCTGAAACCCTCGAACAGCCTGCTGCGCAAGCGGTTCGACGCAATCCCATGCAACAGCGCAGCCGTGAGCGTCAGGAGCGGATATTGGCGATGGCGACTCAATTGATCGCAGACAAGGGCAGCGATCAGCTCAAGATGAGTGAAATCGCCGAGCGCTCCGAAATCTCGATCGGTTCTCTTTATCAGTACTTTCCCGACAAGAGTTCCGTCATCCGGATGCTGGCCGAACGCTACAACGCTGAGAGCCGTCGTTGCATTACAGAGGCAATGGCGGCGGTCGAGGATGCCCAGGGTTTGCAGGCGGCTTATTCGCATTTGCTCGATCAGTATTACGAGATCGTGATGGCGACACCGGTGATGCGTGACATCTGGTCCGGCATGCAGGCCGACAAACAGTTGTTGCAGCTGGAGCTGGGGGAGAGTCGGGTTGCCGGAGCGCTGTTGGCCCAGGCCATGCTTCGCGTATTTCCGCAAAGCGATGAGCTACAGGTTCAGGAGTCCGCGTTTTTGATTTGGCACCTGGGCGAGGCGACCATGCGGTTGGCTGTCACTTGTACGCCAGAGGAAGGACGCGCGCTGGTCGAGGCGTTCAAGCGCATGTCCCTGCGCGAGGTCATGGACCCAGCGTGCAGGGACATCTAATCGCAGTAAAAGCCTGGCAGTTGTTTCAATTTCCTAAACGAAAGGTTGGCCGGCAAAGCCGCGCGGCAGTCGTTGCAGGCCGGCCATCGCAGTCAGTCGCTCGGTCCAGGCTGAACGCCAGTTATTGGCGGTGTGGACGGCTTTGGCTTTGCGTGCTGCGCGGCGGGCAGCGTTGCGTTCGGTCTTGCGGGCTTCCTTGTATGCGTCGGTGTTTCGGCAGCTTCTGCATTTCACCCGATTGAGTTCGCGGGTCGATACGAGGTTGTTGCCGTTGTGACCGCAGGCCAGGTGCCCGCTGACTTTGAAGTGAGTGACCATTGGAACGTCTCCTTGGTGACGTGTGATCGGTTGACCCCACGTGAGCGGTGACGTTCGTTTGGTTTTGCGCAACAAAAAATCCCGGCGCCAGGTCGGGTTGTGAGAGAGGGTGAAAAGCTGGCAGGCAGCCAAACGTTCGGAGACGTCACCGTCACCGATCATGCTGCCCGAATCGGACCTGTCCTCGTACCGCAAATCCGCGACGGATCATCTGAACCGGGGCAGAGGCGGGTCGACAGGTTTGAGTGACGACAGCGTGTGCCGAATCAGCGGCGCGTCCTTCTCGATGTCGTTCAGGCGATCACGAATTCTGAGGGCGGTGGGGTGCCCGCCTTGATGATCGACCCAGTCGGCAATTTCCTTGCAGGCCGCGGCCAAGCGGGCCTGACGGGAGTCCAGCAAGGTGAGCAGGGTGGTGATGGACTCTTTTTCGGACATGGGAGACACCTCCGTTCAAGAAACCTGAGTGTGGCAGCAAAAAGCCCGCCGGGAGCGAGCTTTCTGCCGAATGGGTTACTGATCCTTCTGCAATTTCAGTATAGACCCGTTCAAAAATGGTGACGGGCCGTCAACTTTGTCGGGCTGTCACTTGTGATTTAGCGTTCAACAACCGGCAAACGCGCTGGGCGTCTTCCTCAACATCGTAGCCGTCACCGATGAAGCCTTGGGTTCGGGTATCGGCGATGCGGTACCAGGCCGCGGCATCCGGTGGCAGGTGGTCATATTCACCCGCACGGCGGCCATGGATGATGATCCTGTTGCAACGCTTCACTACGAAAATCTCTTCCATGGCGTCTCCGCAGCTGATTCGTGTACAGATCAACTATAGAAGCCATTGGTGATCGTGCAAAAAACAGGCAGGTTAATTCGTCGGCTCAGGTGCCGCCGGATTTACGCCAGCACCGCGACCGCTTTGATTTGTGCCCAGAGTTGCTGACCGGAATGGACGTTCAATTGGTCGCGGGAATAACGCGTGATCCGTGCAAGCAGCGGCGAGCCTGCGGCGTCCAGGCGAATCAGCACATGGGCGGCGTTGTCGGCATTCATTTCACTGACCACCGTGACCGGCAGGCGATTGAGAATGCTGCTTTGCTCGGCACTGTGCAGGCTCAGGCTCACATCCCGCGCCTGGACCTTGCAGCGCAGTGTCTGACCCGTATCCATCGGTGTGTGAGGCACACGAATGTTGAGAGTGGTGTCGGGCAACTGCAGGCTGAGCAGTTGATAGTCGGCGTCATAGGCGCTCACGCGACCTTCGATCACCACACCGGCGTCATCCCCCATTGCCAGCGGCAAGTCGAGGCGCGCCAGGGTCTGGCCGATCGGGCCGCTGGCCAGCGCTTTGCCGTTGCTCAGCAACACGATATGGTCGGCCAGCCGCGCAACTTCATCCTGGGAGTGGCTGACGTACAGCACCGGGATGTCGAGTTCGTCGTGCAGACGTTGCAAGTAGGGCAGGATTTCACTTTTGCGCTGGGCATCGAGCGCGGCCAGAGGCTCGTCCATCAACAGCAGTTTCGGGCTGGTGAGCAGTGCGCGGGCCATGCCGACGCGCTGTCGCTCACCGCCCGAAAGGTGTTGTGGGTGCCGGTCCAGCAAATGGCTGATGCCCAGCAACTCGGTGGCGTGGGCCATATCGACCCGACGCTGCGACTTGGGGATGCGCTTGAGGCCGAACTCCAGGTTGGCCAACACCGACAAATGAGGAAACAGGCTGGCTTCCTGGAACACGTAGCCGAGCGCGCGTTTGTGCGGCGCGACGAACACCCTGTTTTCGCTGTCTTGCCAGACTTCATCGTTGACCTGGATAAAGCCTTGATCGGCCCGTTCCAGGCCGGCAATGCAGCGCAGGCAAGTGGTCTTGCCCGAGCCGGAGTGACCGTAAAGCGCAGTGACGCCACGCCCCGGCAGTTGCAGGTCGACGTCCAGGGCGAAGCTCGAGTAGCGTAGTTTCAGGCGCATTTGAATCATCGATCAGCTCCAGCCCACTTTGGTTTTTCGGCTGGAATACAGCGCCAGCAAGACGACAAACGAGAACATCAGCATCGCCCCGGCCAGCCAATGGGCCTGGGCATATTCCATGGCTTCGACGTGATCGTAGATCTGCACCGAGACCACGCGGGTCTTCTCGGGAATGTTGCCGCCGATCATCAACACTACGCCGAACTCGCCGACGGTGTGGGCGAAGCCGAGAATGGTCGCGGTAATGAAACCTGGGCGAGCGAGGGGCAGCGTCACGCTGAAAAAGGTGTCCCAGGGATTGGCCCGCAGCGTCGCGGCCACTTCGAGCGGGCGCGTGCCGATTGCGGAAAATGCGTTTTGCAGCGGCTGGACCACGAACGGCATCGAATACAACACCGAACCGATGACCAGCCCCGCAAAACTGAAAGTGAGGGTGCCAAGGCCGAGTGATTGGCTGAGCTGGCCGATGTACCCGTGAGGGCCGAGCGCCAGCAACAGATAAAAACCAATCACTGTCGGCGGCAGCACCAGGGGCAGGGCAACAATCGCCCCGACCGGGCCGCGCAGCCAGGAGCGGGTGCGCGCGAGCCATAACGCAATCGGAGTGCCAACAATCAGCAGGATGACAGTCGTCAGGGACGCCAGTTTAAGGGTCAGCCAGATGGCGGAATAATCGGCACTCGATAGCGACATTTAGATTTCGTAACCGTAGGACTGGATGACAGCTACCGCTTTCGGCCCCTTGAGGTAGTCAACCAGTGCCTTGGCGGCCGGGTTGTCCTTGCCCTTGTTGAGAATCACAGCGTCCTGTTTGATCGGGTCGTGCAGGCTGGCTGGAACGATCCAGGCCGAACCGCTGGTGATCTTGCCGTCCTTGTAGATCTGCGACAGGGCGACAAAACCCAACTCGGCATTGCCGGTGGAGACGAATTGGTAGGCCTGGGTGATGTTCTGGCCTTCAACGATCTTCGCTTTGACCTTGTCGGTCAGACCTTCCCTGGCCAACACCTGGGTCGCCGCCAGGCCATACGGTGCAGCTTTCGGGTTGGCGATGGACAGGTGCTGGTATTCGTTCTTTTTCAGCACATCGCCCTTGGCATCGACGTAGCCTTCTTTGGCTGACCACAGTGCCAGCGTGCCGACCGCGTAAGTGAAGCGCGACCCCTTGACGGTATCACCTTCGGCTTCAAGTTTTTTCGGGGTGCTGTCGTCTGCAGAGAGGAACACTTCGAACGGCGCGCCGTTTTTGATCTGGGTGTAGAACTGGCCGGTAGCGCCAAAGGATGCGACCAGTTTATGCCCGGTGTCTTTTTCGAAATCAGCGGCGATGGCCTGGATAGGCGCGGTGAAGTTGGCGGCGACAGCCACCTGGACTTCGTCCGCCTGGGCTGAGCCGAAGGCGAATACGGCGAGAAGGCTCGCCAGGCAGGCTGGGGCAAAACGTGAGGCACGAATGGTCATGAAACGGCTCCGTTAAAGGCAATTGCAGCAGGTTAATCGTTATGTACAAAAATATATAGCGAATTGCCTTTAAACGGAATGTATCGTCACAAAATTGTATACAATTTTAACGCAAGTGATGCTCAGGGACGACCTAGCAGTCTCGCTAATCCTTCTTCAGCCAGCTTTCGAGTCAGTGCCTCGCAGGTCAAATCGACGCCGAGGGTAAATGCCTGGCCGGCCCAGAGGTTGCTGAAGTCCGCTTCACCTTTGGCCCGCAGAGGCATCAGCGCGCCTCCGGCAAGGGGGAAGGCCGGGGCCTTGGCGCTCATGGGCCCCAGTTCACGCATCACCCGATTGAGGATGCCCCGGGCCGGGCGACCGGTGAACACGTTGGTGACGGCCGTCTCGCTTTCCCTGGCGGTGCGCAAGGCTTTGTGATGGGACGGACTGACCTTGGCCTCTGGGGTGAACAGGTACGCCGTACCCACCTGCACTGCCGAAGCGCCCAGCATGAAGGCGGCGGCGACGCCTCGTGCGTCAGCGATGCCGCCGGCGGCAATCACCGGCACTTTCACCGCATCGACGACTTGCGGCACCAGGGCGAAAGTCCCCACCTGACTGCTCAGGTCATCGCTGAGAAACATCCCGCGATGGCCCCCGGCTTCGTAGCCCATGGCAATGATTGCATCGCAGCCATGCTGCTCAAGCCACACCGCTTCTGCGACGGTGGTGGCCGAGGACAGCACTTTCGCACCGGTGGCTTTGACCCGGTCAAGCAGGGATTTTTCCGGCAGGCCAAAGTGAAAACTCACCACTTCAGGGCGAAACGCTTCGACCACTTCGCAGGCGGCGTTATCGAACGGCGCCCGGTTGGACACCGGTGTTGGCGCATCAAAGTCGGCGCCGAGTTCCTGGTAGTAGGGTTGCAGCAGGTTTTTCCAGTCCTGCGCGCGTTGTTCATCAGGGGCTGGAGGCTGATGACAGAAGAAGTTGACGTTGATCGGGCGCTGGGTGTGTTGGCGGATGGTTTTCAGCTCTTCGCGCAGTTGATCGGTGCTGAGCATCGCCGCTGGCATCGAGCCCAGGCCGCCGGCATTGCAGGCTGCAATCACCATGGACGAGTTCGTGGCACCGGCCATCGGCCCCTGAATGATCGGCAGTTCGATTCCGAGCAGGTCAAGAATGCGGGTATCTGGCCATTGGTTCATGTGCTGTGTTCTCCGACATTGAAGCAGGGCAGGGACGGTAGAACAGGATTTGTAACGCAACGACTGGCGCAAGGCCAGTCGTCATTTCAGTACTTCAAGCTTTCTTCAGCGTCGTTGGAAGCCTCGACCTCAGCCACCGAAGGAGTGATTCATCACTTGGGAAGAGTTATGGAATTGGCAGATTGGCTTAAAGTCGAGTACGCCAATCTGCTGCCATGTGTTATTTCCACTGTACCCCAACCAGACTGATTCCATTGAGAGGCCGTAATGTTCAAAGGTATTTTGATCGACAAAGACGACAGCGGTTACCGGGCCATACTGCAAGAGATCCAGGACGATCAGTTACCCGAGGGCGATGTCACGGTGCGCGTTGCCTATAGCACGCTGAACTTCAAGGATGGCCTGGCGATCACCGGCAGCAGCCCGGTGGTGCGTAAATTCCCGATGGTGCCGGGCATCGATCTGGCCGGTGTCGTTGAAGTCAGCGGGCATCCGGACTACAAGGTCGGTGACCAGGTCCTGCTCAATGGCTGGGGCGTGGGTGAAGGGCATTGGGGGGGATTGGCGCAGAAGGCTCGCCTGAACGGTGACTGGCTGATTCCGCTGCCCAAGGCATTCACCGCTGCCCAGGCGATGGCCATCGGTACGGCGGGCTACACGGCCATGCTGTGCATCCTGGCCCTTGAGCACAATGGCGTTACGCCCGAACAGGGTGAAATCCTGGTCACCGGCGCCAACGGTGGCGTCGGCAGTTTCGCCATCGCGTTGCTGAACAAGCTCGGCTACCGGGTGGTGGCCTCCACCGGGCGTACGTCGGAGCATGACTACCTGAAGCAACTGGGTGCTGGCGAAATCATCGACCGCGCCACGCTGTCCGAGCCAGGCAAGCCGCTGGCCAAGGAGCGTTGGGCGGCCGTCATCGACTCGGTCGGCAGCCACACCCTGGCCAACGCTTGCGCCAGCACCAGGGCCAATGGCACCGTCGCGGCATGCGGTCTGGCGCAAGGCATGGACTTTCCGGCATCCGTAGCGCCGTTCATTTTGCGCGGCGTGACCCTGGCCGGTATCAACAGCGTGACCCAGCCCAAGGCCAAGCGCGTAGAGGCCTGGAATCGCCTGGCCAAGGATCTGGATTTCAACCTGTTGCCGCTTATCAGTCACGAAATCGGCTTGAGCGAAGCCATCGAAGCCGCGCCGCGCTTGCTTGCCGGGCAGTTGCGCGGGCGCGTGGTAGTGGATGTGAATCGCTGATTACGGCGACTCGCGCTCCAGCAACTGCCGTTTGCGCTCGACACCCCAGCGATAGCCCGACAGATTGCCGTCGCTGCGCACCACGCGATGGCAAGGGATCGCCACGGCCAGGCTGTTCGCGCCGCACGCTTGAGCCACGGCGCGAACGGCTTTCGGCGAACCGATGCGTAGGGCGATGTCGGCGTAGCTCGCCGTGCTTCCGGCAGGGATCTCCCGCAGCGCTTGCCAGACCCTTTCCTGAAATGCGGTGCCGCGCACGTCCAATGGCAAATCAAGGCCAATGGCCGGCGCCTCAATAAAGCCGACGACCCTGGCAATCAACGCCTCGAACTTCTGGTCAGCACCAATCAGGTTGGCGCGCCGAAACTTGTCTTGCAGATCACAAACCAGTTGGTGCGGATCATCGCCGAGCAGGATCGCGCAGACCCCGCGCTCACTCTGCGCCACCAGAATCGCGCCCAGCGAACACTGGCCGACGGCAAAACGAATGTCGTTGTTTTGACCGGCGGCGCGGTAGTCCCCGGGTTTCATTCCCAGCAGTTGGTCTGCCGCTTCATAAAACCGGCTGTTGGAGTTGAAGCCGGCGTCATACAGGGCATCGGTCACCGAGCCGCCGTCTGCCAGTCGCTCGCGTACCTTGCGTGAACGATGGGCATCGGCGTAGCCCTTGGGCGTCAGGCCGGTGACGGCTTTGAACACACGATGGAAGTGAAAGCTGCTCAGGCCCGCCGCCTCGGCCAATTCGCCCAGGGCAGGCAGCGTTTCGGCGGTTTCGATCTGGCGGCACGCGGCGGCCACGGTGGCGGCATGTTGCGCGGCGAGTTCGCTCTGATCCTTTGTCGCGCGTTTGCTCGGACGATAACCCGCGGCCCGGGCCTGTTCGGCGCTATCGAAGAATTCGACGTTCTGCGGCTTGGGCAAGCGCGCGAGGCTGCTGGGGTTGCAATAGATGCCTGTGGTCTTCACGGCATAGACAAACTGCCCGTCAGCCTTGGGGTCGCGCGCGACCACGGCGGCCCAGCGCGGATCGTTTTCGATGGAGATCTTGGTCGATTGGGTAGTCATGGCGTCACGTCCATTGAGGGGTTGCCTGCACATTAACCATGGGGCAATTCCCACACACTCCGGCGCTTGCGGTCAAATTCGAAGTCTTTATCTGGCGGTGCGGAAGGTGAAGTTGATGCGTTGCTCGCCCAGTCTCGGGTGATGGCCGTCCTTGATCGGCAACACGCCGTGATAACGCAGGCGATCCACGCCACCCCAGACGACGATGTCGCCATGCAGCAGGGGGATGCGCTGGCTTTTATCGCCGCGTGCAAAGCCACCGAACAGGAACATCGCCGGTAAGCCCAGGGATACCGAAACGATGGGGGCTGCGTAGGAATGTTCGTCCTTGTCTTGATGCAATGACATTTTTGCCCCGGGGATGTAGCGGTTGATCAGGCAGGAATCCGGGGCAAAATCGGCGAAACCCACTACCTGCGCCGCCGCTTGTGCCAGTTGCAGAAACACCTCGGGCATCATTGGCCAGGGCCGGCCGGTCTGTGGATCGTCGCGGGTGTACCGATAACCGCTGCGGTCAGTGGTCCAGCCGAATGTGCCACAACTGCTCAGGGCGACCGACATGGTAAAGCCGCCGGGCGTGACCATCTGCCGAAACGGCGCAGCCGCCAGCACTTCTTCCAAGGCAGGCAGCAAACACTCCAGCCAGGGCAGGGCGAAGCCTCTAAGTACGTAGGACTGTTCACCAATCTGCTCGCGCCTGGGCTGTTGCTCGGGCTCTGCATCGGCAAACAGATCGAAAGTCAGCGGATTCATGGGTTCATGACGCATCGTGAAAGATGATTCCAAGGGTATGCCGTTTGCCGCTGTGCAGGCGACTCACGCCGTGGCGCAGGGTCACGCGATAGTAACCGCGAACGCCTTTGACCGGCCGCTGGTTGACGGCAAAGATCAACCCGTCGCCTTTCTTCAGGCTGATGACCATCGGGCGTGACTGCATTCGCGGGCGCTGTTCGGTCAGGACAAACTCGCCACCGGTGAAGTCTTCATCGGGTTCCGACAGCAGAATCGCTACTTGCAGTGGGAAAACATGCTCACCGTATAAATCCTGATGCAAACAGTTGTAGTCCTGCGGACCATATTGCAGCAATAACGGTGTCGGACGGTTCTGACCAGCGGCATGACAGCGTTCGAGGAAGGCTTGATGGGTTTCAGGAAAACGCTCGGGCAAACCCATTTGTTCCTGCCAGCGATTGGCGATGGGCACCAGGCGCGGGTAGAGCGCACTGCGCAAGCGGGCCGCCAATTCCGGCAACGGGTAGTTGAAATACTTGTATTCGCCGCGGCCGAACCCGTGACGAGCCATCACCACGTGCGAGCGAAAGGGCTCGGTTCGAGGGTACAAGGCGCTGACCTGATCACAAGCCTTGTGGCTCAACAGTGACGGGATGACGGCGTAACCGTCCTGATCAAGTTGCTGTTCCAGCCGGGGCCAGTCCAGCCTGTCCAGATATTGCTCGCTCATTGCCGGGCCTCTTGTTGTTGAGGTGGCCAGTCTGCATGGCAAGGATGAAGCAGGCACTCCGGTGCTTGCGGTCGAATTGCGAGTGGGAGCTGACGTCCATTGTCGCTCCGGATCGCGTTACAGCGCTTTGCTGACGCTGATTTCGCTGATGACGTCGTCCTGTCCATGAAGGGCATCCAGCGCCTCTTTGGCTTCTTCCGGGGTGCCGTTTTCAAGCTGGGCAAACTCGAAGCGGCGCTCACCGTTGAGTTTGTATTTGATGACGTACTTGGTCGTTTGGGCCACGGTTGTATCTGCCTGTCTTGTGTTTCGGGTTCGCTGATCAGCTCAGTTTCGTGCTGGAACGGCGAATGATTTTGATCGAGTGGGTCAGGGTGGGTTTGCGCGTCACGCTGATAGCGCGGCGGTTGACGGTGTCGATCGTGATGTTCCAGAAACCGGTGCTGGGAGCGGTGATGCGGGCCGGAAACGTGTCGAATGCGCCGCCGTGATAGGTGTGACGACCGCCATTCTTGAAGCTGCGGAAGTTGGCGTCGTTCATCAAGCGGATGTTGCACATTTGGGAGCATTGAATGACGACAATGTCGTCTTCATTGAGGTGCTCGCGCTGATGGATAAATTTCATGAGGCGCCTCCAGAAGGGCTTTTTCTACAAAATCAAAACGATAGCATGGGCGATTGGCGCAGTTTATCAGCCCGAAGGGCTTATTATCCGGCCACTTTGACAATTAAAAACGCTAATTTCACGTTTGATGAGCGATAAAGCAGTTTGTCTCGGAGAAAAAACGCATCTGCGCTGTCCGAGCCTCTTTATCGGAGGTTTTGTATGAAGTGGGGTTTTTTGGTTCTTTCGCTGGCGGTATTGGTGAGTGGTTGTGCGAACGTCTCGGAAATCAACGAGTCGCTGCCGACCATGAACGTGATTTCTGGCAAGAAACCCCATGAATATGCGCAATGCCTGAGCGAAAAACTGGCCGACAGTCGTGGCGCCTTGCAAATCGAGCCGCACAAGGACGGGTTGCGTGTCATCGTGCCACTCAAGTATTCCTCGGGCCCGTCTGCCGTATTCGACATTGAAGAGCGTTCGGGTGGCAGCAGCATCAAGCTGCACGAGAGCATGTCCAATGTCCCGGTGCGTCCAATGGACGTACAGAATGCTGCCAACGAGTGCATTTCCGGCTGATAGACTGTCGACGATCAGCACCGATGCCGCCAAAGCCATGCTTTGGCGGCATCGTCATTTCTGGAGTCGAACATGAAGCGAGAGCAGGTCCGGGAGCGCCATGCAGAGGGTTTAATCTCTGCCACTCATGTGATTCAGAATCCGGCGGAGCTGGGGGAATGGATCGTGTTTTTCAAGAAAAGCGCCGGGCGCAGCTATTTCCTGGTGGATGACAATGATGAAGTCGAGTCTTTCAGTCGCCTTGATGATTTGATCGATACCGTGCGTGGACTTGGGATCAAGTTCGCCGAAATTCATCTGTAGGGCCGAGCGCCTTCTTTGCAGACCACCACGACACTGCGGCTCTTGTAGTTGCCGATATCGGCGCCGAGGGTCTTGTCGCTCTCCTTGAGCGAGGGCGTACCATCGGTTCCGACAATCTTGTAGCCGGTGCCGGCACAGGACGCATCGGCCTTTTCGTAGCACGCAGCCCAGGAATTGGCTTCCCCGGAGCAATCAATCGATAGGCCTTGTTCTCCGTTGCCCAGGTAGGTTTCTTCCGACGTTGCGCAGCCGCTCAGGGCCAATACCGCTAGCAAAGGCAAAATTTTGTTCATGGCTTGATCATCATCAGGGGAGGGGCTAAGGCTGAGACAGCGCCGCAGGCAAAAGGTTATAGCCAAACGCCACGTTATTGCATGCATTCATAAAAAAGCCCTGCGCAATGGCAGGGCTATTCGCATTGGACGTCGATCAGCTATTGTCCTTGCCACGTCGCTTGGGCTCCGGGTGCTCAAGCTCCAGCACCGAGGCCACTTCGATTGCCAGGGCTTCGGAAGGGAAAGGTCCGGCGATATTTTCACCGGCGACACTGGCTACCCACCATTGACCGTCTTTCACCTGATTGATCAGGAATCCGTTGACGCTTTTTACTGCCGACATCTATTTGCCTCGTTGTCTGGTTCAATCGCGCCATGATACCGCCAAACGCACTCAACGGGTGCCGAAGGGCGTATGGTGCTTCGTTCCTGGCGGTTGAAAGCCGTGCAATTGCGCAAGTCTCTGCTATGCATAAGGGCTTGCGCAGGGAACTATCGGCAAGTTTATTTCTCTATGTTGGCATCGGTTAGCCAGCGCGGGGGCATTGTAAGGTGCACGCCGCCTGATTAGACTGCGCCGAAACTCGTACACGCACAGCCCTTACAAGGACTTATATGATCAAGAAATGCTTGTTCCCAGCAGCCGGCTACGGTACTCGCTTCCTGCCAGCGACTAAAGCCATGCCTAAAGAAATGCTGCCGGTGGTGAACAAGCCACTGATCCAGTACGGCGTTGAAGAAGCACTGGACGCTGGCTTGAACGAAATCTCCATCGTCACCGGTCGCGGCAAGCGCGCCCTGGAAGACCACTTCGACATCAGCTACGAGCTGGAAAACCAGATCAAGGGCACCGACAAGGAAAAATACCTGGTCGGCATCCGCCGCCTGTTGGATGAGTGCTCGTTCTCCTACACTCGCCAGACTGAAATGAAAGGTTTGGGTCACGCGATCCTGACCGGTCGTCCACTGATCGGCGACGAGCCGTTCGCCGTGGTGTTGGCGGATGACCTGTGCGTCAACCTGGAAGGTGACGGCGTACTGAAGCAGATGGTCAAGCTGTACAAGCAGTATCGCTGCACCATCGTCGCGATCATGGAAGTCGACCCGCAAGAAACCAGCAAGTACGGTGTGATTGCCGGCGACCTGATTGGTGACGACCTGTACCGCGTGCGCAACATGGTCGAGAAGCCAAAGCCGGAAGATGCCCCGTCGAACCTGGCGATCATCGGTCGCTACATCATGACGCCGGACATCTTCAGCCTGATCGAACAAACCGACCCAGGCAAAGGTGGCGAGATCCAGATCACTGACGCCCTGATGAAACAGGCGCAGGATGGTTGCGTGATTGCCTACAAGTTCAAGGGCAAGCGTTTCGACTGCGGTGGCGCCGAAGGCTACATCGACGCGACCAACTTCTGCTTCGAGAACTTCTACAAGACGGGCAAGGCTTACTGATAGCGCTTGAGCTGCTTGTATTGAATTCACCTTCTCAGGTTGTGTAACAACAAACAGATGAAGGCCCAGGCAAACGCCCCGACTTGTTCGGGGCGTTTGCTTTTGTGCGGGCTCAGGTACGCAGGGGAACGAGAAGGTAGGTATCGCCTGACATCCATCGCTAGGAGTTGCGAAAGAAAATTCTGATTTGTTAATTGCCGGCGCAAACGATGATTGTTGTGGCTAAAAACCTCTGTATTAAATGGGATATACCAGAGCCGGTTTGCACTGCGTGACTAATGTCACGTCAAGGACGCGCTTAAAGTCGCTGAGGTTTTATGAGGAAATGGAGCTTCGTGAATGGCGTTAACAGGAAGCGTGACCCTAAAACGGTGGTTGGCTCTAAGCGTACTGATGCTCCCGGTATTGCTGGTGACAGTTGACAATACGGTGCTTGGATTCGCGTTACCAAAAATTGCCGAGGCCCTGCGTCCGAGTGCTAGCCAGCAGTTGTGGATGATCGATGCTTATTCGCTGGTATTGGCGGGGTTGCTGGTGTCGATGGGTAGTCTGGGAGATCGAGTCGGTCATCGTAAGTTGTTGCTGGTCGGGTCCTTGGGTTTTGCGATTGTGTCGGTGCTAACCGCGTATTCCGATACCGCCGCGCAACTGATTGCCGGGCGAGCTTGTATGGGCGTTTTCGGTGCAATGCTGATGCCCTCAACGCTGGCGTTGATACGTTCGGTGTTCGAGGATCGAGAAGAGCGCAGACTGGCAGTCGCGATCTGGGCAACGACGTTGACGGTCGGCTCGGCCCTCGGTCCTTTGGTGGGTGGGGTGTTGCTGGAATTCTTCAGTTGGGGGTCGATTTTCCTGTTGGCGGTGCCCGTGTTGGTGCCACTGCTGGTGTTGGGGCCACTGTTGTTGCCCGAATCCGAGCGAGATGCTTCAGGACCGTTGGATCCGATAAGCATCCTGCAATCGATGGTAGCTCTTGGTGCCATTGTTTATGGCATTAAACACAGTGCCAGTAATGGTTTCGACTGGATGGCGCTGACAGCATTTGCAGTAGGCGCAGTTGCGGGCTGGATGTTTGTGTGTCGACAGTTACGTCTGCCAGTGCCGCTGATGGACCTGAGTCTGTTCCGCGGTGGCACCTTTAGCGGCTCTGTCGCGATCAATTTGATGAGTCTCGCGTTTCTCGTCGGTTTCGTATTCTTTGCCACTCAGTTCCTGCAGATCGTTCTTCAGATGTCGCCCTTGAGTGCTAGCCTCGCGTTGATTCCTGGTCAGGTCATGGCGATTGTAGTGGGGATGGCGGTCGTGCCTGTCGCACGGCGATTACAGGTGCATGTGCTGATACCGATTTTGATGGCGTTTGCTGGCGCAGCGTTTTTGCTGGTTGCCAGCATGGGCAGTAGCCTGACCGTTCTAGTGGTGGCTTTTGCCTTGCTGAACATCGGCGTGGGCGCGATCGCGACGGTGTCCAATGATGGGATTTTGTCAGCCGCACCACTGGCAAAGGCGGGCGCCGCGTCGGCCATTAGCGAAACGGCCTATGAAGTGGGCGTAGTTTTGGGGACGACAGTGCTCGGCGGTGTCGTCACCGCCTACTATCGCGGCGCATTGCAGCTTCCGGGGTTCCTGAGCGAAGTGCAGATGATGCTGGCGAGTGAGACGCTGTCTGGCGCCTATCATGTGGCGGCAGACTTGTCGGGTGATCAAGCAAGGGAATTGATGGCGCAGGCGGGAAGGGCATTCGAAGGTGGGATCGGTTTGGTTTCGTGGGTGACGTTCGGCTTGGCACTCATGGCGATTTTGATTGCTTGGCGCACTCTGCGGGCACCGAAAACGCAATCCGCAGAGGGGCATTGATCGAAAACGAAGATTGGGCCGCGCATCACACGGCCTGAGCATTTCAGCACAATGCTTGCTCAGCGGCCGTCCGCAGGTATGCTGTTGGCCTGCCGAGGAGATTGAAAATGGCCTACGATTTTGACCTATATGTGATTGGTGCCGGTTCCGGCGGTGTGCGGGCGGCGCGGTTTGCCGCCGGGTTCGGCGCGAAAGTGGCCGTGGCCGAGAGCCGCTACCTGGGCGGGACCTGTGTGAATGTCGGCTGCGTGCCGAAAAAATTGCTGGTCTACGGTGCGCACTTCGCCGAAGACTTCGAGCAGGCTTCCGGTTTTGGCTGGAGCCTGGATGAAGCGCAGTTCGACTGGGCGGCGCTGATCGCCAACAAGGACCGCGAGATCAATCGCCTCAATGGCATTTATCGCAACCTGCTGGTCAACAGTGGCGTGACCTTGCATGAAGGTCACGCGAAGATCGTCGATCCGCATCAGGTCGAGATCAATGGCGAGCGCTTTACCGCCAAGAACATCCTGATCGCCACCGGCGGCTGGCCGCAGATTCCGGAGATTCCGGGGCACGAGCATGCCATCAGTTCCAACCAGGCATTCTTCCTTAAAGAGTTGCCCAAGCGAGTGTTGGTGGTGGGTGGTGGCTACATTGCGGTCGAGTTCGCCGGGATCTTCCACGGGCTGGGCGCCGAGACCACGTTGCTGTATCGCGGCGAACTGTTCCTGCGCGGCTTTGATGGCTCTGTGCGCAAGCATTTGCAGGAAGAATTGACCAAGCGCGGCATGGACCTGCAATTCAACGCGGACATCGAGCGCATCGACAAACAGGCCGACGGCAGCCTGAAAGTCACGCTCAAGGATGGTCGCCAACTGGAAACCGATTGCGTGTTCTACGCCACGGGTCGTCGTCCGATGCTGGACAATCTCGGGCTGGAAAACACGGGGGTCAAACTCGACAGGAAAGGCTTTGTCGAGGTCGATGAGTTGTATCAAACCGCCGAGCCGTCGATCCTGGCGCTGGGCGATGTGATCGGCCGTGTTCAACTGACACCGGTTGCACTGGCTGAAGGCATGGCGGTGGCGCGACGCCTGTTCAAGCCCGAGCAGTATCGTCCGGTGGATTACAAGATGATCCCGACGGCGGTGTTCAGCCTGCCAAACATTGGCACCGTCGGTCTGACCGAAGAAGAGGCCCGCGAAGCCGGCCACGACGTGCAGGTCTTCGAAAGCCGCTTCCGGCCGATGAAGCTGACCCTGACCGAATGCCAGGAGCGCACGCTGATGAAGCTGGTGGTGGACACCACGACCGACAAGGTGTTGGGTTGCCACATGGTCGGTCCGGACGCCGGTGAAATCGTCCAGGGCCTGGCGATTGCCTTGAAGGCCGGCGCCACCAAGCGTGACTTCGACGAAACCATCGGCGTGCACCCGACGGCCGCCGAAGAGTTCGTCACCATGCGTACGCCGGTCGCCGGTTAAGCGTCCTTCGCTGCGTCTGCCGCTGCCGCAAGGGTCGCGGCCAGACGCACGCGTTCTTCCAGATCCGTCCGGGTCTTGGCCAAATCCATTTCCAGTGACCTGTTGAGCTGCGACTGCTCATCGACGTTCTGTTTGAGTGCCTGGCTTTCCAGCAGGGCGACGCGCAGGCGTTCCTGGAGGAGGGTGCGCTCGCCGTCGACGCGGGTGGTTTGTTCCAGCAACTGATCCTGACGGCTATTGCTTTGCTTGAGCTGTTCTTGCAGCAGGCTCAGTTCGCGCAGCGTGCCGCGGTTTTCAGTCAGCAAGCGTTCATTGTCGCGGTGCAATTGGGTGATTTCATCCTGGCGTACCAGCGCGCTTTGTTGTGCCTGGCGCAGTTCCATCTGTAGCTGTTGCACCTGGCCTTCGTGGCGACTCATTTCCTGTTCGCGCTGTTCCTTGACCGCATTGCGGTAGTGCTCCAGTGCGTCGCGAGTGTGCAGGTGTTTTTCTTCAAGGGAGCGGATCTGCTCGTCCTTGTCTTTCAAGCGCAATTCGAAATCGGCCAGCGCCTGGTTCAGCCCGGCGTTGCGGGTTTGCTCCGTTTGCAGAATGGCGCGGGTTTCATGCAGGGCCTCGGATTCCTGGGTCAGCGCCAGGCTTTGAAATTCGTATTGCTGGTGCAGTTCGCTGTTGGCCTCTTGCGCTTTGCCGAGCTGGTTATCCAGCGCCTTGCGTTGTTCCTCGTACTGCGTGCGCGCCTGGTCGATGGGTTCCTGCGCCTGCTCCTTGAGCCTTTGTGCGAGCCGCGCCACCAACGCCATCAGTTCGTCGTCAATCGGTTCCGTCGGTGCTTCGACAGGTTCGACCCTGTCATCGAGTTCCTTGAGGTAGCGATGAATCGTGGTTTTCGAGCCGGTATTGCCCATCTCGATGCGTACGGCATCGATGCTGGGGTTTTCGCCGCGGGCGAGGATCGCCAACCGAGCGGCTTGAACCACCGCTTTATTTACACCGCCGCGTGCCATGAGTTCTCCCGGGTTTTGATGATGTGGTACGTACCACGTAAATACACATTGTACCATTCAATCCATAAAGTTAAATACCGAATGCTATTAACACGGGATATACTGGTATTACCCCGTGTGATACGCCAAGTACCGGTTTTTGACCCGTCAAAGCGGTATGAATTCAAGAGTTGACCCCATGACCGAGCTGGATCGTTACCTGCAGGCTGCGACACGCGACAACACTCGCCGCAGCTATCGCGCGGCCATCGAACACTTTGAGGTGACATGGGGTGGTTTTCTGCCGGCCACCGGCGACAGCGTGGCGCGGTATCTGGTGGCGCATGCCGGGGTGTTATCGATCAATACGCTCAAGTTGCGGCTTTCGGCGCTGGCGCAGTGGCACAACAGTCAGGGCTTTGCCGATCCCACCAAGGCGCCGGTGGTGCGCAAAGTATTCAAGGGTATTCGTGCGCTGCACCCGGCCCAGGAAAAACAAGCCGAACCCTTGCAGCTTCGGCATCTGGAACAGGTGGTCAGTTGTCTGGAGCTAGAAGTGCAAACCGCCAGGGCCGCAGGCGACCGGCCGGGTTTGCTGCGGGCCAGGCGCGACATGGCGTTGATTCTGCTGGGCTTCTGGCGCGGCTTTCGCAGTGATGAGTTGTGCCGGCTTCAGGTTGAACACGTGCAGGCCAGCGCCGGTTCCGGCATCAGTCTCTATCTGCCGCGCAGCAAGAGTGATCGCGACAACCTCGGCAAGACCTATCAGACGCCGGCCTTGCAACGCTTGTGTCCGGTGCAGGCTTATATCGACTGGATTACCGAGGCGGCACTGGTACGTGGGCCGGTGTTCCGTGGTATCGACCGTTGGGGGCATTTGGGTGAGGAGGGATTGCACGCCAATAGCGTGATTCCGTTATTGCGTCAGGCGTTGGCGCGGGCGGGTATCGCCGGCGAGCTTTACACCAGTCACTCCTTGCGCCGTGGCTTTGCGACCTGGGCGCATCAAAGTGGTTGGGATTTGAAGTCGCTGATGAGCTATGTAGGCTGGAAAGACATGAAGTCAGCCATGCGTTACATCGAAGCCAGTCCGTTCCTCGGCATGGCGCGCATCACAGAAAAGCCCGTGTCACCCTAGATACCGTTTTCTTCTATTAATACAGCTCGCTAATAGCGAAAGCCAATCAGCAGCATCAGGTTTGCCAATGAGCCTTCCGTTCGTCGAGTGGGTAAAGTTCTCTCCATCAACTTCTTAACCCCTGACGGAGAGTCAACGATGCCTATCATCAACAGCCAAGTTAAACCGTTCAAAGCTGACGCATTCAAAAATGGCGACTTCGTGAAAGTCTCGGACGCTGACCTGAAAGGAAAGTGGTCTGTGGTGTTCTTCTACCCGGCCGACTTCACCTTCGTCTGCCCGACCGAGCTGGAAGACCTGGCCGACAACTACGACGCGTTCCAGAAGCTGGGCGTCGAGATCTACAGCGTTTCTACCGACACCCATTTTGCCCACGCTGCCTGGCACAACACTTCGCCAGCCATCGGCAAGATCCAGTACACCATGATCGGCGACCCGACCCACGCCATCTCCCGCAACTTCGACGTGCTGATCGAAGAAGCAGGCCTGGCTGACCGTGGCACCTTCGTGATCAACCCTGAAGGCCAGATCAAGATCGTTGAACTGAACGACGGCGGTGTAGGCCGTGACGCTTCCGAACTGCTGCGCAAAATCAAGGCTGCCCAGTACGTCGCTGCTCACCCAGGCCAGGTTTGCCCAGCCAAGTGGAAAGAAGGTGAGGCCACTCTGGCACCATCCCTGGACCTGGTCGGCAAGATCTAAGTCTGTGACGCGCTTCATCAGGGCGGACTTCCGCACCTTCTAAGCAAGCTGCACCGCCCAATAAAAACGCCCGGGCGAGATTCGCTCGGGCGTTTTTTTGTCTCAAGAATTCAAGGAAATCGCCCGTATGTTGGACACCAATCTTAAAGCCCAGTTGAAATCGTACCTGGAACGGGTCACCCAGCCGATCGAGATCGTTGCATCCCTCGACGACGGTGCGAAATCCCAGGAAATGCTCGAACTGTTGAAAGACGTTGCCAGTCTTTCCACCCAGATTACTTTGCTCGACAACGGCGATGATGCACGCACGCCGTCGTTCTCGATCAATCGCCCGGGGGCCGATATCAGCCTGCGTTTCGCCGGCATCCCGATGGGCCACGAATTCACGTCCTTGGTGCTCGCCTTGCTGCAAGTCGGCGGTCACCCGTCCAAGGCCAGTGTCGAAGTGATCGAACAGATCCGCTCGCTCAAGGGCGAGTTCAACTTCGAGACTTACTTCTCGCTGTCCTGCCAGAACTGCCCGGACGTGGTCCAGGCGCTGAACCTGATGGCGGTACTGAACCCGAACATTCGCCACGTCGCCATCGACGGCGCGCTGTTCCAGGCTGAAGTCGATGAGCGCCAGATCATGGCGGTGCCAAGTATCTACCTCAATGGTGTGAACTTCGGTCAAGGCCGCATGGGTCTGGAAGAAATCCTCGCCAAAATCGACACCAGCGGTATCGAGCGCCAGGCCGAGAAGATCAGCGCCAAAGACGCTTTTGATGTGCTGGTGGTCGGCGGTGGGCCAGCCGGTGCTTCGGCGGCGATCTATGCGGCCCGTAAAGGCATCCGTACCGGTGTCGCGGCCGAACGCTTTGGTGGGCAGGTGCTCGACACCATGGCCATCGAGAACTTTATCTCGGTGCAGGAAACCGAAGGGCCGAAGCTGGCCGTGGCCCTGGAGGAGCACGTCAAACAGTACGACGTGGATATCATGAATTTGCAACGCGCAGACAAATTGATCACTGGCAAAGAGGGTGAGTTGCACGAAGTCCACTTCGCCAGCGGCGCGAAGCTCAAGGCCAAGACCTTAATTCTGGCGACCGGCGCACGGTGGCGTGAAATGAACGTTCCGGGCGAGCAGCAATACCGCAACAAAGGCGTGGCGTACTGCCCGCACTGTGACGGCCCGCTGTTCAAGGGCAAGCGCGTGGCGGTGATTGGCGGCGGTAACTCCGGCGTCGAAGCGGCCATCGATCTGGCCGGTATCGTGTCCCATGTCACGCTGCTGGAGTTCGATGTGCAGCTGCGTGCCGATGCGGTATTGCAGCGCAAGTTGCACAGCCTGCCGAACGTCACCGTGATCACCAGTGCTCAAACCACTGAAGTCACCGGCGACGGTCAGAAGGTCAACGGCCTGCGCTACAAGGATCGTCAGAGCGACGAGTTGCGCAGTGTGGAACTGGAAGGAATCTTTGTGCAGATCGGTCTGCTGCCCAACACCGATTGGCTCAAAGGCACCATTGAGTTGTCACCCCGTGGCGAGATCATCGTCGATGCTCGCGGTGAAACGTCGGTGCCGGGTGTGTTCGCCGCCGGCGATGTGACCACCGTGCCATACAAGCAAATCGTGATCGCAGTGGGCGAGGGCGCCAAGGCTTCCCTGAGTGCCTTCGATCACTTGATCCGGACTTCCGCCCCGGCATGAATCCTGGCGCTGAAAATAAAAAACCCCATGAGTGATCATGGGGTTTTTTATGGATCAAAAGATCGCAGCCTGCGGCAGCTCCTACACCGATCTCTGTAGGAGCTGCCGCAGGCTGCGATCTTTTGTTTTTGCTTTACAGCGGTGCCGGCTGAATGATCTCGACCCAGTAGGCGTCCGGGTCCTTGATGAACGCCAGGCTCTTCATACGACCATCGCTCAAGCGTTTCTGGAAATCGCAGCCCAGTGCTTCAAAGCGCTCGCACGCGGCGACGATGTCCGGTACCGAGATGCAGATATGGCCGAAACCGCGGGGGTCGGTGTTGCCATTATGGTAGGCGAAATCCGGATCGTTCTCGGTGCCATGGTTGTGGGTCAGCTCCAGGATGCCGGGGATCGATTTCATCCACTCGGTGCGCGCGACGGCATCGGCCGGGATCTGGTTTTTGTCGACCAGCGCCAGGAAATACAGACTGAACTCGGCTTCCGGGAAGTCGCGTTTTTCCACCAGCGTAAAGCCCAGAATGCGTGTGTAGAAATCCAGGGACTTGGTGATGTCCTTGACCCGCAGCATGGTGTGGTTGAAGACAAACTTCTGCGTGGCGGCGTCCGGTTGGGCGGTGACGCCGGGGAAGGTGTTCAATTCGTGCAGGCTCATGGGCCCTCCGGGAAATATGTGGGCTAACGAATGGCGACAATGATACGCAAGGGCTCGGACATCACCAAACCCAAACAGTCGGCTATTGCCTGACAGCCGGCCTGGGCCCAGACTTTACGGCTTGATCCGTGAGTGCCCATTGCAATGATTCGATTCCGTAACGTGCTGTTCATCTTGCTAAGCGTGCTTTCGCTGGCTGGCGTTGCCCGCGCCGATGCGCCAGTAGTGACCTGGCCGGAAGGCTGGCAGGTCGAAGTCGTGCCTGAATCGGCGTTTGGGGTCAGTCGCCAGCGGGCGGTAAAAAATGATCAGAATGGATCGCCGCTCATGGTGATGGAACTGACCATGAGTCCGGTGCAAAGCGATCACCAGGTAAACCTCGAAGGCGTATTGCTGGAGATGCGCAAGTCAGTTCAAAAAGACTTCTTTCAGGGCGGGTATCAAAGTGTCTGTACGCGCATTCATTCGACTACGTTGAGTCGATTGGCCGCGCTGGAAACAACCTGCACCATCACGCAAAATGGCAGGCATGTGCTTTCTCAAACATTGGTGGCTGCGGTGGATGCCGATAAGGCCTATGTTCTTTCCTACGCCGGGCAGGCTGAGGCTTATAAGGCGAGCCAAGATGAAATAGACGCTGCCCGAAACAGCTTGAAACTTTAGTAAGCGACAGTGCTTTTTCGATGCATGAAGAAAATTTTAGATATCCAAATGGATTAAGCACAAAGTTGGTGGCAGTCAGGTAGTTGGCTGGTGTCCGCCCCGGGCATTTAGATAACCCATGAAAAAGCCCTGCATAAGCAGGGCTTTTTTGTCGCCGCGAGAGTTAGCCGCGCAGCCACGAATCAACGGTGGCTGCACCGTACTGTTCTTTCCAGGCTTTCAGGCCGCGGTGGTTGCCGCCCTTGGTTTCAATCAGCTCGCCGGTGTGCGGGTTCTGATAAACCTTGACCACACGGGCGCGGCGGGTTTTAGGTGCTGTTGCCTGCTGCAGGCCGGATTTTGCCGGGTTGGGGTCGAGAATGGCGATGATGTCGCGCAGGCTCTTGCCATAGGTTTTCATCAAGCCCTGGAGCTTTTCTTCGAATTCAATTTCTTTCTTGAGCCCGGCATCGTTCTTCAAGGACTCCAGCTGCTTGAGCTGTTCTTGAAGAGCCTTTTCGGCTGCACGGAATTCAGCGAGTCTGGACAATATCTTTACTCCAATAGTGTGTTTGGCTGATACCAACCGCAAACAAAGCTATAAGCCAAGAGCCTTGAAGCGACTCGGTGATAGTGGCTCACCTGCCAATTTAGCACAGGCATGTAAAATTGTAGTAGTTAATTGGCCAAGAGTAAATCCTGTCTTTTTTTTCATGTAAGGGCAGTAGTGTTTTGATTCAAATAGGTGCGTGTAGTCGTTGTTTTATCGATTAAAATAGCGAGTTAACGGTCGCTTAATGCACTAATGAATTCCGCGCCGGGCATGGGTTTGCCGTACAGATAACCTTGCAGGAAGTTGACCTGATGAGCGCTCAGGTAATCACTCTGTTCACGGGTTTCGACACCTTCGGCCACCAGGGCAAGGTCGAGCTTGGCCGCCAGCTCGATGATGCTGTCCAGGATGTGGCTGGAGAGTGTGTCGATGCCGATCATGGCGACAAAGCTCTGGTCGATTTTCAGGAAGTCCACATTGAACTGCCGCAGGTAGCCAAGGCTCGAGTGGCCCGTGCCGAAGTCGTCGATGGCGATTTTCACGCCTAGTTCGCGAAGTTGCTCCAATAGTTGCAGGGTGATGGCCGTGGGCACGATCAGTTCACGTTCGGTCAGTTCCAGCACCAGATGGATCGAGCCCGGCTCGAACGCATCGAGAAACTCGCGACAATCCTTGACCAGCTCCAGGTCCTGACAATGGCTGGCGGTGATATTGATACCAATGTGAAACGGCTTGTTGAATCTGGCGGAGTGCGGGGCGAGCAGGGCGGCGGTTTGTCGCATCAGCGAGCGGGTCATTGGTACGATCAGCCCGGAGTGCTCGGCAAACGGGATGAACAGGTCCGGACGCACCAGACCTTCCTTCGGATGTTTCCAGCGCATCAGCACTTCCGCGCCGGACCAGTTTTTGCTGTCGCCATGCACCACGGGCTGGAAATACGGAATGAACTCTTGAGCTTCCAGTGCCCGCTGCATTTCCTGGGTGGGTGCCGATGAGCGTTTTTGCAGGAAGTGACCGATTGACCCGGCAATCACGCCGAAGAAAATCAGCAAGCTGAACAGTGGTGGATATTCACTGCTCATGTATCGCCAGGTTTCGCCTTTGGGAAAGCCGGCTTCCACGGCAAACGCATAGTGCCGGGAGGCCAATCGACTTTGCGCAACGGGCAGGTCAGGCGCGGCGCCCCTGTGAACCTTGCCGTCGGCGGCTATCCAGTCCGGGCCTACTTGCAGCAAGAGCAAGGTCTTGCGGCCGATCAAACGCAGAATATGACTCAAGTGATGACCATAGAGGGTCGTCAGTGCACCTTTTTTTCCTTCGCTCAGGCGGTACACCAGCAACGCGGTGTCGGGCGTTGCCGGATTGCCGTTCATGAGCCATAAGGCGCCCTGGGTGTAGTCACCGGGGTTGACCTTCTCCTGGTAGTCGCCGAACAGAGAGCTGCAATAGAGGTTGTTGTTCCACACCAGATTGGTTGAACTCACGAATGGGCGGCGAGTGACCTGCTCGCGCAGGGCCAGACTGACGTCACTGCAACTTTGGCCCGCCAGTGGCAGCAGTTCGCGAGCGGCCTGGGCGCTGTTGTCGAGCATCAAGTCGAACTGGCGAATCGCTTCTTCGGCGGTTTGTTCGGCGCCTTGTTTGAGCGCACGCCCTGCTTGCATGTAAAGAATGGCGGCCCCCAGCAGCACCGGGAGCAATCCACTGATCAGGGTGACAGCCATTTTTGTGCTGCGACTGCGGGTTTTGGCTTTCAGCGGCATTCGCGAATCCTGTCACGAAGATGTAAGGCTCTCAATCGCTGGCAGGGCAAAACGCCTCCCATGGAGAGTTCGGGTGCGGTCCATGATAGTTGGCCCTTGGCGGTTATGCCGCTCAACGCAAGTCAAGGCTTTCGGCCAGCTTGATGAAGGCCAGTGTCGCGGGTGATGCCTGGCGTCGATCGAGCACCGCCAGGCCGACCTGGCGCAATACCGCCGGCGACAGCGGTTTTTTCACACAGCGGCGGTCAATTTGATTGGGCAATGAACCTTCGGCAACTACCGTCACCCCGTCGCCACGAGCGACGACATCCAGGGTACTCATCAACTGCGAGCAGCGATAACGGATGTTGGGCGTCAGTCGGGCCGCCGTGAACAGGCGTGAAACCAGCTCCGAAGAACCGGCCTCGGTCAGCACAAACGGGAAATCGCACAGGTCCTTCAGGTTCAGGCTGTCGTGAACCGCCAGCGGGTGGTTGGCGGGCAGTAGCGCGACCATCTGGTCTTCGATCAACGCGACCGTGTCGAAACGCTCCTCGGGCAACACAACAAAGCCGATGTCGATCCGTCGTTCCTCTAGCCACTGGAGCACCTGGCGGTCGGGGCCTTCGTCGATATGCACCTCTATGCCGGGATGGGCGGCGCGGTACTGCTGCAGAATCAACGGCAGCAATTTGATCGATGAGGTCGGGCCGAAGGAGCCGATGCGCAGCGTGCCGCGTTTCATGCCCCTCGCGTCGGCCGCTTCCTGGCGCAGGGTGTTGGCCAGGCCGAGCATCGTTCGGGCGCGCAGCAACAACTGCTGGCCAATGTCGCTCAACTCGACCCGGGATTGATGGCGGCGCAACAGCTCGACACCCAACTCCAGTTCCAGGGACTTCAAGGCATGGGACACCGCCGATTGGGAAATACCCAGGCGATTGGCTGCTGCCGTGAAGCCTTGGAGTTCGGCCACGAGGGAGAAAATCTCCAGTTGAGTGAGGGTCATGAGTGTTTGCTCATTTTACGATGACTGGGTATTAGTCAAATGATACGTCATCTCTCCAATATCCGGTCCTGGAATCTAATGACGATCTGCGAGCAAGCGCTGTCAAAACCCTCGGATCTGCCGGTGTATCTGAAACTGGCGGCGGTCACCATGGTGTGGGGTGGCACCTTCGTTGCCGGACGCTATCTGGCCGATAGCCTCAACCCACTGCTGGCGGCCAGCCTGCGGTTTCTACTGGCCAGCGTGGCGTTGCTGCTGTTTGTGCGCATGGCGCGGATACCGATGGTTCGGCCTAGCGCCCGGCAATGGCTGCAATTGCTTTTGCTTGGCTTTTTCGGGATTTTTTTTTACAACCTGTGCTTCTTTTACGGCCTGCACTACATCAATGCTTCACGGGCATCCTTGATCGTGGCACTGAATCCGGCCGTGATCGGGCTGGCCTCCTGGCTGCTGTACAAGGAGCGTTTGAACAAGGCAAAAGTCGTGGGTATTGCGATCTGCATGGCGGGCGCCAGCATGGTGATCATCAGTCGCGATCCGCAATTACTGGCCGGCGGTGTCGGTGTCGGTGCTGGTGCCTGGCTCGGCGATCTGCTGATTTTTGGCTGTGTCCTCGGCTGGGGAGTCTACTCGCTGTTCTCCAGAGAGCTGAACCAGACCCTGGGACCGGTGCAAACAGTGACCTATTCGATTTTGCTCGGCACCGGCATGCTCTGGATGACTAGCATCGTCCGCGGCGAGGTGAGTGTCGCCGCGATCAGCCAGCTGGGTGCGCAGCAATGGTTGAGCCTTTTGTACCTGGGCGTGCTGGGTTCGGCGCTGGCCTATATCGGCTATTACGAAGGCATCCGCAAAATCGGCGCGACGCGTTCCGGGGTGTTCATTGCCTTGAACCCACTGACGGCGGTAGTCCTTGGCGCGCTGCTGCTGGGTGAGCCGCTGACGCTGGCCATGTGTCTGGGCGGCGGGCTGATTCTGGCGGGGATTTTCCTGTGCAATAAACCCCTTGCACGAGCAGGGAAAAAGGGGATTTGATACAGAAGGCGGACAAATTGATTTACGCTGTGTAGAATCGGTTTACGCATACAATAATAATCGTCTTCTGGCAGCAGAAGCCTCGCCCGCAAGAGCCTTGGGTCGACAATGAAGATATTCGGGTTTCAACTGATCTACGGTGACTTTCTCGCCCGCAGTGTGCGGGGCATCTCCTGTGCGCCACCCGCCAGTCTCAGCATTGCTTACAACTAACCTTTGTTAATTGATAAAAAATGATGAGGCGCCGACCATGGCAGATCTATACGAAAACCCAATGGGCCTGATGGGCTTTGAATTCATCGAGCTCGCATCGCCGACCCCGAACACCCTGGAGCCGATCTTCGAGATCATGGGCTTCACCAAGGTGGCGACCCACCGTTCCAAGGACGTGCACCTGTATCGCCAGGGCGCGATCAACCTGATCCTCAATAACGAACCCCATAGCGTGGCCTCGTACTTTGCGGCCGAGCACGGTCCGTCGGTGTGCGGCATGGCGTTTCGCGTCAAGGATTCGCAAAAAGCCTACAAGCGTGCCCTGGAACTCGGCGCCCAGCCGATCCACATTGAAACCGGCCCGATGGAGCTGAACCTGCCGGCGATCAAAGGCATCGGTGGTGCGCCGCTGTACCTGATCGACCGTTTCGGCGAGGGCAGTTCGATCTATGACATCGATTTCGTGTTCATCGAAGGCGTGGACCGCCACCCTGTTGGCGCCGGCCTGAAGATCATCGATCACCTGACCCACAACGTGTATCGCGGTCGCATGGCCTACTGGGCCAACTTTTACGAGAAGCTGTTCAACTTCCGCGAAATCCGCTACTTCGACATCAAGGGCGAGTACACCGGCCTGACCTCCAAGGCCATGACCGCACCCGATGGCATGATCCGCATTCCGTTGAACGAAGAATCGTCCAAGGGCGCCGGGCAGATCGAAGAGTTCCTGATGCAGTTCAACGGCGAAGGCATCCAGCACGTTGCATTCCTGTCCGATGACCTGATCAAGACCTGGGACCACCTGAAAAGCATCGGCATGCGCTTCATGACCGCGCCGCCGGAGACCTACTACGAGATGCTCGAAGGCCGTCTGCCGAACCACGGCGAGCCGGTCGGTGAACTGCAAGCGCGGGGCATTTTGCTGGACGGTTCGTCCGAGTCGGGCGACAAGCGCCTGCTGTTGCAGATCTTCTCGGAAACCCTGATGGGGCCGG
Source organism: Pseudomonas sp. 05L36 (assembly GCF_056398125.1). Classification (NCBI taxonomy): domain Bacteria; kingdom Pseudomonadati; phylum Pseudomonadota; class Gammaproteobacteria; order Pseudomonadales; family Pseudomonadaceae; genus Pseudomonas; species Pseudomonas sp. 05L36. Next base: position 144,305 of record NZ_JBFTOU010000003.1, on the reverse strand, counting down.
TGTTCTTCGAGTTCATCCAGCGCAAGGGCGACGACGGTTTCGGCGAAGGCAACTTCAAGGCACTGTTCGAATCCATCGAGCGTGACCAGGTGCGTCGTGGTGTTCTCTCCACCGACTAATCGACCTAAACGTTAAACCTGTGGGAGCGAGCTTGCTCGCGATAGCTATCTTTCAGTCAACATCAATGTTGAATTTGAAGACGCCATCGCGAGCGAGCTCGCTCCCACATTTTGTTTTGTGGGTGCTTAAGGTCTGCGCTGCCGCACCAGATGCTTGAACCCCTCGAACATCAGTACCAGCACGGCCATCCAGATCGGGATGTAGGTCAGCCATTCGCCGGCCTTGATGCTCTCCCCAAGCAACAGCGCCACGCCCAACAGCAACACCGGTTCGACGTAGCTCAACAGGCCGAACAGGCTGAACGGCAGCAGGCGACTGGCAATGATGTAGACCACCAGCGCCGACGCGCTGATCACGCCGAGCAGCGGGATCAACAGCGACAACCAGGGATGCTGGTCAAATACACCGAAACCTTGCGCGCCGCTCTGAACGAACCAGAACGCCACCGGCAGCGTCAATGCCATGTCCAGCCATAACCCGCCGAGGTTGTCCGCCGCCAGCCGTTTGCGCAGGATGAAGTAGGTCGGATAGCCAATGCAGACCAGCAAGGTCGCCCAGGAAAAACCACCGACCCGATATACCTCGTTGATCACGCCCAGGCAGGCGAATACCACGGCAACTTTTTGCAGGTAGGACAGGCGTTCGCCGTAGGCGATCCGCCCGGTCAAGACCATGGTCAGCGGCAACAGGAAATAGCCGAGTGATACGTCGAGGCTGTAGCCGTTCAGCGGCGCCCACATGAACAGCCACAATTGCACGCCGAGCAGGGCAGAGGAGGCGATCAGCGCGCCCATCAGTTTCGGGTTGGCAATGGCGCGTCGAACGATCTCCAGCACGCGCTTCCACTCCCCGGATGCCACCATGAACACGGTCATGCACGGGACGGTCAGCAGCATGCGCCAACCGAAGATTTCCACGCCGCTCAAGGGGGTGAGCAGCGACGTGTAGTAATACATGACGGCAAACAGCACCGAGGCTGAAACCGATAGAGCGATACCTTTAGACAAGCTGTCCTCGCAAGGTTGAAGGTGAAACGGGGGCGGAGGATACGTGGTTTTTGCGGTGATTACTGACCAACTGATCAACACTCGCCTCCGTAGGAGCTGGCTTGCCAGCGAAAGCGGTCTTCCAGTCAGCGAAGGGTTGTCTGAGATGGCGCCTTCGCTGGTAAGCCAGCTCCTACGGAGGGTGCGGTTTTGTCAGTTGGTGTGCGGTGTACGCCCCGACACAAAATGGCTCATATCATTGAACCCCGGTGTCGACGCATGCCCCGGCGTCACAAGCGAATCGATGAACGCCTCATCCTCGGCCGTGATCTTCACCGCTTGCGCCTTAGTGTAGGCGTCCCACTGCGCTTCGGTACGCGGCCCGACAATGGCCGAGGTCACGGCGCTGTTGTTCAGCACCCAGGCAATCGCGAACTCGACGATGCCGACGCCGCGTTCCTGGGTGTATTGCTGGATTTGCTGGGCGATACGCAGGGATTCGACGCGCCATTCTGTTTCCAGGATGCGTTTATCCTGACGTCCGGCACGGCTGTCGGCGTCCGGTTTCACATCAGGCGCGTATTTGCCGCTGAGCACCCCGCGCGCCAGCGGGCTGTAAGGCACCACGCCCAGACCGTAGTTTTGCGCCGCCGTGATCTGCTCGGATTCAGCCTGGCGGTTGACGATGTTGTACAGTGGCTGGCTGATCACCGGCCGGTCAACGCCAAGTTTGTCGGCCACGCGAATGACTTCGGCGATGCGCCAGCCACGGTAGTTCGACAGGCCCCAATAGCGGATTTTGCCTTGGCGAATCAAGTCGCCGATGGCCGAGATCGTGACCTCCAGCGGCGTATTGTGGTCTTCGCGATGCAGGTAATAGATGTCGAGGTAATCGGTGCCCAGGCGCGTCAGGCTGGCATCGATGCCGTTGAACAGGTGTTTGCGGCTCAGGCCGCTGCGGTTGGGGACGCCGTCCACGGGGCCGAAGCCGACCTTGGTCGCCAGCACCCATTCATGGCGGCGGCTGGCGATGGCTTCGCCGACGATCTCTTCGGAACGGCCGTTGGTGTAGACGTCGGCGGTGTCGATGAAATTGATGCCCTGGTCCCAGGCCTTGTCGATGATTCGCAGGGAATCTTCGGCGTTGGTCTGTTCGCCGAACATCATGGTGCCCAGGGTCAGGGTGGACACTTGCAGACCCGAATGACCCAGCGTGCGGTAGCTCATGAGCAAATCCTTTTACCAGTGGGAAAGGCTCAATCAGATACCAGAACAACTGCAGGGATCAAACTGAAATATCGAACACCGCAGATCAAACTGTGGGAGCGAGCTTGCTCGCGATGGCGGTTTTACATTCAACATCTGTGTTGACTGACACTCCGTCATCGCGAGCAAGCTCGCTCCCACATTGGATTTGTGTTGATCAGGCGCGCAGCGTGCGGGTCATGCGCAACGCCAACAGACTGCCGCAGACAATCACGCCCGCCAGCAGATATAGCGCCGCATCGGTCGAACCGGTGCTGTCCTTGACCCAACCCACCAGGTACGGGCTGAGGAAGCCGGCCATCTGTCCCATCGAGTTGATCAGCGCCAGGCCGCCAGCCGCGGCGCCGGCACTGAGCAGGGCCGTCGGCACCGGCCAGAACATCGGCAGGCCGGTGAGGGCGCCCATGGTGGCGATGGTCAGGCCGAGAATCGCGATGGCCGGGTTGGCGGCGAAGTTCACCGCAATCAGCAGTCCCAGCGCGGCCATCAACATCGGCACTACCAAATGCCAGCGGCGTTCTTTGCGCAGGTCCGCCGAACGGCCGACCATCAGCATGAAAACGGCGGCCAGCAGGTACGGAATCGCGCTCAACCAACCGATTACCAGGTTGTCGCTGAAGCCCAGGTTCTTGATGATCGACGGCAACCAGAAGTTGATCGCGTAGACGCCACTCTGGATGCAGAAGTAGATCAGGCCGAAGGCCCAGATCGCCGGGTTCTTGAATACCGCCAGCAGCGAATCGGACGTGCTTTTCGGTTTGTTGGCCAGATCGATAGCGTGGTCGGCTTCCAGTACCGAACGCTCGAACGGGGTCAGCCACTTGGCGTTGGCGTAGCTGTCGCTGAGCATGAAATAAGCCAGTGCACCGAGGATCACGGTCGGAATGCCTTGCAGCAGGAACATCCACTGCCAGCCGGCCAGACCGCCCTGGCCTGCGCCGAAGTGGTTGAGAATCCAGCCGGAGAACGGACTGCCGAGCAGGCCGGATACCGGGATCGCCGACATGAACAGCGCCATGATGCGGCCACGGCGGAAGGTCGGGAACCACTGCGAGAGATACAGCACCACGCCCGGGAAGAACCCGGCTTCGGCCGCGCCGGTGAACAGGCGCAGGGTATAGAACTCGGTCGGCGTGGTGACGAACAGCAGGCAGGTCGACAGGCTTCCCCAGGTGATCATCATCAGCGCAATCCAGCGCCGCGGGCCGAATTTGGTCAGCGCCAGGTTGCTTGGCACACCGCACAGCACGTAACCGATAAAGAAAATGCCTGCGCCGAGACCGTACACGGTCTCGCTGAACTTCAGCGCGTCGAGCATCTGCAGTTTGGCAAACCCAACGTTGACCCGGTCGAGGTAGTTGAACAGGTAGCAGATGAAAATGAAGGGGATCAAACGCAGGGTGATGCGCTTGTAGACGGCGTTTTTGTCGTCAGCGATGGCGTCGGACGCTACGGCGCTCTGTGTCATGGCGGCTCTCTCTTTATTATGATTTTTTGCGATGCAAAGGGTAACGTTGATCGCCAAGAGAGTCTCGACCACCCTCAGGGTGGCTGTCTTTGTGCCTGAGCACAGGGTTTGCAACCAAGGCCTGTGCGGGTGAACAACCCGTTCCATCACCGTCTTCAAGGATCACTTGCATGTTCGAACTCGATCACGACCTGGCCCAGGACATCGTCGACCGGGCGATGGCTATCCTGCCGTACAACGTCAACGTCATGGACAGCCAGGGCTTGATCCTGGGCAGCGGCGAGCCGGAGCGGGTCAACACCCGGCATGAAGGTGCGCAACTTGTGCTGGCCAACGGTCGCGTGGTGGAGATCGATGCGCAGACGGCGATTCATCTCAAGGGCGTGCAGCCGGGCATCAACCTGCCGCTGATGCTGGACCAGCGCCTGATCGGCGTGCTGGGCATCACCGGCGAACCCGAGCAACTGCGCACCTACGCCGAGCTGGTGCGCATGACCGCCGAGATGCTGGTGGGCCAGCGTAACCAGCAGGCCGAACAGCAATGGCGGCGCCAGCGCTGCGATGATCTGCTGGCGCTGCTGCTGAGCGAAGCCGGGGATGCTCCGCGACTGGTCGATGAAGCGCAGCAGTTGGGCCTCAAGCCACAAATGACCCGGGTGCCGTACTTGTTCGAGCTCGGCCTGGAACACGCTCCAGGGCAAACCGTCGAGGCACTCAGTGCCTGGTTGACCAGCCGTCACCCCGACAGTTGGTGCGTGAGCTCGGCCAAAACTTCATTGCTCTGGTGCCGGCCGGCCAGCCAGTCGGTCGAGAACGCGCGCTTGCTGGACAAGCTCGATGGCCTTGGCTGGAACATCCTGCGTATCGCCGTGGGTGGGCAAGCCGACGGGCTGGCAGGGTTGCGCCGCTGCTATCGTCGGGTCGGTGACTTGCTGGCCTATGGACGCGAAGTGCTGCCGCGCTCCCGATTGCTGACGCTGAACCGCTATCGGCTGCCGGTGATGCTCTGGCGCCATCGCAACGACGACGCCCTCGACGAACTGCTCAACCCACTGCGCAAGGTCATTGCCAAGGACAGTAACGGTCAGTTGCTCGCGACCCTGCGCAGCTGGTGCGAACACGATGGCCAGAGCCAGGCTTGCGCCGATGCGTTGGGCATCCATCGCAACAGCCTGCGTTACCGGATGGAGCGGATTGCCGAACTGAGCGGGGTTGATCCGTTGCGCCTGGACGGCATGCTGGCGTTGTATCTGGGCGTGCAACTCCTCCCGCAAACCGACGCAGGCCCCCTGTAGGAGGTGTGAATGCCGGTTTTGTGGAAATGAACAATAATCCTCATCGCCGCTTGTGCAGCGGACCGGCGTTATTGTTCAAGGCGGCTGGCAGCATGTGGACATTGGAACTGGAGAATTCCCATGAAAATCGTGATCGCCCCCGATTCGTTCAAGGACAGCCTCAGCGCTCAAGGCGTGGCCGACGCCATTGCATTGGGATTGGCGCAAGTCTGGCCTGATGCCCAACTGATCAAATGCCCGATGGCCGACGGCGGGGAAGGGACTGTCGAGTCGATTCTTGCCGCATGTGAAGGCGAACAGCGCCGCACCGTGGTTCGCGGGCCACTGGGAACAACGGTGGATGCCGCCTGGGGCTGGTTGCCGCAGAGCCACACCGCGATCATCGAAATGGCCGAGGCCAGCGGTTTGCAGTTGGTCCCGGTGGCGCAACGGGATGCGTGCATCAGTAGCACCTTCGGTACCGGGCAATTGATCCGCGCCGCACTGGATGCCGGTGCGCAACGGGTGATCCTGGCGATTGGCGGCAGTGCGACTAATGACGGCGGTGCCGGTGCCATGCAGGCCCTGGGTGTGAAACTGCTGGACGCCCGGGGGCAGACGCTGTCACCGGGCGGCCTCGCCCTTGCGCAATTGGCCCGCGTCGACCTGAGCGACATGGATCCGCGTCTGGCGCAGGTACGCTTCGACATTGCCGCCGACGTCAACAACCCGTTGTGCGGCCCCCACGGCGCTTCGGCGATTTTCGGCCCGCAAAAAGGTGCCTCGCCGGCGCAGGTCGAGCAACTGGACCTGGCGCTGGGGCACTTTGCCGACCATTGCGCGACAGCCTTGAACATCGACGTTCGGGACGAGCCGGGCAGTGGCGCGGCGGGTGGCCTGGGGTTTGCCGCCAAAGCGTTTCTGGGCGCGCAGTTCAAGGCCGGGGTCGAGGTGGTCGCCGAACTCGTGGGCCTGGCCGAGGCGGTTGCAGGTGCCGATCTGGTGATCACCGGGGAAGGGCGTTTCGATGCGCAAACCCTGCGCGGCAAGACGCCGTTTGGTGTGGCGCGTGTCGCCAGCCAGCAAGGCGTGCCGGTCATCGTCATCGCCGGCACTCTGGGCGACGGTTATCAGGCGCTCTATGAGCACGGCATCGATGCTGCGTTTGCCCTGGCGAGCGGGCCGATGACCCTGGACCAGGCCTGTGCCGAGGCGCCGCGCTTGCTGCGTGAGCGGGCGACCGATATCGCTCGCGTATGGCGGATGGCCGTTCGCAAGCACTGACTCATCCATGTTTTGAACGCCATGGTGGCGCGCTTCGTGATTTGAGATAGGGTTGTGGCTGGGAGCACCCGCGCGACAGGAGACAGACATGCGCTATTCAGCCTTGACCCAACGAATCGCCGGTGACGGAGCGGCGGCCTGGCAGATTCACGATCGAGCGCTGCAATTGCGCGAACAGGGCGTCGATGTCCTGCTGCTGTCAATTGGCGACCCGGACTTCGATACGCCACAACCCATCGTCCAGGCGGCCATTGCCAGCCTGTTGGCCGGTGATACGCACTATCCTGAAGTGCGCGGCAGTCGGGGGCTGCGCGACAGCATTGCCCGCCGACATCGGCAACGCAGCGGTCAGCCGGTGGATAGCGAGCATGTGATCGTCTTTCCGGGCGCGCAGTGCGCGGTGTATTCGGTGGCGCAATGCCTGCTCGATCCGGGCGATGAAGTGATTGTCGCCGAACCGATGTACGTCACCTATGAAGGCGTGATCGGCGCTTGTGCGGCCACGGTGGTCCCGGTGCCAGTGCGTCCGCAGAACGGGTTTCGCGTCGACCCGGCGGATGTCGCGGCACGGATCACGCCAAAAACACGCGCCATCCTGCTCAACAGTCCGAACAATCCATCCGGCGCCAGTCTGTCGTTGCCGATCTGGCAGGAGCTGGCAGCGTTGTGCATTCGTCATGATTTGTGGCTGATCAGCGATGAGGTCTACAGCGATCTGCTGTACGAGGGCGAGCACATCAGCCCCGCGAGCCTGCCGGGCATGGCCGAACGGACGGCGACGATCAACAGCCTGTCCAAGTCCCACGCCATGAGCGGCTGGCGGGTGGGCTGGGTGATCGGGCCGAAACCCATGGCCGGGCACCTGGTCAATTTGTCGCTGAGCATGTTGTTCGGCATTCCGGATTTCGTGCAGAACGCTGCGCAATTGGCGCTGGATGAAGACTTGCCGGAAGTGGCGATGATGCGCGAAGAGTATCGCCAGCGCCGTGACCTGGTGTGCGCAAGTCTGGGCCAATGTCCGGGCCTCAGGCCGATTCGCCCGGATGGCGGGATGTTCGTGATGGTCGATGTACGCCAGACCGGGTTGTCGGCCCAGCGCTTCGCCGAGCGATTGCTGGAGGGCTATGGCGTCTCGGTGCTGGCCGGAGAAGCGTTCGGGCCGAGTGCGGCGGGGCATATCCGGATCGGGTTGGTAGTGGATCAGATGAAGCTGGCTGATGCATGTCGGCGGATTGCTTTGTGTGCGACGAATTTGCTGGAGGCGCGGCGGGCCTGATCGCCACAGCAAAAGATCGCAGCCTGCGGCAGCTCCTACAGGATTGATGTCCATCCACAAAACTGCGGTGAACCCGGTCCATGTAGGCGCTGCCGCAGGCTGCGATCTTTTGATCTTCAGCTTTTCCAAACCCCAGGATTCACCAAGTTCACAGGCCGTTCACCCGCCAGCGCCGCCAACAGGTTGTCCACCGCGCATCTGGCCATGGCCTCCCGTGTTTCATGGGTGGCCGAGCCGATGTGCGGTGTCGCCACCACGTTGTTCAACTGCAACAACGGCGAGTCCTGATTCAATGGTTCGCGTTCGAATACGTCCAGCCCCGCCGCGCGAATCCGGCCCGCACGCAAGGCTTCAATCAGTGCTGCTTCGTCCACCACTTTACCCCGTGAAATATTGATGAAGATGGTCTCGGGACGCATCAGGGCGAACTGTTCTGCGCCAATCAGCCCTTCGGTTTGCGCGGTCAGCGGCAACGTCAGGCAAACGAAATCGGCCTGTTGCAATAGCTCCGGCAGGCTTCGATAGTGCGCATTGAACCGCTGTTCCACCGCTGGTTTCGGTGACTGGCTGTGATAAATCACCGGCATGCCAAACCCGAAATGCCCGCGCTGGGCCAGCGCCTCGCCAATGCGCCCCATGCCAATGATGCCCAGGGTTTTACCGTGCACGTCGCTGCCGAAATGCGTGGGGCCGATGTTGCGGGTCCAATTGCCTTCGCGAATCATGTTTGCCAATTCCACTACGCGCCGGGCCGTTGCCAGGATCAGCGCGAAACCAGTGTCGGCGGTGGTTTCTGTCAATACATCCGGCGTGTTGCTGAGCAGGATGCGCCGCTCGCTCAGGTAGTCGATGTCGTAGTTATCGACACCCACCGAGACGCTGGCAATGGCTTGAAGGTTGGGTGCCAGATCGAGCAATTCGGCATCCAGTTTCAGGCTGGCACCCAGCAAACCGTGGGCGCGGGGCAGGGCATCGCGCAGTTTGCCCAGGCCCTCGGCATCAAGGCTTTCGATCAGCGTCACTTCGGCCTGCTCGTGCAGGCGAGCCATCAGCAGCGGCGAGAGTTTCTTGTACAGGACGACCTGCTTTTTCATCTTCGGGATCTCAACTTCAATTCAGGAATGTGCCGTGGCGGTGCGCGTTACTGTGGCCGTGGGCCGCTCCCGATCGCTGGCGCCGGGCTTGAGGAAAATGGTCAGCAGCACCGAGAACATCAGCGCGCCGCTCATCAACAGGTACGAGGCGCCGGGCGAGCCGGTAGAGCTGTTCAGGTAACCGACCAGATAGGAACCGCCAAAGGAACCGAGGGCGCCCATGCTGTTGATCAGCGCCATGGCGCCGCCCGCGACGTTGGCCGGGAGGATCTCTGGAATGATTGCGAAGAACGGTCCGTAAGGCGCGTACATGCAGGCGCCGGCAATCACCAGCAGGGTGTAGGACCACCAGAAGTGTTCGGCACCCAAGGCGTAGGAACCATAGAAGGCAATCGAGGCAATCAGCAGTGGCGGCCAGACGAAACGTTTACGTTTTTGCAGCTTGTCCGAACCCCAGGACACCAGCAGCATGCCGATCACCGCCGCCAGGTACGGCAGCGCCGACAGCCAGCCGGCCTGAATCATGTCCATCTGCGCGCCGGCCTTGAGGATCGATGGCAGCCACAACACGAAACCGTACACGCCAATGCTCCAGCAGAAAAACTGCAGGGCCAGGATGATCACTTTGGGTGAGCGGAACGCTTCGGCGTAGTTCTTCACGGCCTTGATGCCGACCTGTTCGGCGGCCAGTGCGCTTTCCAGGTCCTGTTTTTCCTGATCGTTGAGCCACTTGGCTTGTGATGGACGATCATCGGCCAAGCGCCACCAGATGAATGCCCACAACACCGCTGGCAAACCTTCGACGATGAACATCCAACGCCAGCTGTAGTGTTGCACCAGATAGCCCGAGACCACCGACATCCAGAGCATGGTCACCGGGTTGCCGAGGATCAGGAAGGTGTTGGCCCGCGAGCGTTCGGCGCGGGTGAACCAGTGGCACAGGTAGATCAGCATCGCCGGCATCACTGCCGCTTCGACCACGCCGAGCATGAAGCGGATGACGATCAGCCAGTAGGCGTTGGAGACGATCCCGGTCAACGTCGCCAGGCCGCCCCAGAGGATCAGGCTGACGAAAATCAGCTTCTTCACGCTGTGTTTCTGCGCGTAGATCGCGCCGGGTACCTGGAAGAAAAAGTAGCCGAGGAAGAACAGCGCGCCGAGCATCGACGACAGGCCTGGTGTGATCATCAGGTCCGCCGCCATGCCGGACGCGGCGGCGAACCCATAGTTGGCGCGATCCAGATACGCCAGGCTATAGGTGATGAACACGATGGGCATGATGTACCACCAGCGGCGGGTGGCGAGCGTTGCGGTTTTCATGGTGGTGCTCCTGAGCTTGTTGTTTTTGTCGCAGCAGGTAACGGTTTCAGATCTTCAGTGACTGTGCGGGCCTCATCGCGAGCAGGCTCGCTCCTACATTTGATCTAGGTTCGACACATATCCCCTGTGGGAGCGAGCTTGCTCGCGATGGCGGCCTCAAATTCGCTGACCATTTCGGATCGGGTAGGCAACCCCTCCATATCCCCCCGGCTCTGCACCGCACGGCTGCCAATCCAGTTGGCGCGTTGCACGGCCTCGACAACGCTTTGGTTTTCCAACAGCGCGCTGATCATGCCGACGGCAAACCCATCGCCGGCACCCACCGTATCGACCACAGTTTCCACCGGCACCCCAGCCACGAAACCTTGATCAAATTGTGTGCGGTAGTAAGCACCGTGCGGGCCAAGTTTGATCGCCACAGCTTCGGCGCCTTGGTCAAGGTAGAAGGCGGCGATGTCGGCCGGATCTTCGAAACCGGTCAGCAAGCGACCTTCGCTCAACCCCGGCAGCACCCAATGGGCGAGGGCAGCGAGGCGGTTGATCTCGGTGATCATTTGTTGCTCGCTGGCCCACAGGCTCGGGCGCAGGTTCGGGTCGAAGGACACACTGCACCCGGCCTCGCGCATGCGGGTCATCAATTCGAACGACATCTGCCGCGCCGACTCCGACAGCGCCGGGGGAATGCCGGTGGCGTGCAGGTGTCGGGCCTTGAGCAATTGGGGCACGATCGAGTGCGGCGACAGGTGACTGGCCGCCGAACCACGGCGGAAGTACTCGACCACCGGATCGCTGCCATCGTCGGTGCGGGACTTGAGTTGAAAACCGGTCGGGTGGGCGGTGTCGATATCGACGTGGCGGCAATCCAGGCCTTGTTTTTCCAGGGTGTCGACCACGAACCGGCCCAGCGAGTCGGCACCGACACGGCTCAGCCATGCCACGTTGAAGCCCAGTCGGGAAAGGCCAATGGCGACATTGCTGTCAGCCCCGGCAATGCGTTTGTGAAAAGCGCCGACGCTGGCCAGATCACCCGCCTGCTCGGCGACGAACATCGCCATGGTCTCGCCGAAGGACAGAATATCGATCTCAGACATGAGCACTCTCCAGCTGCGATTGGCCGAGGTGGGCGAGGGCAGCGACGTGCTCGGTGGTCAGTTGCACCAGGTCATCGCCTTGCAGCGGATATTCCGCGGCCCGCATAACGCCCTGGGCCATGTGCTGCAGCAGGTGTTCCCACTGTTGCAAGTCACTGACGGCGGGCGCGATGGCCACCAGTTTGCCGTCGGCACGACGCGTGACCGCTTTGCAGTGCACATAACCGACGTGACGACCGAGCAACCGCGCGGCGCTGGCGGCGGACTGGTCCTGCCAGTGCCAATTGCCGATATCGAAGGTCATTTTGATCGGCAGCTCGTGCTGCTCGACGTCCGCGAAAAAACGCTGGAAGGGTTCAATGCGGCCGCCGTGCAGGGTCTGGTCGTTTTCCACCAGCAACTGCACGGCGCTCTCGCCCAGCACCCGGGCGAGGGTTTGCAGATCGCTGTTGTCGGTGAAATAGCCCAACGACACTTTCAGCCATTTGGCGCCGAACGCCTGGGCGCGTTGCAGGGCCGTGATCAGTTCGGGGTTGGGCCTGGATTGCCCGGCCAGCCATAGCTCCATTGGTGATGAATACACGCTCTGCAGGCCTTCTGCTTGAGTGGCATCGGCCAGTTGAGCGGGGTCCTCGATGGTCAGTAATTCTTCACGCCACTCAATGCGCGTGGCGCCGGCGGCGGCGAGAATCTCGATGAAGCTGCCTTGGCCGCGTTGACGCACAAGGTCGGCACCGTAGCTGGAAAGGCTGATGGAAACGGCTGGTCTGTTCATTGTTTTTATACCTCTGAAACCGGTTTCATTTTTGTTCAAAAAAAATGGCTGTGAATTTGTGCTGTTCTTCGGGGCCCCTTCGCGGGCAAGCCCGCTCCTACAGTAGATTTGTGAATACAGGCCCATTGTAGGAGCGAGCCTGCTCGCGATGGCGCCGGAACATTCAACGAAAATTTCCAAGGGTCGACCCTCTAACAACCAGCCGCGCCGAAAAATCCAGAGTCCGCACCGCCCCGTCATCCCCGCGCAGCCGCTTGAGCAGACACTCAAACGCGCTGGCGCCCATCTCGGTGGTCGGCTGAGCGAGGGCGGTAATGCCGCTGCCCACCAACGGGTACCAATCCAGGTCATCGAGGGCGATCAACCCCACATCATCGAACAGGTTGCACTGGAGTTCACGCAACGCATGGGTGCTGGCCAACGCCGCGATCCCGTTGGCGCAGAACAGCGCTTTCGGGCCGGGGCCAGGCGTGTCGAGGAAGGTTTTCAGTTGGGCGGTCAGTTCGCTGCCGGTTTCGATGTGCGTGCCGCGAAGCGCCGGGCGTTGCTCTATTTGCGCCTTGAAGCTGGTGACCCGCTCGATTCGCGAACTGGTGCCGTCGAACGGCTCGGTGACCAGCCACACATCGCGATAACCGCGCTCTTGAAGATGGGCGAGGGCCATCTCGACCGCCGCAGGGTTGTTCAGCCCGACCATATCGCTTTCGAGGTGCTCGACCTTGCGATCCACCAGTACCAGGGGCATTTCCCGGTGCAGTTCGTGCAATTGATCACGGTGATGACCGAGGGTGTTCACGATCAGGCCTTCGATGTTGTACGAGCGCAGCAGGGCCAGGTGCTGGCGCTCCTGCTCGTCGTCGCGGTCGGTGTTGCACACCACCAGGCTATAGCCGTGCTGACGGCAGGCGGTTTCCACCCCGTGCATCACGGCAATTGAATAAGGGTTGCGGATGTCGGCCACCAGCATGCCAATCAGGCGGGTGCGTCCGCGTTTCAGGCCGCGGGCCATCTGGTTCGGGCGATAGCCGAGTTCGGCAATTGCCTGTTCGATGCGCTGGGCAATGGCATCGGAGAGCAGAGCGCGATCATCGCCAATGAACCGCGAAACGCTGGCCTTGGAGACCTTGGCGTGTTCGGCCACGTCGAGCATGGTCACGCGGCTGCGCTGGGCGGCGGAGAAATCATTCACGGTCTGAAACCTTCTTATTGGATTTATAAGGTCGAGTGCTTCGTGAGATCGCACTGAAACCGGTTTCAGAAGACACCAAAAGTCAATTCGCCGTCAAGCCCCGGATGGTTTTTTGTCGAACAATCACCGACAAGTGGCGCTCAGGCCAACACGCTCAACCACGCAGAACCCAGCAATAACAGGCCCATGCAGCGATTGAAGCGTTGCATGGCACGGGGTGAGCGCAACCAGCGGCTTGAACCGGCACCGAGCAGCGCCCAGACCGCGAGGCATGGCAGGGAAACCAGAAAAAACACCAGCGACAAATACATCACTTGCACGGCGTGATGATCGCCAGCCCCGGCAAATACACTGACCACCGCCAGCGCCATCATCCAGGTTTTCGGGTTGATCAGTTGCAGGCTGGCGGCCCCCCTCCATCCGAGGCGCGCCTGGCTATGGCTGGCGGCAATGGCCGTTGTCGGGGCGCTGTAAATCTGCCAGGCCAGATAGCTCAGCCACGCCACACCGGCCCATTGCATGACGTTTTGCACCTCGGGCCACGCAGTCAATGATGACCCGACCCCCGTACCCACCAGCCACACAAGGGTCGCCGCGCTGGCACAGGCGCCGACGATGATCGGCACAGCCGCGACCCACCCGTATCGAGCGCTGTTGCTCAGCACCAGAATATTGGTCGGGCCGGGGGTGATCGAGGCTACGAAGGCAAACAGCAGGAAAGGCAACAAAGTCGGGAACGAGGGCAGCATCGCGGGCTAACTCCGGTGAAGATCAGTGAAGTCGATCTTCACAATCCCGGGCTTATCTGTCTGGAAGATTTGAGCAGCGCTTGCGGTACAGCGCCGGCGTCAGGCCGTAGGCGCGCATGAACCAGCGCCCCAGATGGCTCTGATCGGCAAAGCCCAGCGCCATTGCCACCGCCGCCGGTTGTTCGCCACGGGCCAGCAGGCGGCGGGCGGTGGCCAGGCGCAGTTGCACCAGATACGCGTGGGGCGCCATGCCATAGGCAGCCTTGAACGCGCGGGTCAGGCGAAAGCGATCGACGCCTGTGACGGCGGCCAGTTGATCGAGGCCGATGTCGTATTGCGCGTTGGCATGCAGGTATTCCCGGGCTTTCTGTGCCACTCGCGGCAGACGCGGGTCCTGGCCATCGCGGGCGCGCCAGTGCAAATGGCTGGTCAGGCGTTCGAGCAAACCGTCGAGGGCGGACTGGCGGACGATCTTCAGTTCACCGCGATGCAGGGTTTCAAACGCCAGGCTGGTGGCCTGGGCCAGGCGCGCATCGCTGGCCAGGGTGGCGGCGAAGCTCAGCTGGCTGTTGTCGGGGGCATGGTCGAACACGGCGCTGAGTTCGCGCTGCAACCACTGCGGGTCGAGGTACAGCATGCGATAGGTGAAACCGTCGGCGGTCGGCGCTTCACCGTCATGGATGTCACCGGGCTCGAGCAGAAACACCTTGCCCGGCGTGCTCTGGTGCCTGGCCCGTCGGCAATTGAATTGCTGGACCCCTTGCTCGGTGACGCCCACCAGATAGCTGTCGTGCCAGTGCGGGTCGTAGGCGTGGCCTTCGAAATGCGCGCGCAGGGTCTCGATGCCGGTGTCGGCATCCTGGGCCAGGTCGATCCAGTTGTGAGCGCTCATGGGGTACCTGCGAAACGGTTTGCCGGGCTATTTAACGCCTCGGCCGAGGGTCATGCCTAGAACGTTTGTGCAGTCATCAGCCGAACAGGCCGGCGGCGATGTTGATCGTGAACCCGAGAATGGCGGTATTGAACAGAAAACCGATCAACGACTGCGCCAGCACGATCTTGCGCATGCCCCGGGTGGCGACGCCGACATCCGAGGTTTGCACCGCCACGCCGATGGTGAACGAGAAGTACAGGAAGTCCCAGTAGTTGGGGGTCGTCAGCCCTTCGGCAAAACGCAGCGCCGGTTCCTTGCCGTCCCAGATGTAATACAGCCTGGCGTAATGCAGGCTGAAGATGACCCCGATCAGCAGCCATGAACCGATGACGGTCAGGGCGGTGAAACCGTAATGCATCAGCTTGCGCGTGGTTTCCAGGTCTTTGCTGCCGGCCAGTTCGAAGGTGATGGTCGCCAGGCTGGCCAGTGCCGCAATGCATACCAGCGCGAGCACCAGCCCGGCGTTTTCGTCTTCGATTTCGGCGATGCGTTTCACATCAGGCGCTTTCGAACGCACGGTGAGCCAGAACATCAGCAGCAGGTAGATCCAGACGCCGGCATTCCAGCCGATGAGGATCTTGCTGATTGGCGAATCGGCCGGAGCCAGAAAGCCCACCGCGATGCCAAGCAGGATGGCGGCGGACAGGCGAGGGTGGGTGCGCGCGAGGAAGATCATGGAGGCTCGACGGGTTGGGGCTTTGCCAACACCTTAGCCCAGGTGACCCCAATCTTGAAATCACCGAGCCCCCCCTGTGGGAGCGAGCTTGCTCGCGATAGCGGACTGACAGTCAACACAGTCATCGACTGACAAGGCGCCATCGCGAGCAAGCTCGCTCCCACAGGGACTGGTGTTGGGTCAGGTAGTTTTATGTCGCTTGCGCACCAACTTCATCACCACCACAAAAAACACCGGCACGAACACCACGGCCAGGGTCGCCGTGATCATCCCGCCGATCACCCCGGTGCCGATGGCTTGCTGGCTCGCCGAACTGGCGCCGGTAGCCAACGCCAGCGGCACCACGCCAAGAATGAACGCCAGTGAGGTCATGACAATCGGCCGCAACCGCAGGCGTGCCGCTTGCAGGGTTGCATCGATCAGGTCGTGGCCTTCGTCGTACAGGCTCTTGGCGAACTCGATGATCAGGATCGCGTTCTTTGCCGACAGGCCGATGATGGTGATCAGCCCGACCTTGAAGAACACATCGTTGGGCATCCCGCGCAAGGTTACCGCCAGCACCGCGCCGAGCACACCCAGCGGCACCACCAGCAGCACCGAGGTCGGGATCGACCAGCTCTCGTACAACGCCGCCAGGCACAGGAACACGATCAACAGCGACAGCCCAAGCAGGATCGGTGCCTGGCTGCCGGACAACCGTTCCTGCAACGACAACCCGGTCCATTCCTGGCCCAGGCCCGCCGGACCTTGTGCCACCAGCCGCTCGATCTCGGCCATGGCCTCACCGGTGCTGTGGCCCGGGGTCGGTTCACCGGAAATGCTGATCGCCGGGTAGCCGTTGTAGCGGGTCAACTGCGCCGGGCCCTGAGTCCACTTGGCCTGCACGAAGGCCGACAACGGCACCATTTTTTCGTGGGTGTTACGCACGTGAATCTTCAGCAGGTCAGCCACCTGACTGCGCTGGTCGCCCTCGGCCTGCACCACGACGCGTTGCATCCGCCCCTGATTGGGAAAGTCGTTGATGTAGGCCGAGCCCACGGCCGTGGACAGCACATTGCCGACGTCGGCAAAGGACACACCCAGCGCGTTGGCCTGCTTGCGGTCGACGATCAGTTGCACCTGCGGTGCCTCGGCCAGGGCGCTTTCGCGCACGTTCATCAGAATCGGGCTTTTTTCGGCCGCCGCGAGTAGGTCGGTGCGAGCCTTCATCAACTTCTCATGACCGAGGCCGCCGCGATCCTGCAGGCGAAATTCGAATCCGCTGGATGTACCCAGGCCATCCACCGGCGGTGGCAGTACGGCAAATGTCACCGCGTCCTTGATCTGGCTGAGGGCGACGTTGGCCCGGTCGGCAATCGAGCTGGCCGAATCGTCGCTGCCACGCTCGGACCAGTCTTTGAGCGTGCTGAACGCCAGCGCCGCATTCTGCCCGCTGCCGGAGAAGCTGAATCCGAGAATCACCACGCTGTCACGAATGCCCTGTTCCCCGGCGTTGTGCGCTTCAACCTGTTCGGCCACCTGTACCGTGCGGTTCTTGCTCGCGCCCGGTGGCAACTGGATGTCGGTGATGGTGTAACCCTGGTCTTCCACCGGCAGGAACGAGGAGGGCAAGCGACTGAAGGCCAAGCCCAGACCGATCAGCAGCACGCCGTAGATCAGCAGGTAGCGCCCGGTGCGTTTCAACGCGTAGGCCACCCAGCCCTGATAGCGTTCGGTCAGTTGCTCGAAGCGGCGGTTGAACCAGCCAAAGAAGCCGGTCTTTTCGTGGTGTTCGCCTTTGGCAATCGGCTTGAGCAACGTCGCGCACAGGGCCGGGGTCAAGGTCAGGGCGAGGAACGCCGAGAACAGGATGGACGTGGCCATCGACAGCGAGAACTGCTGGTAGATCACTCCGACCGAGCCCTGCATGAACGCCATCGGAATGAACACCGCGACCAGCACCAGGGTGATGCCGATGATGGCCCCGGTGATCTGCCGCATGGCCTTGCGCGTGGCTTCCTTGGGTGACAAGCCCTCGGTGGCCATGATCCGCTCGACGTTCTCCACCACCACGATGGCATCGTCCACCAGAATGCCGATGGCCAGCACCATGCCGAACATGGTCAGCACGTTGATCGAAAATCCAAGCGCCAGCATCGTTGCAAAGGTGCCCATCAGCGCCACCGGCACTACCAACGTCGGAATCAGTGTGTAGCGGATGTTTTGCAGGAACAGGAACATCACCGCGAACACCAGCAACATCGCCTCGCCGAGGGTGTAGACGACCTTGGTGATCGAGACTTTGACGAAGGGCGAGGTGTCGTACGGGATCTTGTATTCGACGTTCGCCGGGAAGTAGCGCGACAGCTCATCCATCTTCGCCCGCACCAGGGTCGCGGTGTTCAGGGCGTTGGCACCGGGCGACAACTGCACGGCGACGGCGGTGGACGGCTTGCCGTTCAGGCGCGTGGAAAACTGATATTCCTGGCTACCGATCTCGACCCGCGCCACATCGCTGATGCGCACGGTCGAGCCGTCCGCATTGGCCTTGAGGACGATGTCGGCAAACTCTTCGGGGGTCGACAACTGACCCTTGACCAGAATGGTTGCGGTGATTTCCTGGGTGGTGCGGGTCGGCAGATCGCCGATGCTGCCCGCCGACACCTGGGCGTTTTGCGCGACGATGGCGGTGTTGACGTCCGCCGGTGTCAGGTTGAAGGCGAGCAGTTTCTGCGGGTCGATCCAGATCCGCATCGCCCGTTCGGCGCCGTACAGCTGCGCCTTGCCGACGCCGTCCAGACGCTTGACCTCGTTCATCACGTTGCGCGCCAGGTAATCGCTGAGCGCCACGTCGTCGAGTTTGCCGTCGCTGGAGGTGAGGGTGATCAACAGCAGGAAACCGGAGGAGACTTTCTCCACCTGCAAACCTTGCTGGATCACCGCTTGCGGTAGGCGTGACTCCACGGCTTTCAGGCGGTTCTGCACATCGACCTGAGCCAATTCCGGGTGGGTGCCCGGCTGGAAGGTGGCCTTGATGGTCGCGCTGCCGAGGCTGCTCTGGGATTCGAAATACAGCAGGTGATCGGCGCCGTTGAGCTCTTCCTCGATCAGGCTGACCACGCTCTCGTCCACGGTTTGCGCCGAAGCGCCCGGGTACACCGCGTAGATTTCGATTTGTGGCGGCGCGACATCGGGGTATTGCGCCACCGGCAGTTGTGGAATGGCCAGCGCACCGGCCAACAGGATGAACAGGGCAACCACCCAGGCGAACACCGGGCGGTCGATAAAGAACTGCGGCATAAAAAAGCGTCCTGCTTACTGACCAGTCACCTGGGCAAGTGGAAGAGGGGTGTCGTCGATCTGCACTTTCTCGCCGACGCGGGCGTGCTGCAGGCCCTCGATGACGATGCGGTCGCCTGCTTTCAGGCCGCTGGTGACGATCCAGCGATCGTTCTGCACTGCGCCCAGTTCGACCGGTTGCTGGCCGACCCGCTGTTCGCCGTCGAGCAGCAGCACCTGGGCGATGCCGGCGCTGTCGCGCTGGATGGCCCGTTGCGGCACGCTGATGCCCTGCCGGTTGACCGCTTGTTCCAGGCGCACGCGCACGAAACTGCCCGGCAGCAAGTCAAGGTCGGGGTTGGGGAACTCGCTGCGCAGGATGATCTGGCCGGTGCCCGGGTCGACGCTGATGTCGCTGAACAGCATTTTGCCCGGCAGCGGGTAGAGGCTGCCGTCATCCTGAATCAGCGTGGCCTTGGCCTGGTCCTGGCCGACCTGCTGCAACTGGCCGGAACGGAAGGCGCGGCGCAGCTCGTTGAGTTCACGGGTGGACTGGGTCAGGTCGGCGTGAATCGGGTTCAGTTGCTGAATCAGCGCCAGCGGCGTGGTTTCGTTCTGCCCGACCAGCGCGCCTTCGGTGACCAGCGCGCGACCGATACGCCCGGAAATCGGCGCGGTGACGGTGGCATACCCGAGGTTGAGTTTCGCCCGCTCCACGGCGGCTTTATTGGCGGCGACGTCGGCGGCGGTCTGCCGGGCGTTGGCCCGGGCGTTGTCGTAGTCCTGACCGCTGATGGCCTTGTCGTCGATCAACTGGGCGTAGCGCTGCTCCTGCAATCTGGCCTGGAACGCGTTGGCTTCGGCCTTGCGCCACGCCGCTTCGGCGCTGTCCAGGTCAGCCTTGAACGGCGCCGGGTCGATACGAAACAAAACATCGCCTTGTTTCACATCACTGCCTTCACGGAAGGTCCGCTGCAAGACCACGCCGGCCACGCGGGCACGCACTTCGGCCATGCGAGGTGCGGCAATCCGCCCGCTCAGTTCGCTGCTGATGGTCAGTGGCTGCGCTTCGATGGTCTCGATGCGAACCGTGGCCAGCGGCGCCTGTTCCTCGGCATTCGAGGCCTTGTCACACGCGGCCAGTGTCAACGCCAGTGCAATCAGGCTGAGCCTGGCAAGCAGATTCTTCGACATGTAATACCCCAATAAAGACTCCCAGCATCCTACTGGGCGCAGGCGAGGGTAGCGGTGAAGCTTTGTTGGTGCTGTGTGAAATTGTGTAAGGGTTTTACTCAGGTGTGCGTGAGGGCGTATATCCTTCAGTCCTTGATTTCTATTGCGCCAGATAGATTGCTATCGCGAGCAAGCTCGCTCCCACAGGGATTTGATGTGAACACAAATGTTGTGAACACCACCGGCCACTGTGGGAGCGAGCTTGCTCGCGATGGCGGCGTATCTGGCGCCAAAGCACTTTCTGGAAACACCCCATGCCCAATATCCTCCTGGTCGAAGACGACACCGCCCTCGCCGAGCTGATTGCCAGCTACCTGGAACGCAACGGTTATTCCGTCAGCGTGATCGGTCGCGGTGACCATGTGCGCGAACGTGCGCGGCTCAATCCGCCGGACCTGGTGATCCTCGACCTGATGCTGCCCGGCCTTGACGGCTTGCAAGTCTGCCGCCTGCTGCGCGCCGATTCGGCAACCTTGCCGATCCTGATGCTCACCGCCCGCGACGACAGCCACGACCAGGTCCTGGGCCTGGAAATGGGCGCCGACGACTACGTGACCAAGCCGTGCGAGCCGCGGGTGCTGCTGGCCCGGGTGCGGACCTTGTTGCGCCGCAGCAGCCTCAGCGAGCCGCAGACCGCCAACGACCGCATTCTGATGGGCAACCTGTGCATCGATTTGTCTGAACGCACCGTGACCTGGCGCGAGCAATTGGTGGACCTGTCCAGCGGTGAGTACAACCTGCTGGTGGTGCTGGCCCGGCATGCCGGTGAGGTGTTGAGCCGCGACCAGATCCTGCAACGCCTGCGCGGCATCGAGTTCAACGGCACCGACCGTTCGGTGGATGTGGCGATTTCCAAGCTGCGGCGCAAATTCGACGACCACGCCGGCGAGGCGCGCAAGATCAAGACCGTGTGGGGCAAGGGGTACCTGTTCAGCCGTTCCGAATGGGAATGCTGAGCCGATGTTCAGAATCCTCTTTCGTTTGTACCTGGTGACCATCGTCTCGTTCAGCGCGGCGATCTATCTGGTGCCGGATCTGGTGGTCAAGGTGTTCCACGAGCGCTTTGTCACCTACAACCTCGATTACTCCCGCGGGTTGCAAACGCTGATCGTCAAACAGTTTCACGCAGCCCCGGCCGAGCAGTGGCCGGCCCTGGCCGCTGAAATGGACAAGGACTTCAATCCGCTGCACATCGTGCTCAGCAGCAATGACGACAGCAGCCTGACGCCTGATGAACAGCAGCGTTTGCAGCGCGGCGAGAACGTCGTACGCGTCGGCGACTGGGGCTGGCGCACGCTGGCGGTCGCGCCGCTGAATGAGCGCACCGTGGTGCAAATGGTCGTGCCGCCCGATCCACTGGACGTCAACCTGTTGTACTGGAGCATCAACGTCCTGATCGGCGCGACCATGCTCGCTTGCCTGTTGTTGTGGTTGCGCCCGCACTGGCGTGATCTGGAGCGCCTCAAGGGCACGGCCGAACGCTTTGGCAAGGGGCACCTGAGCGAGCGCACGCAAATCTCCCCGAGCTCCAACATCGGCAGCCTGGCCACAGTGTTCGACACCATGGCCGGCGACATCGAGAACCTGCTCAACCAGCAGCGGGATTTGCTCAATGCGGTATCCCACGAGTTGCGCACGCCCCTGACGCGCCTGGATTTCGGCCTGGCGCTGGCGCTGTCCGACGACTTGCCAGCGGCCAGCCGCGAGCGCCTGCAAAGCCTGGTGGCACACATTCGTGAGCTTGATGAGTTGGTGCTGGAGTTGCTGTCCTACAGTCGCCTGCAGAACCCGGCGCGGCTACCAGAGCAGGTCGAGGTGTCGCTGGATGAATTCATCGACAGCATTCTGGGCAGCGTCGACGAAGAACTGGAGTCCCCGGAAATCGTCATCGACGTGCTGCTGCACGGCCAGCTCGAACGCTTCAGCCTGGACCCGCGCCTGACCGCTCGCGCCCTGCAAAACCTGCTGCGCAACGCCATGCGCTACTGCGAGAAGCGTATCCAGATCGGTGTTCAGGTGTATGTCGGCGGCTGTGAAATCTGGGTCGACGATGACGGCATCGGTATTCCGGATGACGAGCGCGAACGGATTTTCGAACCGTTCTACCGCCTCGACCGCAGCCGCGACCGCGCCACGGGTGGTTTCGGACTGGGACTGGCGATCAGCCGCCGCGCGCTGGAGGCCCAGGGCGGCACGCTGACGGTGGAAGCCTCGCCCCTGGGCGGGGCGCGGTTTCGGTTGTGGTTGCCGGCTTCGGCCTGATTGCGACAAGCGGTAGCTTCTTCTGTCAGCTTTGACAGTAGCAAGACGCTGCACTTGCGCGTTTCATTGGTCTGCGACCTCAAGAGAAGGTGGCAGGCTGGAGGAGAAGAATGAACGCGCCAACAATAAGAATCAGCGGGCGAGGCACGATCAGTGCAATCCGGGACGTCAAAGTCGAGAGTGTGTCGACAAAATTCGCGATGGTCCTGCCCGATGGCGGCTATAGCAGATTGGCGATCAGGATTGGACCCAACATCACCGCAGAGGGTCGCGCCTGTTTTCTTGTTGGCGACGCAGTGAAATATACGATGACGAAGGGGGCTGACGGAGAGCTGCCGAGGGCATACGACCTTGAGAGGGCGGGCGTCGATTTCTGGACAATTTGATGGCTTGCGGGGTCTTTTTCGATCCCGCAAGCCATTGTCTGTGCTTCAAGCGCTCAACCGACTGCGCAACAACTTCGCCATCTCCTCCAGATCCGTCATCGGTTGATGCCCGATCAGCATCCAGGCGTGTTCCATGTCAGCCCAATACACGATGTTCAGCTCGCGCCGCTGTTCCCGGGCGAAATGGCGGCTGCCGCTGTTGGAGCGGGTGACGCACAGCGCCATGGGGCCGTGCGCCGGATCGAGGTAGGTGATCTGGGCGATGGGCACACCGTCGTACTCGAGGATTTGCGCGCGCTTGAACTCGGCACGGGGCAGGCTCAGTTTTGCCGGCGCGAGGTCCAGGCCCAGACGCGCATCGATGGTCCGCAGTTGTGCCCGTTGCGCGGCTTCATCAGCGGGTAAATGATCCAGGGTTTCCGGCACGTAGAGCGCCATGTAATCGGCCACCAGGCCGCGCCAGTTGTGGGTCTGCTGGCTCGCTTGCCAGCCGAGGAACAACCGGTCCGCCAGCACGCCGCCGGCCAACAGTGCGGCCGCGGCGGCAAGGAACCAGCGCCGGTTGAGCCCGGGGCGGACGGGCGAGGACAGCGTCGCGAGCATGGCTTGCAGACGATCCACCGGCGCCTGCCGGGCCAATTCATCGTAGGCGTCCTTGAACGGCAGGCTGCTGCGATCCAGCCATTGCAGGCGCAGGCCGAGCATCGGGTCGGCGATGATGGCCGCGTCGATGTGCGAGCGCTGCTCGGCATCGAGTTGGTTGTCGAGGTAAGCCACCAGTTGTTCGTCCGAGGTTCTCGCGCTCATCAATGTTCTCCTCGGTAAGGGTGCGGCACCGTATGCAACGGTGGATATTCGGCCAATTTCGCCCGAGCGGCGGCCAGGCGACTCATCACCGTGCCGATGGGCACTTGCAGCACGTCGGCGACTTCGCGGTAGGACAAGCCCTCGACGTAGGCGAGAAACACTGTTTCGCGCTGGGTCTCGGGCAACGCATCGACGCGACGGATGACCTGTGCCGCCAACACATGGGTCTGGGCCACGGATTCACCATCGAACGACAAGGCCTCATCGGCATCCACTTGACCCTGACCCTGACGCACCCGCTGGGCGCGGATTTCGTTGAGCCAGATCGAATGCAGAATGCTCAGCAGCCAGCGGTCCATGCGCGTTCCCGCCACGAATTGCCCGGCCCGCTCCAACGCCCGCACGCAGGTGGCCTGCACCAGGTCATCGGCAACATGCCGTTGACGGGACAACAGCAGGCCGTAGCGCCATAAACGCGCCAGATGCTGGTTCAGTTCCGTTCGTATTGTCTGATCGCTGGCGATGGCGACCTCCGTCCGCTCAGGTTTTCATGTTTTCGATGAGTCGTTGATGGCTTCGGCCAGGTCCTGGTACTCCTCGCATTGAGTGCTGCCGCAAATGGATTTGATCTGCTGCAGTTGTTCCTGCGCGAGATCCAGCCGGCCTTTGATCACATAGGCCTCGCCGAGGTATTCGCGGACTTGCGCGTATTGCGGGTCGAGCTTCACCGATTGCAGGTAATAGCCGATGCCTTCGTCGGTGCGTCCCAGTTTACGCGTGGCGTAGCCGCGATAGTTCAGTGCTTTTGCTGTATTTGGCTGTTTCAGCGTGTCGAGCAGGGCCAGGGCCTCTTCGTAACGTCCGTCCTTGGCCAGTTGCCAGGCATAGTTGGTGCGGTCTTCGTCCGGCAGCAGGTTGCTGGTCTGCCTGACGCACCGATTCGATCGGGTATCCAGCACTTGACCTTTCGGGCAGGTGGGTCTGGTGGGCATGTCGTCACCGCCGCCTCCACCGTTGGCCAGGGCGAGGGAGCCGGACAACGCAACGGTCAGCAACAGCGGGGTCATCAGAACGGCAAAACGAATATTCATGGGCTTTGCTCCACAGGTTCAGGCGTTTCAGATCAGGTCGCGCCCCGCCAGAGGCAGCGCAAGGTTGAGCCAGCCAACGGCTTGAACAATTGAAGGGGCCTGACTGCCCCGGCAATCTCATGCTCATGGTTGATGTCATGAGAACACCGCAGCATGAACAATTATTCACTGCGATCTTGCGTTGTTTTCAAGGAAAGCTCATATCGGGGCGCAGGCTCGCTCCCACATAGGAATTTCGTCGAATACAAGATCTGGGCGGTGCTCCAACGAAGCATGGTGACGAGCTATCAACCCAGCGGACGAATCGGTGTGCCCGCCGCCCAGGCTTGAATGTCCTCGATCATTTGCGAGAAAAACAGCTGATAGTTCTGTTGGCTCACGTACCCGACATGAGGTGTTGCCAGCACGTTGTCCAGGGTCCGGAACGGATGGTGCGCAGGGAGCGGCTCCTGCTCGAAGACGTCCAGAGCGGCACCGGCCAGCCGTTGTTTCTGCAGCGCCTTGATCAGTGCCGCTTCATCGACAATCGGTCCGCGAGCGGTGTTCACCAGCAGCGCCGTGGGCTTCATCCAGCTCAGTGCTTGCGCGTCCACCAGGCCCCGACTGCGCTCGCTGAGCACCAGGTGCACCGACAGCACATCGGCCTGTTCGAACAGTTCCTGCTTGCTGACATAGGTCACACCGACCTGCGCCGCACGTTCGGCGGTGAGGTTTTCACTCCAGGCGATGACGCGCATGCCGAACACCTGACCGAACTGCGCGACGCGCTGGCCGATGCTGCCCAGGCCGAGGATGGCCAGCGTCTTGCCATGCAGGTCGCCACCCAGGCCTTGTTGCCATTGGCCGGTACGCAGGGCATTGGCTTCGACCACCAGATTGCGGGTTGCGGCCATGATCAGCGCCCAGGTCAGTTCCGGCGCGGCGTGTTTGTAGCTGTCGGTGCCGCTGACCTGAATGCCCAGCGCGGTGGCGGCTTTCAGGTCCAGGGCGGCGTTGCGCATGCCGCCGGTCACCAGCAGTTTGAGCTTCGGCAGGCGGCGCAGCAGGTCTTCATCGAAACGGGTGCGCTCGCGCATCACGCAGATCACCTCGAACCCGGCGAGGCGCTCGGCCAGGGCTGGGTTATCGGAGGGGTAATCATGGAGAAAACTCACCTGGCCGACGCTGTCCAGCGCCGACCAGTCCACCACATCCCGCGCCACATCCTGCCAATCATCAAGCACTGCAATCTGCACAGGCATCAGCCTTTCCTCTTCAACGCACGGGGTTGGTCTTGTTCAGCCAGGCGAGCAGGGCCTGGTGGAATTGTGCCGGTTCTTCCATCTGTGGCGCGTGGCCCATGCCAGGGAATTCGACCAGCGTGGACTGGGGAATCAGCTTGGCCACCTGTTTGCCGAGGACCTCGTAGTGCCCGAGCTTCGCCTTGATTTCGGGGGAGGCGATATCACTGCCGATGGCGGTAGTGTCGGACGTTCCGATCAACAGCAGGGTCGGCACTTTCAGGTCCTTGAATTCGTAGTACACCGGTTGGGTGAAGATCATGTCGTAGATCAGCGCCGAGTTCCACGCGACTTGCATATGCCCCGGGCCTTTGTTCAGGCCGGCGAGCATGTCGACCCAGCGATCGAATTCCGGCTTCCAGCGGCCACCGTAATAGGTGTTGCGCTCGTAGGTGCGGATCCCGTCGGCGCTGAGTTTGAGTTCGCGTTCGTACCATTGGTCAACGGTGCGATAGGGCACACCGAGGGCTTTCCAGTCTTCCAGGCCGATGGGGTTGACCAGCGCCAGTTGCTCGACCTGTTCGGGGTATTGCAAGGCATAGCGGGTGGCGAGCATGCCGCCGGTGGAGTGCCCCAGCAGGGTGGCTTTCTGGATGCCCAGGGCCTTGAGCAATTGCTGGGTGTTCGTCGCCAGTTGCTGGAAGCTGTACTGATAGTGCGCCGGTTTGCTGGAGGTGCAGAAGCCGATCTGGTCCGGGGCGATGACTCGATAACCGGCGTCGCTGAGGGCTTTGATCGAGCTGTCCCAGGTGGCACCGCAGAAATTCTTGCCGTGCATCAGCACCACGCTGCGACCATTGGCCTTGCCGTGGGCGGCGACGTCCATGTAACCCATTTGCAGGGATTGGCCCTGGGATTCAAAGGCGAAGTGCTTGAGGGTGTAGGGGTAGTCGAAACCTTGCAATTGGGGGCCGTATGCCGGTCCTTCGGCGTGGGCGATGATGGGCAGGGTGGCGGTCAGCAGCAGGCCGGGTAACCAGCGGGAGAGAGGGCGTGACATGGGAGCGCTCCATAGAAAATCCGCATGCTGGGTCGACTCGATTAGGGCGACATTAAACACAGGCAATCGCTGCCCTTGATGGTTCAACCCATCCAGTACAATGTCGCCATGGCCAGCACGCCGTAGCGGGCGCCTTTGGCCAGGGTCACGATCAGCAGGAAGCGCCCCAGCGGTTCGCGCATGACCCCGGCAACCAGCGTCAGCGGATCGCCGATCACCGGCAGCCAACTGAGCAGCAATGACCAATGGCCGTAGCGTTGGTAATGCAGCCGGGCTTTTTCCAGGTGTCGGGGGCCTACCGGAAACCAGCGCCGGTCGCGGAACCGCTCGATCCCGCGCCCCAGCCACCAGTTAAGCAGCGACCCCAGAACGTTGCCGCACGTTGCCACTGCCAGCAGTGCCCAGAGCCAATACCGATCGCTGAGCAACAGTCCCACCAGCACGGCTTCGGATTGCAACGGCAGCAGCGTGGCGGCACCGAATGCCGCGAAAAACAGCCCGAGGTACGCGCTGGACATCAATGGGCGGGGTAATCCGCAACCACCACGTCAGTGCCATCCTTTTTCAGGCCAATGACCTGATAGGCATCGCTCATGCCGTCCATTTCCATGCCGGGCGAACCCATGGGCATGCCGGGGGCGGCGACGCCCAGCAGATCGTCGCGCTTGCTCAGGGCCAGGACCTGGTCGGCCGGGACATGACCTTCGACGAATTTGCCGTTGATCAACGCGGTGTGGCACGACGCCAGGCGCGGCGGCACACCGTGCTGTTGCTTGAACTCACTCATGTTGGCTTCGACGTGGTCTTCGACCTTGAAGCCATTGGCCTGCAGATGAGTGATCCATTTTTTGCAGCAGCCACAGTTGGCGTCGCGATGAACCTCGATCGGGATGAGGTCGGCGGCCTGGGCCAGGGAGGACATGAACAGGGCGCTCAGGGCGATCAGACGCAGAGGGTTTCGCATGGAATTCGTCTCGGCTAACGGGCAAAAAAACGCATTTTGACCATTTTTATTGGTCGGGTATTCAAGGAGTGTTTCTAATTGCTACAAAGATCCGCTGTTAGATGATGGTAGATCATCGCTGTCAGGCAGATGAGGGGCGCATTACAAAATCGTCAGGTTGAAATGCCGAGGGTAAGTATCGGTGTTGATGAAAACCAACTAGTTGCCATGTAAGAAAAGTCTGAAGGATCATTCTTCAAGATGCTAATACCCAATAAACAAGAAGTTTTACAGCATGTATCTGAATTGTACAAGAATTGTTAAAACTCCGAATTAAAGTTTGGTGGCCTCAAGTGCTCCGGCCGATACTCCTGACCTCCTAACTTGGTCAAGCAAGGAGTTTTCAATGACTATCGGTTATACCGGCGCCTGGACTGCGAAAGCGGGCCTGTTGGTTCGAGATACCGCCAGCAGATCAAAGCCTGTTCCCCAGAGCGTCAAGGTCAGGCAGATGCTTGACCTGGTGGGCAACAATCCAGTGGAGCTGGATACAGTCAAGATGGACAAGATGAAATTGCGCAAGCAGATGAAGGGTTTTGACCCCACTGATATTTCAGTCAAGTCCATGGGCAGTCTCAGTGTCTTTCTGAAAGAACGTGGCCTGATCAGTGATGTGACGGCGGTCACGCTGAGCAATGCCGGTGACAAGTTCGACCGGTTTGGTATCAAGGACCCTGACGCGAAGTTCAATGCGCTGGAATATTTCGCCACGCAACTGGAGAATATCCAGAACAACAATCTGAAGGGTAACAAGTACGCCAACTACCTGGTTCCCGAGTTCAAAAAAGCGATCTACGTGCTGCAAAACCTGGAAACCTACGGCAAGAACAACGGCCCCATGGTGAGGCCCGGCAGTGTTCTCTCGGAAGAGGCCTG
This sequence comes from Pseudomonas sp. 05L36, assembly GCF_056398125.1. Taxonomy (NCBI): domain Bacteria; kingdom Pseudomonadati; phylum Pseudomonadota; class Gammaproteobacteria; order Pseudomonadales; family Pseudomonadaceae; genus Pseudomonas; species Pseudomonas sp. 05L36. The sequence continues at coordinate 115,607 of NZ_JBFTOU010000003.1, read as the reverse complement.
ACGCCATGTTGCCCGGCCCGCCCGGTTCATCGAGCGGGCCGGCAACCCTTAGCGGTCGAGCAGTTTCATGACTTCTTCCGGATAACGCAGGCCTGCGGTGGCATTCGCTGCAAAGACCGCCTCCAGCGCTTGCAGTTCTTCGGCGCTTAGCGTCACCTGCAATGCGGCCACGTTTTCTTCCAGGTATTTACGTTGTTTGGTGCCCGGAATCGGAATCAGGTAGTCGCCTTGGGCCAGCACCCATGCCAGCGCCAGTTGGCCCGCCGTCACGCCTTTTTCCGCCGCCAGCGCCTGCACTTGCTGCACCAGTAGCAGGTTTTTCGTGAAGTTTTCGCCCTGGAAGCGCGGGCTGAAGCGACGGTAGTCGTCCGCCGCGAAATCATCCGGGCTTTTCAATGCGCCGGTCAGAAACCCTCGGCCCAACGGGCTATAAGGCACAAAGGCGACGCCCAGACGCTGGCAGGCCGCCAGGCAACCGTTTTCTTCCTGGTCACGGCTCCACAATGAATATTCACTTTGCAACGCACTGATCGGATGAACCTTGTGCGCCCGTTCCAGGGTCGCCACCGATGCCTCGCTCAATCCCAGATAACGCACCTTGCCGGCACTGACCAGTTCGGCCATGGCGCCGACGGTTTCTTCGATGGCCACCTGCGGGTCGATTCGGTGTTGGTAATACAGGTCCAGAGTGTCCACGCCGAGACGTTTCAAGCTGCCGTCGACGGACTGGCGAATGTATTCCGGCCGACCGTTGACGCCCCGGGCGGTGGGGTTGGCCGGATCGCGGACGATACCGAACTTGCTGGCCAGGAACACCTGATCGCGCTTGCCGGCAATGGCTTTGCCAATCAGTTCTTCATTGGTGTGCGGGCCGTACATATCGGCGGTATCGAGCAGGTTGACGCCCAGTTCCAACGCGCGATGCAGGGTGGCCGTGGCTTCGCGGGTGTCCGTGCCGGTGGTGTAGAAGTCGGTCATGCCCATGCAGCCCAGGCCGATGGCCGACACCTGCGGACCGTTTTTTCCCAATTGACGTGTGTGCATGAAATCAGCTCCCTGTGAAGTGAGTCGCTATTGTTCGCCTCGACAGAAACAAGATAAACCGGCTAAAACGGCTATCACTGTTCGTTAAATCTAAACAATCTGCCGGTGGAACCAGCAATGGACCGTTTCAACGCCATGCGCGTCTTTACCCGAATCGTCGAACTCGGTGGCTTTGCCAAGGCCGCCGACAGCCTGCAATTGCCCCGGGCCTCGGTGACCATCCTGATCAAGCAACTGGAGGCACATCTGGGGGTGCAACTGCTGCAACGCACCACGCGGCAGATCAGCCTGACTCTCGACGGTGCGGCCTATTACCCGCGTTGCGTGCGCTTGCTGGCGGATCTTGAAGAGACCGAAGCGGTGTTCAGCGCGGCGCGCCACAATCCAAAGGGCTTGTTGCGGGTGGACATGCCGGCGGGAGTGGGGCGCCTGGTGGTGATTCCGGCGCTGCCGCAATTCACGGCCCGCTATCCCTTGATCGAGCTGGAAATAGGTTTGAATGACCGGCCGGTGGACCTGATTCGCGAAGGTGTCGATTGTGTGTTGCGCGCAGGCTCGCCGCTGGACGATTCGCTGGTGGCACGGCCGCTGGTGATGATGGATCAGGTGACCTGTGCCAGTCCTGACTACCTGCAGCGGCACGGAACGCCCCATACTTTGAACGACCTGGACGGGCACCGGATGGTCGAGTACATCTCCGGCAACGCAAAACGCTATGGGCTGGAGTTTGTCGTGGATGGCCAGGTGCAGTCGGTCGATCTGCCCAAGCAGGTGGCGGTCAACAGTGCCGATGGTTATCTGGCAGCGTGCGAGGCCGGATATGGGCTGGTGCAGACGCCGTACTATCACGTCGCCCGGCAACTGCAGGAGGGGCGATTGCGTGAAGTGCTTGGGGAAGTGCCGCCGCCGGGCATGCCGATGACGGCGCTTTATCCGCCGCACCGCCAGTTATCCCGGCGGGTACGTGTGTTTGTCGATTGGCTGGTTGAGCTGTGTGCCCAGCCCGGCAATGACTTCTATCGAAAGGATTCAGGAGGTTGAATAGCTGTTAACGATGTTGGTAGTAACCCGGTCCGCCATGATCGTAGTGGTGATCGTGGTGCCGGCCCCCGTGGGGGAAAACAATGCAACCGCTCAAGCTCAGGATGGCCAGCAGAGGCATCAGCAATGTGATTCGACGCAACATGTGAAAGTCCTCATGGTTATTGCCGTTATGAAGCTAAAACTCTTCATCGGCTGTAACATGAGACCCCGCTTGTAGTTGTTTATCCCCGAAACAGGGTAGGCACTTGGCATGCGTATCGATACAAACCGGATACATTTTCAGATTCAGGAACCCGCAATGACTCAGTCGCAACGTTTGAAATACTCGATTCTGATCTCCCTGGTGGTGCTGGGGATCATGTTTGGCCTTTCCTGGTTGCAGAACACCGGCGTCATCAGCGAAAAAATGTTCCAGTACATCGCCATAGGCGTGGCGGTGGTCGTGGTGGTCGTCAATGGCGTGATGCGCCGCAAGGTCAAGCCCTGATCATTCAATCACTGGTTGCGCAGAATGGCAGCAGCCTGGGGATGCAGGCTGTAGCTTTTGTCGGGATTGAGGACAATCACGCCTTCGCTGCACAAGCGCTTGAGCACTTCACGCACGCTGAGAAACGACAAGGGAATGTCCAGGTCCAGCAATTGGCTGTGCACGCCGCGCACGCCAAGGCTGCGGTCGCTTTCGGCGGCCGTCAGCAGGGCATCGATGACTTTCAGGCGGATCAGGCTGGTGCGCAGGCCAAAGCTTTTGAGCAGGATCCTGATCCGTTCGTTGCGGTGACGATCGGTACGCGGCTCGAATACGCCGACTCCCATGGAAGTACCCTTTGGCGCATTGCTACCGTCCATTGGCAGTTGCGAGTTGTACATTGCAAAACTCCTTTTCAGAGCCTGATCAGGAAAAAGTGGACGCTCTTGCAAGACTAGACGCATGAGCAGCGCAAATCATGAAGGCTCAAATGTAGAAAATTTGTCACCATCACGTGATCAACCTGTCAGTCCGCGCGCCGATGTGCGGTAAAACCCTAAATTTTGGTTCTTCACGCAATCCCGGGGAATACCGATACCTGTAGACGCTGCGGTGCGGCGATCCGACTTGCCAGCGATGGCGACCTTACGGCCGACCATTTTCTTCCTGGTGTACATATTCATTGCTGCGGTAACGGCCACTTAGGGTTCCGCCCTGACGGCGGGTCACTTTCGAAAAGCCTGCGCGGCCCGGCGCAAAGTAACCAAAGCGCTTTGCCCCTTACATTCGGTGCCTCGCTGTGGCTCGGCATGCCCTCGCTCCGGTCCTGCTCCGTGGGCCCACTGCGCAAAACCTCCACTCGGCCTCACGAGGGGGCGTGGACCGCAACAGCACCGCGAGGCGAGCTAACGCTCGACCTCGTTGTTTGGTGGTGCACGCGTTCCCCTGTAGGAGCTGCCGAAGGCTGCGATCTTTTGATCTTGATCTTCAGCAATATCCAGATCGCAAAAGCAAAATCAAAAGATCGTCCGAACGCGGCCCGAACCTTCGGCAGCCCCTACAGATATTTCGTTATATGTGTTCCCCCGGGATTCCGTGAAGAACCTAAATTTTTGATGTGAGCTTCGTCCCTACAGGGAGGCACGGTGCGCGTGGGTATGCGCAGCTGTAGCCATCGTTTTTTCGATCAGGAGCGAGCGTGATTATTTCCAGCCAGTTAACCAGGTTGAGCCTGGCGGGTGTGACTCTGGGTTTGAGCCTGGGGCTGAGCCTTGGGGCGAGCGCGAGCGGTACACCTGCGCAAGCGAGCGCGGACATCCGCCGCACCGGTTTCGGCGTGCCGCACATCCGCGCCGACAACGAGCGCGGGCTCGGCTACGGCATCGGCTATGCCTACGCCCAGGACAATCTGTGCCTGCAGGCCAACGAGATCACCACGGTGAACGGCGAACGTTCGCGGTATTTCGGGCCGGATCAGTTCACCGTTGAGGAGCGTGAGAACCTGGTCAGCGATGTGTTTTTCACCTGGCTGAACACTCCGCAGGCGGTCGCCGGTTTCTGGCAGGCCCAGACCCCGCCAGTGCGTGAGCTGATTGAAGGCTATGTGGCGGGGTACAACCGCGCCTTGAGCGAACGTCGCGCCCAGGGTTTGCCGCCGCAGTGCCAGGGCGATTGGGTGCGCGACATCACGGCAATGGATCTGGTCAAGCTGACCCGGCGCCTGTTGGTCGAAGGTGGCGTCGGCCAGTTTGCCGAAGCCCTGGCCGGTGCCACGCCACCCAAAGCCGTGGCCCAGGCTGCAAACGCGCAGCCGGCGTTCCAGGTGGCCGCGACGCGGATGCAGCGCTTTGCCCTGGACCGGGGCAGCAACGCCGTCGCGGTCGGCAGCGAGCGTTCTTTCATCGGTCGCGGCATGTTGCTGGCCAATCCGCACTTTCCGTGGGTGGGCGGCATGCGTTTTTATCAGATGCACCTGACCATTCCCGGCAAGCTGGACGTGATGGGCGCGGCATTGCCCGGCCTGCCGGTGATCAACATCGGTTTCAATCAACATCTGGCCTGGACCCACACCGTGGATTCGTCCAAACACTTCACGCTGTACCGCCTGCAACTGGATCCCAAGGATTCGACCCGGTACCTGCTCGACGGCCAGTCCTTGCCGATGGACAGGCAGACCCTGACCGTCAACGTCAGGCAGACGGACGGGCAGGTCCAGGCGATTTCCCGGGTGGTCTACAGCTCGAAGTTCGGTCCGGTGGTGCAATGGCCGGGAAAACTGGATTGGGATCATCAGTACGCCTTCAGCCTGCGTGATGCCAACCTGGATAACGACCGCGTCCTGCAGCAGTGGCATGCGATGAACCGCGCCGAAAACCTCAAGGACTTCCAGGCCTCGGTGCACAAGATCCAGGGCATTCCGTGGGTCAACACGCTGGCGGCCGACGATCAGGGGCAGACGCTGTACATGAACCTCTCGGTGGTGCCCAACGTCAGTGTCGACAAGCTGGCGCAGTGCAGCGATCCGCGGATCGGCCTGCAGATGATCATCCTTGACGGTTCCAACAGCGCCTGTGCCTGGGACATCGACCCGCAGGCGCCACAACAGGGTATCTATGCGGCGGACAAGTTACCGCAATTGCTGCGCAAGGATTTTGTCCAACACTCCAACGATTCGGCCTGGATGGCCATCCCGGCGCAACCGCTGACCGGCTATTCGCCGCTGATCAGCCAGGATGGCCAGCCATTGAGTTTGCGATCACGTTTTGCCCTGGAGCGTTTGAGTACCTTGATCCAGGTCGGGGCGGCGGATTTACAACACATGGTCATGGACGATCAGGTTTATCAGGCGAATCAAGTGATGCCGGACCTGCTGCAATTCTGCGCGGCGGATCTCGGTGCCGATGCAAAAAACGCTGACGCCACTGTGCGCCAGCCTCAAGGCATGGGACCGCAAGGCCAACCTCAACAGTGGTCTGGGCTTTGTGCATTTCCAGAATGTCATGGAGTCTTTGGAACAAGTACCGGACGTATGGCGCGTGGCGTTCGATCCTCCGGACCCGCAACAGACTCCGCGTGGACTCGCGGTCGATCACCCGGACGTAGCGATGGCGCTACGGGCAGCGATGCTGGCTTCGGCTGAACAGGTCAAGGCGTCAGGTCTCAAGCCGGACAGCCGTTGGGGCGATATCCAGGTGGTCAGCAGCGGCGGGAAACAGACGCCAATCCACGGCGGACCGGGGACGCTGGGCGTCTATAACGCCATCCAGAGCGTGCCGCGCAGCGATGGCAAGCGCGAAGTGGTCAGCGGCACCAGTTACCTGCAAGTGGTGACCTTTGACGAAAACGGACCACAGGCCAAAGGGCTCCTCGCGTTCTCGCTGTCCAGTGACCCGGCCTCGAAGTTTTCACGGGACCAGACGCAGGCCTTTTCCAGGAAGCAATGGAGCGTGCTGCCCTTTACCGAGCAACAGATCCTGTCCGATCCGAACTATCAGGTGCAGACGATTCGTCAGCAGGATGCAAAGGTGACTGCGCAGTAAGGTCGTGGAACATTGCATGAACGCTGAAGGCCGCACCCCGCAAGGGTGGCGGCCTTTTCAGCTTTTCGGGGATGTTTGCGGAATCGCGTTGACCACCAGATTGCCGTTCTGGTTACGGGTCAGGTAGACCGGCAGGACCCGCGGCAAGGACTTCACCAGGCCGTTGATCTCTTTGATGTTGTAGATGCCGCCGATATGGATCGAGCCGGTGCTGTTGTCAGCGACCATCAACGGTTTGTCCAGGTAGCGATTGATCAAGGGCAGTGCATCGCTCAGTGCCAGATCGTCGAGTACCAGTTTGCCCTGGCGCCAGGCCAGCGAACTGTCATTGTCATAGGTCTGGCTGACGCGGGGAATGAAGTCGCCGTGGCGATAACCGGCCTGCATCGCCGGGTCGAGGCGCAAGCCGTCACCGGGCTGGCCGGCGTTGCTGCTGACCAGTACCGAGCCTTCGATCAGATTGACCTTGACCTGGTCTTCATACATCCAGACGTTGAATTGGGTGCCGGTCACGCGAATCCGGCCTTCGGCGGCCTTGACCACAAACGGGTGACGGGTGTCATGGCTGACATTGAAAAAGGCTTCGCCTTTTTTCAGCGTGACTTGCCGTTGATCCTTGTAGTTGCTGTAGGTCAGCTCGCTGCCCAGGTTCAGTTCCACTTGGCTGCCGTCCTTCAAGGTGACCGTGCGAACATTGTCGGTCGCTTCGAAATGCTGGTACGCGTTCGGTACCCAGCCCAGGTGCCAGCCGCCATAACCGGCCAAAGGCAGTGCCAGTGCGCATATCGCCGCGGCAATACCCAGGCGCCGCCACGGGTTTTCCGGTTGAGTGCGAACCAGAGGCACGACGGGCTCGGGACGCGGCAGGTCGCCAGCGACATCCCAGATCTCCAGCATCGCTTCGTACTCGAAGGCGTGGAGCGGATGCGCATCACGCCATTGCTCGAACGCCTGGCGCTCTTGCTCGGTGCAGTCATTGGCGTGCAAACGCATACACCAATGCGCAGCGGCATCGGTGATGGCGTCGTATTCAGCTTGCGAGAGCGTGTGGTCGGTCATTGGCTCATCCTGATTTCGTGCATTCTAACCTTGGGGGGAAGTCTGCGAGAACATCAGTGATGGCATTTAACCATCAATGTGTGGTTTTTTTTCAACGCCTCGCCTCTGGAACACCTGCTGTCGGGGTAGCAGTATCCACTGGGCGTGTGAAAAAAAGATCAAGACAAACACCACGGTGCAGCGCAGATCCGGAGATCTGCGCGCTATTACGTCGGGATCAGGTTTCAGAGGTCGAAGTGACCGGTACCGGGTCCAGTTGCCGGCCCATTTCGCAGATCAAAAAGGCGATCGAGTCGGCATTGTGCAAAATGACGTCGGTTCGGAATTTCGAATCCTGCACGTTCAAAAAAGCGTCCCGTGCCTTAGCCATGGTCTTGCTGCCCGTCAACCGCAGGATGGTCTTGCCGGCGTGATAAGAACCCGGTATCGAATCCAGGCTGATCCACGATTGAAGTCCACTGTTCCAGCGTGCGAACAGTTCCTCCTTCGGCGTTTCCATCGACAAAGCTTCTCGCTGGAAGTCCAGTTGAGACTGTTTCATGGCTGCGCCATAGGCGGTGATCGGCGATACCAGATCGCTGAACGGCCGTCTGGCCTCAAGGTATGCAATGTCCACGGCCTCGGAAAACAAATGGGCGAATTCGTGTATCAGCGTGGCGGCCTGGCTATGGCCGTCGACATTGAAGGGCTGTGACAGACAGGATTTGTACCAGTCGAGTTGTTGATCGAAGAATCGTTCCGTGAAATGCACATGGCGCTGTTGATCCTTTTCCAGGACAAATGCGACGAGGTTTTCTTTCGGGTCCCGGTTTGAACCCACGATAAAGCGTTGCGAGTTCATCCAGTCTTCATCGGGATCGACCAGTGCGTTGCAGATGGGAACGATGGTCTTCTTGATTTTATCGAGCAGCCCTGTGTCGACCTGCCCAACATCAAAAAACTGTTTGAGGAAGGTATCAAGCCGTGTGCCCGGGACGAGTTTGCGCAGTTGCACCAGGTTGTGCAGACTGTTGAACGCGTAATAGCGAGCCATGTCGATGGCCTGCACGATCATGTGGGCTTTTTCGGGATGTTTTGCGCGGATTTCTTCCATCCCCCTGGCCTCGATGTTCAGCACCTCCCGGGCGGTATGGGCATAGGCAAACTGATTGTGCATTTTCGAGAGGGCTTTGCCGAAGTGGACGGTGTGGGTGTCCGGGTCGATCACCAGTTGTTTGTCAGGCGTCGTCAGTAACACGGGGCCTTCTTCCTCGCCTTTGACCATTCGCCAAACCGCCCCGGACTTGTTCACGCCGTACACCTTGCCGGCAATGGCGGCGAAAGTTTTCCGGCTGGCCGCTTCGAGATAGGTGCCGTCAGTGCGGTTTTTCGTCAGGTTCTTCAGTTCGACGGTAGTTTCGAACGGTTGCAGTCGTGTACGCAACGCTGCTGTCGAACGGACCTGCGACCAGGGTTGCGCAATCACGGGGGTGACAACCGGTTGAGCGATGGCTTCACCGGTTGCCTGGGCGCTGTCGGCCCATCCTTCAAGCGATAACCGGCCCAATGTCACCATCTGCACCGTACCGGCAATAAAATACTGCAATGCAGTTTTCCAGTGATGGTCCTGCAGCGCTTCGGCCGAGTTTCGCGCGTCCTTGTAGGCATTCCACAGAAACTGCAGATACGCGAGTTTGCCCGGTAACAGCCCCGAAAAGAGATTGATTGCGGAGCTGAACAGGTGTTTGACAGCCTCCCAGTCCGACTGGCCTGAAACATGCGACTGGCTGCCGAGCAATCGTGTCAGCAGTTGGGTGTTGTCATGGAAAAAACGGGTGAGTACGTTGCCGCCGATGGGGTTGGACGCAAGCGTCATTTCGCTCAACTGGCCAATGGTGGATTCGAACAGGTTGCGAAACACTGTCTGCTCACTGTCTGGCAGGCGACGTATCAACATTTCCTGCAAGAGTCCCGGCGTGTTGAACGCCGAGACAACGCTGGCCTCATTTTCAAACTCTACAAACGGTGAGCCTCCGGGATGGTAGGGGGCATAGAGAATTTGTGGGCCTGTGTTGCCACCGCCAGGGCCGATCAGGTAAAGGCCCAGCGCTTTGACGGCGGCGGCGCCGGTTGTCTTGATCAGTTCCAGTGGCCGGACAATCGCATGTGCTCCCTGAACAATAGCCCGGGCGATGGCGTCCGGCATGTCCAGTACCTGGCGAAGCAAATCGAAAGCACTACCGGACAGCCGTTGCCGCAGCTTGAGTTCGTGGGCGTGTTGCAGTAGTTGCCAGGGCAGTTGTTTGACGAAACGCAGCATTCGGTTTTCGACGTCAGCTGCTTGATTCGACAAGTTGTCGGTGACCTGTCTGGCGTAGTTTTGCGCGATGTTCAATGACAGCAACAATTGACGGACAGCCGCCTGGTCCAACCCAGCGGGCAGGGCTTGAAGGGTTGCCGAGCTGACTTTGAAACCGGTGCCCTGTGCGATGTTGACATGGTTCAGGGCGAACTCAGTGAGGCTCCTTGCGGGGCCGACCAGGGCCAGGTGGGGGGTGATTTCGATGTTGTCGGGGTCCAGCTTTTTTTCAGGGAAGCGGCTGCCGAGCAATGACGTCAACGTCTCATGCACATACGACCTGAGGGGTTTGATCCCGTGCAAATAGTCTTTGTCCTCATCAACGCTGTTGCGGTATTGCTCCAGCAATTCAAGGTGCTGACGCTGGTCTTCCAGCGGAGCCATTCCAAGCCAGGCGGGCAGGGACTGCTGCCGGCTGATCGCACGGGCAATCGAGGTGGCTCTTTGCAGGTTGGCGTTGAAGGCCGTTGTGCTCAGGGATTTCAGGGCTTTATTCTGCTTCGTTTCGCTCAGATCGAAGGTGCCTACGTGTTCGCAGCGAGCCAGAAAGTGCTCGATTGACGATTGCGCGACCCGCTCCAATACAGATCCTTCAATCAGCCGCAGCGGTCCCAGTGAGTAGCGTTGGTGAAAGACGCGCTGGGTGGGGGTGAGGTTGTCCAGCAGCGCCAGGCGTTGTCGTGGGTCGAGCAGGCGGCGATTCAGTTCCAGCCGTGCACGACTGATGGTGTCAAAGACTTCCAGGCCCTCGGCGGGTGTCCACAGGATCGTCCGGCCGGAATGCGAGGCGTCGAGCCCGCCACGCTCGGTCAAGAGCAAACAATGGGCCAGGGGCAGGACATCGCGCTGAGCGGAGCACTCCAGCGTCAATGAATAGGCATCAGGCCGGAAGCCCTTGAGTGACAGACGGCTCTGCCGGTCTGCCTGATCCGGGTTGAATACCGTTTCGACAATGGCCCGGTCCGCATCCCGCAGTGTCGCGCAGAGCCTGCGCAGACTGGCCTCGCCCCGGATGCCGACGGAAAGCGCATGGGCCAGGCGGGTTTTCATGTTTTCCAGATAAACCCGTTGCAAAGCCAGCGAAGCGACCGGTTGCGCCGCAAAATCTGCGTTGATCAGTGTTTCGATGTCACTGAAGGTCTTGGCGAAAGCTGCCGCGGTATCCGCCAGCACCGCGGAAGGATGCTGATCGCCGGTTAACACGGGCCGTGTGCTCCAGCGTCCGTCGGTCTCCAGTGTCAGCAGCCGCTCGCTGATCATCGAGCGGATATCCAGCGCCTTGTCGAACAGGGCGTGGATGTTCACGGTACCGTCACTGTGACGGAACACCTGCAGGGCATATTCCATGTCCTGCAGTTGCTTGCTGATGATGGCGTCGAAGAGCTTGTGGAAGATCGCGCCGGAAATCACTTCCCCGGTCACATTCGGCCGGTCAAAACCGATGAAGCGCTGGCGTTCGTCCAGGCTCAGCAGGCCATAGAGTTCATCCTCGTGACCGGCCGCGCTGAACTTGCTCAGCACCGTATCGCGCAAGTCCTGATAGTCCTTGAGCACCTGCAGGCCTCGGGTGGGTGTGTAGAGAAACGCATCGCTGGCGCTGACCATCAGTGAGCCGGCCAACTCAACATAGTTGGCCCGGTGCTCCCACAGACACACGGTTTCGACCGTCATTGATTGGTTCGCCCGGCTGGCCGTCGAGATCAACGCATGCAAATCCTGGCTTTGCTCCGGGGTGATGATCCCGGCTTCGCGCTTGAGCAGCAGTTGCACTCGCGCCTGATCGGCAATGGCCCGGCCGAAGAATGCGCGACGCGATGCACCATCGACACTCGCCGCAGCCCAGAAACCTTCGAGCTGCCTGACCAGCAGGCTGACGAGTTTGCGCGAGATCGTAGTGACGGCGGCTTCCCAGATTGGCTGGTCGGCTTTTGCCGAGGTTTTTTTCGGATGGGAAAATTCATGGGACTGTCCGGACGGCCAACGCTGATGGCGATAGTGCAGGAGTATCGCGTCACTCAGGGACAGGGAGTTGACCCAGCGTCGCGTCAGATGGCTTTCTCCAGCGCTTTCTTGCGTTGTTGCCAGGTAGAAATTCACCTGGGTCTGACGCTGGTCCAGACCGGGAAAAGCTGTAGCCAGCTGTTCACTGAGCAATGCCTCGAGCAGCGACGTCAGGGACGGCAGCGCTTTGAGCTCATCGAGCAGGGCCTGGTCATTGATCTGCTGACGGCTGGAGAGGGTGTTGCGCTGGTCCTCGAACACGTCGCCTTCGATGGTTTGAAAGTCCAGCTCGATGGTCACGGCGTCCACTACCGTCCTGCGTTGAGACAGCGCCATGAAGGCCAGCAGATTATCGTCTTCGTCGGCCACTTTGAGTTGTTTCACCAGCTGTTCGGTCATGGCCGAACGGTCAGTGAACTTCTGTATCCCGGCGTACGGGGTGTAGAGAATCACGCCGTTGTCATCGGGTGTCGCGGTCAGCAAAAAACTGCCGGCCAGCGCCAAATGTTCCAGTCCCGGTATTTTCAGCAGGATTTTTTTCGCCAGCATGGGCGGCGTCTGCTCATCGCGCAGGGCCTGGCTGGCCAGTTCGATATGGCTGAACCATTCGAAGTCCTTTTGCGTCAGCCCGTGGGTTTTGCCAAGTTCTCTCCAGAGGCCGGGCAGCGACAGTGCCTCGGGGAAAAACAGCGGAGTTAAAGATGCAGGCATCGTCGAGTCTCGTTCAAGGTGCCATTCAAGGGCGCCTGTGGATTGAGTTTCGAGACTAAAAGCCGGCGGGATGATGCAGGCGGTAAATAGATAACGCACGGGCCGTGGGCATTTGTGACACGCATATACCTAATTGACCCTGAGCGAAAGGTTGACAGGTCGCTCGCCGCGCGTTGTTAATCGGCGGGTCTTTGTACGCTGTTGTTCCCTCCAATAATTAGTCTGGAGCTTCAGATGTCTGCGCCACACGATCACACGTCTACTGCGATCTCGTCACACCTGTCATTCGAAGCGCTGAGCGCTTTGCTGGAGAAGATTTTTCTGCGTCACGGCACGTCGGCCGACGTTGCCCGGGTGCTTGCGCAAAACTGCGCCGGTGCCGAGCGCGACGGCGCGCACAGTCACGGGGTATTCCGGATTCCGGGTTATGTTTCGACGCTGCAAAGCGGCTGGGTCAATGGCCAGGCCGTTCCGGTGGTCGAAGATGTGGCTTCAGGGTTTGTGCGGGTCGATGCCGCTAACGGTTTTGCGCAACCGGCCCTGGCGGCGGCACGCGAGTTGCTGGTACAGAAAGCCCGGAGTGCCGGCATCGCGGTGCTGGCAATCCGTAACTCGCACCATTTCGCTGCCTTGTGGCCGGATGTCGAGCCCTTCGCCGATGAAGGCCTCGTGGCCTTGAGCGTGGTCAACAGCATGACCTGCGTGGTGCCCCACGGCGCCGACCGGCCGCTGTTCGGCACCAACCCGATTGCCTTCGCTGCGCCGCGGGCCGATGGCGCACCGATTGTATTCGACCTGGCCACCAGTGCCATTGCCCATGGCGATGTGCAGATTGCCGCACGCGAGGGCAAACGCTTGCCGGCAGGGATGGGCGTGGACAGCCTCGGCCAGCCGACCACAGACCCGAAAGCGATTCTTGAGGGCGGTGCGTTGCTGCCTTTTGGCGGGCACAAGGGCTCGGCATTGTCGATGATGGTCGAGTTGCTCGCGGCAGCACTGACCGGCGGCAATTTTTCCTTCGAATTCGACTGGAAGAACCATCCCGGCGCCAAGACGCCCTGGACTGGCCAATTGCTTATCGTGATCGACCCGGGCAAAGCGGTGGGGCAAAGCTTTGCCGAGCGCAGCCAGGAACTGGTGCGGCAAATGCACGGCGTCGGTTTGAAGCGTTTGCCCGGTGACCGGCGTCACCATCAACGCGCCAAATCACAGGTCAATGGCATTGAGCTGGATGCGCAGACGCTGGCGAACTTGCGGGAGCTGGCAGGGGAGTGATCCGAGGTAATGGCAAATAATGTCTAATTAACGCAACCCCTGTGGGAGCAAGCCCGCTCCCACAGGGTTCAGTGTTTGCCCGTGCTTAGCGACGGCCCAGCAACAACCCCACCACCAGTCCAAACCCGGCAGAAATCGCCACGGTTTGCCATGGATGCCCGCCGATATAGGTTTCAGTGGCCTCGACCGCGGGCAGGGTCCGGTCGCGTACGCTGCTTACCGAATCCCTGGCTTGCTGGAGTTTCAGGGCGATTTGTCCGCGAAGGGTCTCCGCTTCTTCCCCGACCAGCGAGGCGCTGCTTTTCAGCAGCTTTTCCGACTCTTCGATCAACGATTGAAGCTCGCTGAACGCTTGATCCTTGATTTGATCTTCGGCGGCTTGCGCGGCGGTTTTGCGGGCCATTGAAGTACTCCTTGCAGGTAAGTGGACAGTGAACAATGGAGTCAGTCGCCGTCGGAAAAGTTGCAGCTATTTTGCCCGGAGAGGCCATCTTGCTGAAAAACCGGCGCAGGACATTTCGTCCTACAGTGTAAGATGTCGCCTATTTTACGCAGCAGGAAATTCCCATGAGCTTCAATCTGGCCGACAAACCCCTCGCCGAGCGCGCTGCGCTTGAAGACGAGAAATCCCGTCTGTTCGAACTCTGGCAAAACAACCTGGGCAAAGCCAAGGGCGAGGCCGCACGGTTGTTTGGCGAACGGGCCAAACGCAAAGGCAAATGGGCCGAATGGGTACGCGCCGAACTGGACGGCATGTCGCCTCCGGAATTCGCCAACATGGTGCGCAGTGAAGTCAATCGCCTGATGGCGGCCAAATAGGAGCTGCCGCAGGCTGCGATCTGTTGATCTTGAGCTTGATCTTGTTGCGCAGCAGTCGGCGAAAAGAAAACATCAAAAGATCGCAGTCTGCGGCAGCTCCTACGAGAAACCGGCGACAATAGCCTCGCGCACTTTCAACACCACCGGGTCGAGCTGGGTACTGGTGCGCCAGCCCAGCTCGATCGGGTAACGCGGCAACGCCAAAGGGCAGGGCAGCAACGCCAGTCCGCTGAGCGTTGCGATGCTTTGGGCGGCATGGGCCGGAATGGTCGCCACGGCCTGGCTGCCTTTGAGCAAATGCGGCAACGCGGCAAAGTGCGTGGTCGAGGCGCACACCCGTCGACTGAGCCCCAGCGCCGCCAATCCTTCATCGGTAATCCCGATAAAACCGCCGGACGACACCAGAATGTGCTCGCGGGCCACAAACTCCTCAAGACTGATGCTCTGCTGATTCTCGACCAGGCTCGACGGGTCCACCAGGCACAGATAGCCACCTTCCCCCAGCACCTGACGGCTGAGCAGCCGCTCGGCAAACCCGCCCGCGGTAATCGCCAGGTCAATGCTGCGCTCCATCAACGCCTGGGCGACGATCTGGCTGTGGGTCTGACGGAAAATCAGGCGCAATTTCGGCGCGCACCGGGCGATTTCCTCGATCAGCCGCCGGCCGTAGGCAATCTCGAAATCATCTGACATTCCCACGGTGACCGAGCGACCTTCGTACTGTTGTGCGGCCGGATCGACCATCGCCAGGCTCTGCCGGCATTTGTTCAGGGCATCACTGACCACCGGTTTGAGCTGATTGGCCTTGAGCGAGGGAGCCAGGCCGCGTCCGGTGCGCACGAACAGCTGATCGCCATACACCTCGCGCAAGCGACGCAAGGCCGCGCTGACGGCCGATTGCGTCACGCCCAGGCGCAGTGCGGCACGGCTGGCGCTGGACTCTTCGTGCAGTGCTTCGAAGACTTTGAGCAGGTTGAGGTCGACGTCGGTGATATTCATTTCGTTCATATCATTCAGCAGTGAATCGGTCTTTATTGATGATCACGTGACGCCGGAGAATGAGCAACACCTGATGCGAATGGAGTTTCCAAATGCCCAAATCAATCGTTGCGGCCCTGCAAATCGGCGCCTTGCCCGGTGGCAAGGCTGAAACCCTGGAGCAGATCCTGTCCTATGAAAACGCGATCATCGAATCCGGTGCCGGGTTGGTGGTGATGCCCGAAGCGCTGCTGGGTGGTTATCCCAAAGGCGAGGGCTTTGGCACGCAATTGGGCTATCGCCTGCCGGAAGGTCGCGAAGCCTTTGCCCGCTATTTTGCCAATGCCATCGACGTACCCGGCGCGGAAACCGAGGCGCTGGCGGCGCTGTCCGCGCGCACCGGGGCCAATCTGGTGATCGGCGTGATCGAGCGTGCGGGCAGCACGTTGTACTGCACCGCGCTGTACCTCGATCCGCAGGCCGGGCTGGTGGCCAAACACCGCAAACTGATGCCCACCGGCACCGAACGGCTGATCTGGGGCAAAGGCGATGGCTCGACCTTGCCGGTGATCGACAGCCAGGTCGGGCGCGTCGGTGCGCTGGTGTGCTGGGAAAACATGATGCCGCTGCTGCGCACGGCGATGTACGCCAAGGACGTGGAGGTGTGGTGCGCGCCAACCGTGGACGAGCGGGAAATGTGGCAGGTCAGCATGCGCCACATCGCCCATGAGGGGCGTTGCTTCGTGGTCAGTGCCTGTCAGGTTCAGGCATCGCCCCAGGCCCTGGGCCTGGACATCGCCAACTGGCCGGCGGAGCGGCCGTTGATTGCTGGCGGCAGTGTGATCGTCGGTCCCATGGGCGACATCCTCGCCGGACCGTTGCGTGATAGCGCCGGTCTGCTCACTGCACAAATCGACACCGACGACCTGGTACGCGCCCGTTATGACTTTGACGTGGTTGGCCACTACGCCCGCCCGGATGTGTTCGAACTGACCGTGGACGAGCGCGCCAAACCCGGAGTGCGCTTCATCGCTTGATACCCGGCGGGCTTTGGCCAAAGCAGTCAGACAACTTGATAGCTTTGACCATTGCCCGCCACCCCGCGCAGAGCGAGTATTTCCCTGTTGATTACGGTTCCCCCCAACCTAATAAAAACACAGAGGGATTCTGGCAATGCGCGATTACTTGTCTGCTACTTCTCAGTTCAACTATCAGCACACCGTCGATGCCACACTCGCGGGCGATTTGACGGCCCTCAACGCCTGTGTCGAATGCTGTGACCGGCATGCCTTGCCGGGTCGCATCGCGCTGTTCTGGGAAGGCCGCGACGGCAGCAGCGCGGCTTACACCTTCACCGAACTGCAGGACAAGGCCGCGCGCTTCGCCAATTTCCTGCAGGCGTTGGGTGTGAAGAAAGGCGACAAGGTCGCCGGCCTGTTGCCACGCAATATCGAATTGTTGATCACCGTGTTCGCCGCCTGGCGCATCGGCGCGGTGTATCAACCGCTGTTTACCGCGTTCGGCCCCAAGGCCATAGAGCACCGCCTGAGCTGCTCTGGCGCCAAAGTGGTGGTCACCGATGGGGTGAACCGGCCGAAACTCGCCGAAGTCGCCGATTGCCCGACCACGGTGACCGTCACCGGCCCCAAAGGGCAGGGCCTGGTTCGCGGCGATTTCAGTTTCTGGGCCGAACTGGCCAACTATTCCCCCGACTGTGAACCGGTGCTGCTGACCGGCGAAGATCCGTTCCTGCTGATGTTCACCTCGGGCACCACCGGCCCGTCGAAAGCACTGTCGGTGCCGCTCAAGGCCATCGTTGCGTTCCAGAGCTACACCCGCGATGCGGTGGATCTGCGCCCGGAAGACGCCTTCTGGAACGTCGCCGACCCGGGTTGGGCCTACGGTATTTATTTCGGTGTCACAGGGCCGATGTCCATGGGGCATCCGATTACTTTTTACGATGGCCCGTTCACCCTCGAAAGCACCTGCCGGGTGATCAACAAATACGGGATTACCAACCTCACCGGTTCGCCGACGGCCTACCGTTTGCTGATTGCCGGCGGCGATGAATTCGCCAGATCGATCAAGGGCAAGCTGCGTATCGTCAGCAGCGCCGGCGAGCCGCTGAACCCGGAAGTGATCCGCTGGTTCGCCGACAACCTCGGCGTGGTCATCCACGACCATTACGGCCAGACCGAACTGGGCATGGTGCTGTGCAACCACCACGGCCTGGAACATCCGATTCACATGGGCGCCGCCGGATTTGCCTCGCCGGGCCACCGTATCGTAGTGCTGGATGACGAATACCAGGAACTGGGCGTTGGCCAGCCGGGCATCCTGGCCATCGACCGCAGCCAATCGCCGATGTGCTGGTTCGCCGGCTACGAAGGCGGGCCGACCAAGGCCTTTGTCGGCAACTATTACCTGAGTGGCGACACCGTCGAGTGGAACCCGGACGGCAGCATCAGCTTCGTCGGTCGCAGCGATGACGTGATCACCACCTCCGGCTACCGGGTAGGTCCCTTCGACGTGGAAAGTGCGCTGATCGAACACCCGGCCGTAGTCGAGGCCGCAGTGGTCGGCAAACCCGATCCGGAGCGCACCGAACTGGTCAAGGCCTTCGTCGTGCTCAGCCCGCAATACCGCGCTGAACCTGCGCTGGCCGAAGAGCTGCGCCAGCACGTGCGCAAACGTCTGGCGGCGCACTCGTACCCCCGCGAAATCGAATTTGTCAGCGAATTGCCGAAAACCCCAAGCGGCAAATTGCAGCGCTTTATCTTGCGCAACCAGGAAATCGCCAAGGCTCAAGAGGCCGCGGCGAAGAACCTTCCAGCTTGAATCCAGGGAAACAATGATGCAGATCGAGAACAAGATTTTTATCGTCACCGGTGGCGCTTCCGGCCTCGGTGCCGCCACCGCCGAGGTGCTGGTTAACGCTGGCGCGAAAGTGATGCTGGTGGACATGAACGCCGAGGCCGTTGCAGCCCAGGCCCAGCGCCTTGGCGCGCACAGCGTGGTGGCGGACATCAGCGACGAAGCGGCGGCCGAAGCTGCGGTGCGGGCGACGGTCAAGGCCTTTGGCGGCCTTAATGGCCTGGTCAATTGCGCCGGCATCGTGCGTGGCGAGAAGATTCTCGGCAAGAACGGTCCACACGCACTGGCCAGTTTCAGCCAGGTGATCAACGTCAACCTGATCGGCAGCTTCAACATGCTGCGCCTGGCGGCAGCGGCGATTGCCGAGACCGAAGCGGATGCCGACGGCGAGCGCGGCGTGATCATCAACACCGCGTCTGCTGCGGCCTATGACGGTCAGATCGGTCAGGCGGCTTACTCGGCGTCCAAGGGCGCGATTGTCAGTCTGACCTTGCCGGCGGCCCGTGAGCTGGCGCGTTTTGGCATCCGTGTCATGACGATCGCCCCCGGCATCTTCGAGACACCGATGATGGCCGGCATGACCCAGGAAGTCCGCGATTCCCTGGCCGCCGGCGTGCCGTTCCCGCCACGCCTGGGCAAACCGGGCGAGTATGCCGGGCTGGTCAAGCATATTATTGAAAACAGCATGCTCAACGGCGAGGTGATCCGTCTCGACGGTGCCTTGCGCATGGCCGCCAAGTAAGGAGGATTTGTCATGACTATTTCCAACGATCCGATTGTAATCGTCAGCGCCGTCCGTACCCCGATGGGCGGTTTCCAGGGCGAACTGAAAAGTCTGACCGCGCCGCAACTCGGCGCGGCGGCCATCAAAGCAGCGGTGGAACGCGCTGGCGTTGCCAGCGATTCCGTCGACGAAGTGTTGTTCGGCTGCGTGCTGCCGGCAGGCCTTGGCCAGGCCCCTGCGCGTCAGGCGGCGCTGGGCGCGGGGCTGGATAAATCGACCCGCTGCACCACCCTGAACAAGATGTGCGGTTCCGGCATGGAAGCGGCGATTCTGGCCCATGACATGCTGGTGGCGGGCAGTGCCGACGTCGTGGTCGCCGGTGGCATGGAAAGCATGTCCAACGCGCCTTACCTGCTGGACCGTGCCCGTGCCGGCTACCGCATGGGCCATGGCCGGGTGCAGGACTCGATGTTCCTGGACGGCCTCGAAGACGCCTACGACAAGGGCCGCCTGATGGGCACCTTCGCCGAAGACTGCGCCGAAACCAACAGCTTCAGCCGCGAAGCCCAGGACGCCTTTGCCATCGCCTCGACCACCCGCGCGCAACAGGCGATCAAGGACGGCAGCTTCAAGGCCGAAATCGTCCCGCTGACCGTGACGGTGGGCAAAGAGCAGGTTGTGATCAGCAATGACGAGCAGCCGCCAAAAGCCAGGCTGGACAAGATCGCTTCGTTGAAACCGGCGTTCCGCGAAGGCGGCACGGTGACCGCGGCCAACTCCAGTTCGATCTCCGACGGTGCCGCCGCATTGGTGCTGATGCGCCAGTCGCAGGCACAGAAACAAGGGCTGAAACCGTTGGCGGTGATTCATGGTCACGCGGCGTTTGCCGACACCCCGGGTCTGTTTCCAGTGGCGCCAATCGGTGCGATCAAGAAATTGATGAAAAAAACCGGCTGGTCGCTCAATGACGTCGATCTGGTGGAAGTCAACGAAGCCTTCGCCGTGGTTGGCATGGCCGCGATGACTCATCTGGAAATCCCCCACGAGAAACTCAACGTGCACGGGGGGGCTTGCGCCCTGGGCCACCCGATCGGGGCTTCCGGTGCGCGGATTCTGGTGACCCTGCTCTCGGCCCTGCGCCAGAAAGGCTTGAAGCGTGGCGTCGCGGCGATCTGTATCGGCGGCGGTGAAGCGACGGCCATGGCCGTGGAATGCCTGTACTAACCGAGCGGTTCCTGTAGGAGCTGCCGCAGGCTGCGATCTTTTGACCTTGATTTTTTAGCGATTTCAAGACTGCCAAAAATCAAAAGATCGCAGGCTTCGCCAGCTCCTACAGGGGGGCGATTACATTTTTAAGGATTCACCATGATCCCCAATGACGACCAACAACAAATCCGCGACATGGCCCGGGACTTTGCCCAGGAACGGCTGAAGCCTTTCGCCGCCGAGTGGGACCGCGAGCATCGCTTCCCCAAGGAAGCCATCGGCGAGATGGCCGGGTTGGGCTTCTTCGGCATGCTGGTGCCGGAGCAGTGGGGCGGATGCGACACCGGTTACCTGGCTTACGCCATGGCCCTGGAAGAAATCGCCGCCGGCGATGGCGCCTGCTCGACCATCATGAGCGTGCACAACTCCGTGGGCTGTGTGCCGATCCTCAACTACGGCACCGATGAGCAGAAGGAGCGCTTCCTTAAGCCGCTGGCCAGCGGTGCGATGCTCGGCGCTTTCGCCCTGACCGAACCCCAGGCCGGTTCCGACGCCAGCGGCCTGAAAACCCGTGCCCGTCTGGAAGGCGATCACTACGTGCTCAACGGCTGCAAGCAATTCATCACCTCCGGGCAGAATGCCGGGGTGGTGATCGTGTTTGCGGTGACCGATCCGAGCGCTGGCAAACGCGGCATAAGCGCCTTTATCGTGCCGACCGATTCGCCGGGCTACACCGTTGCGCGGGTCGAGGACAAGCTCGGTCAGCATGCGTCCGACACCTGCCAGATTCTTTTCGAAGACGTGAAGGTGCCGCTGGCCAACCGTTTGGGCGAGGAGGGCGAAGGCTACAGGATTGCCCTGGCCAACCTTGAAGGCGGTCGCGTCGGCATCGCTTCGCAATCGGTGGGCATGGCCCGCGCCGCGTTCGAAGCGGCCCGCGATTACGCCCGTGAGCGCGAGAGCTTCGGCAAGCCGATCATCGAGCACCAGGCCGTGGCCTTCCGCCTGGCGGACATGGCGACCCAGATCGCCGTGGCGCGGCAAATGGTGCACTACGCCGCCGCCCTGCGCGACAGTGGCAAACCGGCCTTGGTCGAAGCGTCGATGGCCAAGTTGTTCGCCTCGGAAATGGCCGAGAAGGTATGCTCCTCGGCGCTGCAAACCCTTGGCGGTTACGGTTACCTCAACGACTTCCCGGTGGAACGGATCTACCGCGACGTGCGGGTCTGCCAGATCTACGAAGGCACCAGCGATATTCAGCGCATGGTCATTTCGCGCAATCTATAAGAAGGAGTCCCCTGTGAGCTATGAAACGATTTTGCTGGAAACCCACGGCCGCGTTGGCCTGATCACTCTCAACCGTCCACAAGCGTTGAACGCGTTGAATGCACAGATCGTCAGCGAACTGAACCAGGCCCTCGATGGCTTCGAGGCTGACTCGAACATCGGCTGCATCGTCCTGACCGGTTCGAAAAAAGCCTTCGCCGCCGGTGCCGACATCAAAGAAATGGCGGAGCTGACCTATCCGCAGATCTACCTCGACGACCTGTTCAGCGACAGCGACCGCGTAGCCAACCGCCGCAAGCCGATCATCGCGGCGGTCAACGGTTTCGCCCTGGGTGGCGGCTGTGAGCTGGCGCTGATGTGCGACTTCATCCTGGCCGGCGACAACGCCAGATTCGGTCAGCCGGAAATCAACCTCGGGGTGTTGCCGGGCATGGGCGGCACCCAGCGCCTGACCCGCGCCGTGGGCAAGGCCAAGGCCATGGAGATGTGCCTGAGCGGGCGCCTTATCGATGCCGTGGAAGCGGAGCGTTGCGGCATCGTGGCGCGGATCGTGCCGAGCGATGAGTTGCTGGATGAAGCGCTGAAAGTTGCGGCGTTGATCGCCAAAAAGTCGTTGCCGATTGCGATGATGGTCAAGGAAAGTGTCAACCGTGCCTTTGAAGTGAGCCTGGCCGAAGGCGTGCGCTTTGAGCGTCGGGTGTTCCATGCGGCGTTTGCGACGCAGGATCAGAAGGAAGGGATGGCGGCGTTCATTGCCAAGCGTGAGGCCGAGTTCCAAGGTAAGTAATGCGGCGTCTTCGCTGACGCTATCGCGGGCAAGCCCGCTCCCACAGTGTTCCTGGTCGTTCACACATATTGTGTACACCCCCGGAACCTGTGGGAGCGGGCTTGCCCGCGATGCTTTTAGGGCTTCACACCAGGTAGTTCTTCAGTTCGCGGGCAATCACCATCCGCTGAATCTCGCTGGACCCTTCGTAGATCTGCGTGATCCGCGCATCCCGGTAGTACTTCTCCACCGGATAGTCTTCCAGGTAGCCATAGCCGCCATGAATCTGAATGGCGGACGAGCACACCTTCTCGGCCATTTCCGAGGCAAACAGCTTGGCTTGTGACGCCTCCGACAGGCAGGGTTTGCCGGCCGTGCGCAGGCGCGCGGCGTGCAGGATCAGCAACCGCGCGGCGTTCAACTGCATGTGCATGTCGGCCAGCAAATTGGCGATGCTCTGGTGTTCATTGATCGTCTTGCCAAACTGCACCCGATCACGGGAGTAGGCCAGCGCCGCTTCGAACGCCGCGCGAGCAATGCCGAGTGCTTGAGCTGCGATGCCGATTCGCCCGCCTTCGAGGTTGGACAAGGCGATGGCCAGACCCTTGCCGCGTTCTCCCAGCAAATTGGCCTCGGGGATGGTGCAGTCGTTCAGAGTGACCGCGCAGGTGTCGGAAGCACGGATGCCCATTTTGTGTTCGGTGCGATCGACGATAAAACCGGCGGTATCGGTCGGTACCAGGAACGCCGAGATGCCACGCTTGCCCAAATCCGGATCGGTCACGGCAAACACAATCGCCAGCTTGGCCCGCTTGCCGTTGCTGACGAATTGCTTGGCGCCGTTGATCACCCACTGGCCGTCGCGCAGTTCGGCGCGGGTGCGCAGGTTGTGTGCCTCGGAACCGGCCTGGGGTTCGGTCAGGCAGAAGCAGCCGATGACCTTGCCGCTGGCCAGGTCCGCCAGCCAGGTCTGTTTCTGTTCTTCGCTGCCGTAGTTGAGCACCGGCCCGCAGCCCACGGAGTTGTGGATGCTCATGAAGGCGCCGGTAGCACCGTCGCCGGCGGAAATCTCTTCTACCGCCAGGGCGTAGGCCACGTAGTCGACATAGGTGCCGCCCCATTCCTCGGGCACAACCATGCCCAGCAAGCCCAGTTCGCCCATCTTCGCCACCAGACCGTCATCGATCCAGCCGGCCTTTTCCCAGGCCTGGGCATGGGGCGCGATTTCGCCACGGGCAAAATCCCGGGCCATGTCGCGGATCATGACTTGCTCTTCGCTCAATTCGATATCGTGCATGGCTCAGCTCTCGCTCTGGTCAAACCCGCTGAAGAAGCTCGCCACGTGTTCGGCGTCCAGCGCCTCGAGGGTGGGCGGGTTCCAGCGGGGTGTCTTGTCTTTGTCGATCAGCAAGGCGCGCACGCCCTCGATCAGGTCGCCGCGCTCGAACCACTGGCGGTCCAGATGCAGTTCAAGGGCGAAACATTGTTCAAGTGGCAGCTCGCGTCCGCGACGGAGCATTTCCAGAGTCACGGCCATGGCCAGCGGCGAGCGGGTTTCCAGCAGGTTGGCGGTGGTGACCGCCCACTCATGGCTGTCGGCGACCGTTACCTGACGCAGTTGCTTCACAATACTCGGCACATCGGGTTGGGCGAAGAAGTGGTCGATGGCCGGGCGCAAGGTCGCCAGTGGCGCATCTGGCAGTTGCTGCACGGCGAGTGTTGCCAACAGGCCTTGCAGGTCCTTGAGCGGCGTGTCGTGCCATTCGAGCTGGTCGAGTTTTTCGTCCAGGGCGCCCAGCTTGACGCTTTCCAGGTACCAGTCGGCCAGACCGCAATACAGCGCATCGGCGGCGCGAATTTGTACCCCGGTGACACCGAGGTAAATCCCCAGTTCACCAGGGATGCGCGGCAGGAAGTAACTGCCGCCGACGTCCGGGAAGTAGCCGATGCCGACTTCCGGCATCGCCAGGCGGCTTTTTTCGGTGACCACGCGCAAGTCTGCGCCTTGCACCAGACCCATGCCGCCGCCGAGGACAAAACCGTCCATCAGGGCCAGTACCGGTTTGCGGTAGTGGTGGATCGCGAGGTCGAGGGCGTATTCCTCGACGAAGAAATCTTCGTGCAGGGTGTCGCCGCTTTTGAAGCTGTCATGCAGCGAGCGAATGTCGCCGCCGGCACAGAAGGCTTTTTCCCCGGCACCACGCAAGACCACGGCATGCACTTGCGAGTCCTGGGCCCAGGCGTCGAGCTGGCGGTGCAGGTTGAGCACCATGTCCAGGGTGAGGGCATTGAGGCCGGCGGGGCGGTTGAGGGTCAGATGACCAATGTGGTTGCGCACTTCGGCCAGCACATCGTTGTGCATGGCATCCATGAACTGCGTCCCCTTCGATGAAACCTGAGCAGTCATCACTAACTCCCTGCTTTTATTGTCTTTATCGAGATGCTCGCGCGCGAGCGATGACGGATCGTATCAGTGCAAATTTGCCTTGTACAACCCGGATAAGTGCAGGTTGTCTGTGCATTTTTGCATGGTGATGACCGGCACTGTTTCAGCGTAGACCAACGCGTATTCAGGCAAACGCCGCGAGCAGATCCTCTTCGAACGCCTTCTGCGCATCGCCGGCCACCTGAGCCCGATGCCGGGCCAGATGAAACGCGACATCGAAACTCATGTCGCCTCGGCGCACGGCCCTGAGCAAACCTTTGTCTTCCCAGCCACGGGCAAAGTGGCTGGGCAAATAACCGACATGCTTACCGGAAAGGATGAAGGCGAGGGTGCCTTCGACTTGCTCCGAACGTGCCGAACACCGCTTGCCCTGAAAGGGTTCGTCACTGCGCAGGAAACGGTAGGGGTGATCGACCCGGTCGCTGGCCTGCAGGTCCTGATCGATCGGGTTCGCGTTGGTGAACATTGGATGGCCGGGGGCGCAATACAGGTGCTGGGTTTCAATGAACAGTTCGCGGTAGTCAAACGCACTTTGTACTTGCGAGAAGTAGCCGATGGCCAGGTCCAGCCGCTGTTGCAGCAGCAGGCGTTCCATCTCGCCGGGCATGGCGCTGATCAGCTCGATACGCACCGACTCGTCCCGCTCACGGAAGCGCCGGATTGCTTCGGCCACCCGTTGCAGCACCGATTGATCCAGGGCTTCGGACAGGCCCAGGCGCACTTCGCCGATCAGGCGTCCGGCCACGCCGTTGGATTGATGACGGAAGGCTTCGATGGACTCGAACAGTCCACGGGTGGCGCTGAGCAATTGCTCGCCCTTGGGAGTGATCTTGAATCCGCCCTTGCCGCGACTGCACAAGCGATAGCCAAGGCGGGTTTCCAGTTTGGCCATTTGCTGGCTGATGCTCGACTGGCTCAACCCCAACTCGCCCTGGGCTGCGCTGAAGCCGCCGCACTCCACCACGTTGACGAACAGCCGCAATAATTGCAGATCCAGATCATGCAGTTGGCCGAGCATCAAACATTACTCCGTCATAAAGTCAGGTTAATTAACTTGGTATTTCACCAATGTATCCGACGACGCATCCTGCAACCACTTCCTCTGGTCAGGTGTTCGTCATGGCTCCCATGTTCAAGCTGTGTTTACCCGCGCTGTTCCTTGCCATGGCCGCATCGGCCCAGGCCGAAGACAAGGTGGTCAATCTGTACAGCTGGGCCGATTACGTGGCTCCTGAAACCCTGCAACGGTTCGAGCGGGAGACGGGCATCCATGTGCGCTACGACACCTTCGATTCTTCTGAGGTGCTGGAAACCAAGTTGCTCACCGGCGGCAGCGGTTATGACGTGGTCGTACCGTCCTCCAGCGTGCTGGCCCGGGGCCTTGCGGCCGGGGCGTTGAAACCGATTCCCCACGAGGACCTCAAGGGTTACGCCAACCTCGATCCGGATTTGCTGGAAAAGCTCGCCGCAGTCGATCCGGGCAACCGCTACGGCGTGCCTTATACCTGGGGCACGTTGGGATTAGGCATGAACGTCGAAGCCGTGAAGAAGCGTTTGCCGGATGTGCCCCTCAACAGCCTGGACCTGCTGTTCAAACCCGAGTACGCGAGCAAGTTGAAGGACTGCGGTATTGCCATTCTCGACTCGCCCCAAGAGATAATCGGACTGGCACTGCATTACCTGGGCAAAGATCCCTACAGCACGGACAAGAGCGATCTGTCAGCCGCCGAAGCGTTGCTGCATCAGCTACAGCCGAACGTACTGTACGTCGCCACCGGGCGGCAGATCAGCGATCTGGCCAATGGCAGCGTGTGCCTGGCTCTGACCTACAACGGTGACGCGAGCATGGCCGCCGATCAGGCGCGCAAGGCCAACAAACCCTATGAAGTTGCCTACCGGATTCCCAAGGACGGCACCCTCGTGTGGCAGGACAACCTGGCGATTCCCAAGGATGCACCGCACCCCGAAGCCGCCCGCGCTTTTATCGAGTTCATGTTGCGTCCCGAATCCGTGGCGGCACTGACCAATACGTTGTTCTTCGCCACGGCGAATCAGGCAGCCACGCCGCTGGTGGATGAAGCCGTGCGCACCGATCCGGACATCTACCCGTTGGTTGATGTGCGTGAGCGGCTGTACGCCGACCGCAGCATGAGCCTCAAGGACATGCGCCAGCGCACCCGTTTGTGGACCACTTTCCGTAGCCGCCAATAAGAAAAGAGAAGGAGCCTTCAATGGACGTCCCGATGCAGAACGATCAAGCCCTTACCCGTGACAGCCTTTACGGCACGGCCGCCGAAAGTACCTACGCCGGCATTACCAGCTTCATGCGTCGACGCTACAGTCGTGACCTGCGTGGCGTTGATGTGGCCGTCAGTGGCGTGCCGTTCGACACGGCCACCAGCAACCGCCCCGGCGCACGCTTCGGACCACGGGGCATTCGTGCCGCCTCTGCCGGGATCGCCTGGGAACGGCACTGGCCGTGGACGTTTGACCCGTTCGATCACCTGGCGGTGATCGACTACGGCGATTGCGATTTCGATTACGGCTCACCGCAGTCGACACCTGAAATGATTGAGGCCCACGCCGAGCACATCCTCAATGCCGGCACCGCGATGCTGACTTTTGGTGGCGACCATTTCATCACCTATCCACTGCTCAAGGCCCATGCCCGCAAGCACGGGGCGTTGTCGCTGATCCACTTCGACGCCCACAGCGACACCTGGCCGGACGAAGAGGGCAAGCGCATCGATCACGGCACCATGTTCTGGCACGCGGCCAGGGAAGGGCTGGTCGATCCGTCACGTTCGGTACAAATCGGCTTGCGCACCACCAACGATGATCATCAAGGCTTTCAAGTGCTCGACGCGCGGCAGGTGCATCGTCGTGGCTGCGAAGCGATTGTCGAGGCGATTCGGGCGCGGGTCGGCGACAACCCCGTGTACCTGACCTTCGACATCGACTGCCTCGATCCGGCGTTTGCTCCGGGCACCGGAACACCGGTGTGTGGCGGCTTGAGTACGGTGCAGGCGCTGGAAATTCTCGGCGGTCTACGCGGGATCAATCTGGTGGGCATGGACGTGGTGGAAGTGGCCCCGGCCTATGACAGCGCAGAGATTACATCACTGGCGGCGGCGACACTGGCGATGGAGATGCTGTGTCTGTATGCGGCCAGGCATAAGGTCGATATGTAGTACACAAACCCTGTGGGAGCGAGCTTGCTCGCGATGGCGGTCTTGCATTCAACATCTCTGTTGGCTGGCATGGCCTCATCGCGAGCAAGCTCGCTCCCACAGTTTTGGCAGGTGTCAGGCCACTGGAATCATTGGCAGGTCGAGGATCTGACCACCGCTGAAGCGTGCGGATGAACCGCTGATGGATTCATGCGGCACGCCTTTGGCCACGTCACTGACGCCGTCCAGTCGTGCCAGTTGCTCAGCACTCAACTGCACATTCAGCGCGCCCAACGTGGCGTCCAGCTGTTCACGAGTCCGGGAACCGAGGATCGGAATCAGCGCCGTGGTCGAGCGTTTGGCCTGTTCCCGCAGCCAGGCAATGGCCACATGGGTGGGGCTGGCGTCCAGTTCTGTGGCAACGCTTATCAAGGTGTCGAGCAGGGCAGTTTCACGGGCGCTTTTTTCGGCATGAATCAGTACGCCGAGCTTGTTCGCGCGGTTGTCGCCTGCGCTGTTGCGATATTTACCGGTCAGGAAGCCGCCACCCAGCGGCGACCACAGGGTCGCGGCCAGGCCCAGGGCTTCGGCCATCGGCAGTTGTTCGCGCTCAGCGGTGCGTTCGGCGAGGCTGTACTCGACCTGGATCGCGGCAATCGGCGCAAAACCGCGTACCTCGGCCAGCAGGTCGGCGCGGGCGATGCGCCACGCAGGGAAGTTCGACAGCCCGGCGTAATGAATCTTGCCGGCACTGACCAGGTCGTCGAAGCCGCGCAGGATCTCCTCCATGGGCGTGACGCCGTCGCTCATGTGGGCCCAGATCAGGTCGATGTGATCGGTTTTCAGGCGTTTCAGGCTTTCTTCGACGGCGCGCACCATGTTCTTGCGACTGTTGCCAGTGTGGGAAACGCCGGCTGCGGGTGTAGTCCCGAGGGTGTATTTGGTGGCGATGACCAGGCTATCCCGTTCTGCGGCGATGAATTCGCTGAGCATGGCCTCGGACTGCCCGCCCTGATAGCCATTGGCGGTATCGATGAAGTTGCCGCCGGCCTCCCGATAACCCTCAAAAATGCGCCTGGCTTCGTCACGCTCGGCGCCATGGCCCCAACCGGTACCGAAATTACCGGCGCCCAGCGCCAGTTCGGAAACACGCAAGCCGGTTTTACGACCGAAGACTTTGAAATGCATGGGATGACTCCAGAGGATGGCGACAGGATTTAATAGATTGTTTGCGACATCTATAAAATATGATGCTGGCAATCTAGTGCGTCAAGGTGCTTTTCTTTCCTGCACAAAACCGCCGATCACCGGTCGCGTTTTCAATGCACAATGGCATACTGCCGCCCATGACTATCGATTCCCCCTTAAGCGCCTGGCAGCACGCCATCGAACAAAAGGGCTTCGTCCAGGACGAGGCCCAGGAATATGCCGTGTGGGCGCTGCAAAAATGCCACGAAGCGCTGCATGAAGGCCGTTCGCCCATTTCCGGCGTGTACCTGTGGGGGCCGGTGGGGCGGGGCAAGACCTGGTTGATGGACCAGTTCTACCAAAGTCTGCGAGTACCGGCGCGGCGCCAGCACTTTCACCACTTCATGGGCTGGGTGCACCAGCGCTCGTTTCAACTGACCGGCACCGCCGATCCGCTCAAGGCGTTGGCTCGTGAACTGGCCGAAGAAGTGCGCGTTCTGTGTTTCGACGAGTTGTTCGTCAACGACATCGGCGACGCGATCATTCTCGGGCGCCTGTTCCAGGTGATGTTCGAACAGGGCGTGGTGGTGGTCTGCACTTCCAATCTGCCGCCGGACCAGTTGTACGCCGACGGATTCAATCGCGACCGCTTCATGCCCGCCATCGCGGCGATCAAGCAGCACATGCAGGTAATTGCAGTGGATGGCGGGGAAGACCATCGCCTGCATCCGGGGGCCGGTTCGCAACGCTACTGGGTGGCCGAGGCCGGTCAGCCCGGTGCGCTGGATGAAGTGTTCCAGATGTTGAGCGTCGGCCAGTCAGTATCGAGCGACTCGATCCAGGTCGGTTACCGTTCCCTTGAGGTGCTCAAGGCCAGCCCGACTGTGCTCTGGACCCGGTACGCCGCGTTGTGCGAACAACCCTTCGCGGCCATGGATTTCATCGCCCTGTGCGATACCTACGGCGCTATTCTGTTGAGTGAGGTGCCCAACCTCAGCGCGCAGAAACGCGCCGGGCGCATTGCTCGCGGCACCGAGGACGGTGTCGAGCGGGTGGACGCGGGGGATCGCGAGTTGCCGCAGTTATCGGTGCATGACGACGGTGTGCGACGCTTCATTGCCCTGGTCGACGAGTGCTACGACCGCAAGGTGCCGCTGTACCTTGAAGCGCAGGTGCCAATGGCATCGCTTTACACTGAGGGTTATCTGGAATTCCCGTTCCGCCGCACCCTCAGTCGATTGCAGGAAATGCAACTGCAACGGTTTGCCGAAGTTTGATAAGGATTTGATCGGGAACAGCGAACATGAATCAGCCCCTGTCACACCATTTGCTGACCATGGCCTATCAGAACGCCTGGGCCAATCACCGACTGGCCAAGGCCTGGCGTCAGTTGAGCCCGCAGGAACTGAGCGCACCCCGGGTTAGTTTCTTCCCCTCGATCCGCGCCACGCTCAATCACATCCTCACCTGTGACTGGTTCTATGTGGACGCCCTGGAGCGGGAACTGCGCGGCGACGATCCGCATCCCGATTGCCGGGTGTTTTTCAAGGAAGACGAGCCCTGCCTCATGGCGACGGACCTCGTTGGCGAACAGGCCCACGTCGACCGCCGGCTGATCGCCTACTGCGAGCAGATGCGCGATGCCGACCTCGGCAAAATCGTGACCATCGCCCGCGACACCCCGCAACACGACAGTCGCTTGCGCTTGCTGTCCCATCTGTTTGAACACCAGATCCATCACCGCGGCCAGGTTCACGCCATGCTCAGCGGCACCTCGGTCCAGCCACCGCAACTCGACGAGTTTTTCTGTGCCGGTGAGTCGCACTTGCGGGCCGAGGATTTTGCCGGGCTGGGATGGACGGAAGCCTTGATCTGGGGCGCTTGAGCGCCAAAGAATTCCACGGTTGCGATTGTCGGTAACACGGTGCTCGCGCTATCGTGCAGCGGGCACTTCAGCGTGAAATACATGCTGGGGGCTACTTCATGTGTGATCGAGGATGGAAATGGACTCCGCAGAAATTCTTGTGCTTCAGGCCAGTTACACCAATCCGGTGCATGCCGAGGCTATTTGTCTGGTGTTGAACCACTACGCCGAGGACCCGATGGGCGGCGGCCAGCCGTTGCCAGCCCATGTACTGGCGCAACTCCCGGCAGAGCTCGCCAGGCGTTCCCACGCCTTCAGTGTGCTGGCCTTTGTCGGTGGCGAGCCGGCCGGACTGGTCAATTGCTTCGAGGGGTTTTCCACCTTTGCCTGCCGGCCGCTGGTCAATGTGCACGATGTGGCGGTGGTGAAAAAATTTCGCGGCCTGGGCTTGAGCCAGAAGATGCTGCAAAAAGTCGAGGACATCGCCCGTCAGCGTGGCTGCTGCAAGCTCACCCTGGAAGTGCTGGAAGGCAACGCTGTGGCCCAGGGGGCCTATGAAAAAGCCGGTTTCGCCCCCGGCATGTTCGACCCGACCCATGGACGGATGCTGTTCTGGATCAAGAGCCTCTGATTCAACAGGCAAAAAAAGGGCGTCCATCAGGACGCCCGACAGTCTTCTGTGACCCTGGAGTCAGAAGTCCATGGATCATTTCGGTCTGTAGGTTTCAGTCATTTGTGCGGTTTGATCGTCCGGAACCCGCAGCTCAGTGCTTTGGATGGGGTGGCCCAAGGCTTGTTGCTGGGCCAGTCGCAGGCTTTCATAGTAATAGCGCATGCGTTCGGCTCCGCCTTCGGCAAAAGCGCTGGATGCGCCCAAGGCCATCAGGCCGGCGAGGATCAATGCGGTGCGTTTCATGGTTTGCCTCCCACTACAGATGTCGGATGCCTTTCGTCCATGAATCAATGAAGCAGTGTCGAAATGGCATTATCCGCCGAATCCGTTCAATGGGAATCAACTTCACCAACGACCTTCATGGCTAACGCGGGAAGCCTGCTCGGAGAAGGTCGCGAGCCGGTGCGGAAGCAGTGCAGACTGCTCCCGCTAGAAAGGAGGGGGGTCAGGCGAGTGGGGCGCGTTGCGTGACAGCCAGGGGCTGCACCTGATTGGCTTGCAGCAGCAGTCGCAACTGCGCCAGCTCCTGTTTCAATTGATCGCGTTCGTCCTTCAACTGGCGCAACTCATCACGACGGATTGTGACGTAAAGGGTTTGTGCTGGCAGTGCGGTGTGTACTGTGCCCATTGCTCACCTCGCAAATGGCGTGTCTCAACTGTAGAACCGCCTCGAAAATCAACGGCTGATCTACTATCGGCGCCAATTTTGATTTCTTTTGCCCCCGAAGGGAACTTTTTTATTTTTCATGGTCGTTGTGTCTTCGGTTTGATTCCCGACGTTATCCATCAGGATCGGGCACAATGCCCGGAAACTTCACGCCAACGCTCTGGACTAACCTCATGAGTCGCGTTGGGCTATAACCTTTGACACACTTTTATTTGTAGTAGGGAGCATCAGCACATGCAACTCGGGATTATTGGACTGGGCCGCATGGGCGGCAATATTGCGCGGCGCCTGATGCTCAACGGGCACACCACCGTTGTTTACGATCGCAATACCGCCTTTGTCGAAGCCCTGGCCACAGAAGGCTCCACGGGCGTCACCGATCTGCCGGCGCTGGTCGCTGGCCTGGCCAGGCCGCGTGCGGTCTGGGTCATGCTGCCGGCCGGCGCGCCGACCGAAGAAACCATCGACACCCTGAGCACCTTGCTCGAAGCCGGCGACACCATCATCGACGGCGGTAACACCTTCTATAAGGACGATATCCGCCGGGCGAAAACCCTGTCGGAAAAAGGCCT
Organism: Pseudomonas sp. 05L36; assembly: GCF_056398125.1. Classification (NCBI taxonomy): domain Bacteria; kingdom Pseudomonadati; phylum Pseudomonadota; class Gammaproteobacteria; order Pseudomonadales; family Pseudomonadaceae; genus Pseudomonas; species Pseudomonas sp. 05L36. The sequence goes on along the minus strand of NZ_JBFTOU010000003.1, from coordinate 82,896 downwards.
GCATTACATCGACGTCGGTACCTCCGGCGGCGTATGGGGCCTGGAGCGCGGTTACTGCATGATGATCGGCGGCGATGCCGAGACCGTTAAGCGCCTCGACCCGCTGTTCGCAACCCTGGCCCCGGGCCTGGGCGACATCCCGCGCACCAGGGACCGCAAGTCTGACGACGATCGTGCCGAGCGTGGCTATATTCACGCCGGTCCCGCTGGCGCCGGGCATTTCGTGAAGATGATCCACAATGGCATCGAGTACGGAATGATGCAGGCCTTCGCCGAAGGCTTCGACATCCTCAAGACCAAAAACAGCGAGAGCCTGCCGCAAGACCAGCGTTTTGACCTGAACGTCGCCGACATTGCCGAAGTCTGGCGGCGTGGCAGCGTGGTGTCCTCGTGGCTGCTCGATCTGACCGCCGACGCCCTGGCCAGCGATCCGAAACTCGACGGTTTCTCCGGGTCCGTGGCCGACAGCGGTGAAGGTCAATGGACCATCGAAGCCGCCATGGAGCAAGCGGTACCGGTGCCGGTGCTGTCGAACTCGCTGTTCTCCCGCTACCGTTCCCGTGGTCAAGGCACCTTTGGCGACAAGATTCTCTCGGCCCAGCGCTTCGGCTTCGGCGGCCACGTGGAGACCTCGAAAAAATGACCCATGTGATCCGCAGGAAATCCAAGGCTGAGCCCGCACCACCGACGACGCTGTTTCTGTTTGGCGCCCACGGTGACCTGGTCAAGCGTCTGTTGGTGCCGGCGCTGTATAACCTCAAGCGCAACGGGCTACTCGGGGATGGACTGCGGATCATCGGCGTTGATCACAACGCCATCAGCGATGAAGGCTTTGCGCAAAAGCTCGAAGAATTCATTCGAAACGAGATGGCTGGCAAGGGTGACCACACCCTTGATCCAGCGGTCTGGTCCAAACTTGCCAAAGGCATCAGCTACGTCCAGGGCGATTTCCTGGACGACAGCACTTATCAAGCGCTGGCGGCGAAAATCGCCGACAGCGGAACCGGCAATGCGGTGTTCTACCTGGCCACCGCACCGCGTTTCTTCAGTGAAGTGGCACGCCGCCTCGGTACCGCCGGCTTGCTGGAGGAGACCCCCGAGGCGTTCAGAAGGGTCGTGATCGAAAAGCCCTTTGGCTCTGACCTGCAAACGGCCGAGGCTTTGAACACCTGCCTGCTCAAGGTGATGACGGAAAAGCAGATCTACCGGATCGATCATTACCTGGGCAAGGAAACCGTGCAGAACATTCTGGTCAGCCGTTTTTCCAACAGCCTGTTCGAAGCGTTCTGGAACAATCACTACATCGATCACGTGCAGATCACCGCCGCCGAAACTGTCGGCGTGGAAACCCGTGGCAGTTTTTATGAGCACACCGGCGCCCTGCGGGACATGGTGCCCAATCACCTGTTCCAGCTGCTGGCGATGGTGGCGATGGAACCACCCGCCGCGTTTGGCGCCGATGCGGTGCGCGGCGAGAAAGCCAAGGTCGTCGGCGCGATCAGGCCCTGGACGGTGGAGGAGGCCCGCGCCAACTCGGTGCGCGGTCAATACACTGCAGGTGAGATCGACGGCAAGGCACTGCCAGGCTATCGCCAGGAAGACAAGGTCGCACCCGACAGCAATACCGAAACCTATGTGGCCCTCAAGGTCATGATCGACAACTGGCGCTGGGTCGGCGTGCCGTTCTATCTGCGTACCGGTAAACGCATGAGCGTGCGTGACACCGAGATCGTCATCTGTTTCAAACCGGCGCCCTATGCGCAGTTCCGCGATACCGAGGTCGACGAGTTGCAGCCGACCTATTTGCGCATTCAGATCCAGCCCAACGAAGGCATGTGGTTCGACCTGTTGGCCAAGCGTCCCGGTCAGGCCCTGAAGATGGACAACATCGAGCTGGGGTTTGCCTACAAGGACTTCTTCGAGATGCAGCCGTCCACCGGCTACGAAACCCTGATCTACGATTGCCTGACCGGCGACCAGACACTGTTCCAGCGCGCCGACAACATCGAGAACGGCTGGCGCGCGGTGCAACCGTTCCTGGATGCCTGGCAGCAGGATTCCAGCGTGCAGGGCTATGCCGCCGGGGAAAACGGTCCCAAGGCCGGCGAAGAATTGCTGACTCGCGAGGGCCGCGTCTGGCACCGCCTCGGATGAAGGAATCCTCCCTCTGTAACAACGCAAAAACCTTGTGGGCGAGCCTTTGTGGCGAGGGGGCAAGCCCCCTCGCCACAAAGGCTCGCGGTGTCAGAGCCAGTAGCTCACTGCATACCATCCGAGCAAGCCCATCACCACGGTGTACGGCAACGCCATCCAGACCATCCGCCCGTAAGACAGGCGTACCAGCGGTGCGATCGCCGAAGTCAGCAAGAACAGAAACGCCGCCTGACCGTTGGGCGTCGCCACGCTAGGCAGGTTGGTGCCGGTATTGATCGCAATGGCCAGCGTCTCGAAATGCTCACGGGTCATCTCACCCGCCATGAATGCGCGCTTCACTTCGGTGATGTAAATGGTTGCCACGAACACGTTGTCGCTGATGGCGGACAGCAGGCCATTGGCAATGAACAGCATGCCCGGTTGTTGGTCCGCCGGCAGCGCCAGCACCCAGTGGATCAGCGGGGCGAACAGTTGCTGATCGTGAATCACCGCGACCACGGCGAAAAACACCACCAACAATGCGGTAAATGGCATGGCGTCCTTGAATGCTGTGCCCAGGCGGTGTTCGTCGGTGATACCGGTAAAGGCGGTGATCAACACGATCACCATCAAACCGATCAAACCCACTTCGGCGATGTGAAACGCCAGCCCGGCAATCAGAATCAATGCGGCAACGCCTTGTACCAGCAGCGCTGCACGTTGGCGTGTGGTGCGCTCGGCATTGTCTTCGGCGGCGTAGTTAGCCAGTACCGCGCGGACGTTATCCGGCAGCAGCGTGCCGTATCCGAACCAGCGCAGCTTTTCCAGCAGAACGCACGTCACCAGTCCGGCAACCAGTACCGGCAGGGATACCGGCGCAACCCGGGTAAAGAAGTCGGAGAAGTGCCAGCCCATTTCATGGCCGATCAGCAGGTTCTGCGGCTCACCGACCAGCGTGCAGACACCGCCCAATGCGGTGCCCACGGCACCGTGCATCAGCAGGCTGCGCAGAAAGGCGCGGAACTGTTCGAGATCACCCTGATGGAGGGTGGGCAGATGTTTGTCGTCGCTGAACTCGCTGTCCAGACGCGGATCGTTACCCGAGGCGACGCGGTGATACACCGAGTAAAAGCCTACGGCGGCACTGATGATCACGGCAGTCACGGTCAAGGCATCGAGGAACGCCGACAGAAACGCCGACAGAAAGCAGAACATCAGGGCCAGCAGGGCCTTGGAACGAACCCCCAACAGCAGGCGCGAGAACAGGTACAGCAACAAGTCCTTCATGAAATAGATACCGGCCACCATGAACATCAGCAGCAGGATCACCGGGAAATTGTGCAACAACTCGTCGTACAGCGCTTGTGGCGTGGTCATCTTCAGCAGCAGGGCTTCAATCAATAACAGGCCGCCGGGCATCAGCGGATAACACTTGAGCGCCATGGCCAGGGTAAAGATGAACTCCAGCACCAGCAGCCAGCCGGCCGCCACCGGGCCTGCGGTCCACAGCACCAGGGCATTGAGAATCAGAAAGCCGACGATGCAGGCCTTATACCAACGGGGCGAGTTCCCGAGAAAGTTGTGCGCGAACGCCTGGGCCATTGAACCGGACATCGGCTGCTCCTTGTTTTAAGAAGCGCGCAAGTTGCCGTAAGCGGGCGAGAAGATCAAGCGCAGGAAAAACCCATCGGTTTAGCCTAGAAAGCGCGCGACGACTGCCTTGTAACTGCCCTGCAGCGAATAGCCGCCAGCCACGATGTTTCCATTGGCCTGCACCGTGACACAGGTGGCGGTATCCGGGCCGGGGCCCAGGCGAGTACGCGTATAGCCACAGCCTTTGCCAAAGCGGCGATCGGGATGGCCGTTGGGCAGGTATCGCCCGACAATGAAGTCTGCTTCAACGCCGCCGATGGTTGCACCCGCCGCCAGCACACAGCCATCGGGCTGTAACTGCGCGGCGATCCACTGGCATCCGCTGTGACCGATTTGCAGCCGCTGTGGTTGTCCGCCGTTGCAATGATTGTCGGGTCGGCCATTGCTGTGCATTTTAAATGTCAGGCAGTGCATCGGCTCGCAACTGCTGCCAAAACACAGGATGTCACCTTCGTTTTGCTGGACCACCTGACTGACCCGGGAGCCATGCCCTTGCGCTTTGAAGGTCATGAATCCATCCACGGCAAAACGGTCGTCGAGGCGGCCGTCAGCGTGATAGCGTGCCAGCAAGCCTTCTTCAGGAAAGTTGATCGATCCACCGACCAGAATTCGGCCATCACGTTGTACCGTCAGGTTGCTGAGCCAGGTATTCATCAGCAGGTGCCTGACCACCACGAAGCCGCTACCGTTGAACGAGCAGTCCAGCGAGCCTTCGACATCCAGTCGTATCAACAGGCCGACGTGATCGGCCAGTTCGTAGTGATGGTTGGCCAGGATCAGGATCCGGCCATCTTGTTGTACGTCCACATCGCAGGCTTCCGCGCCCGGCACACCGGGCGGCAGCCATGCATCACGAATGCCCAGGGACAGACCGCCAGGCAATCGCACGACGCAGCGGCCATTATCGCCAAAGCTCTGAACCAGGCGACCCTGCTGATCCAGCAAGACGAGGGCCGGGAGCGTGCGGTGCGTGTTTTCGTAGTGCAGCCCGGCCAACAGGATATTGCCGTCGGGCATGACCAGAACCTTGGCGCCCATGGCTTCGAAGCCCGGTTCGAATTGGCCGATGACACTACCTTGCTTGCCGAACGCGAGGTCTGCGCAACCGTCCTCCAGCAAGCGGGCCAGACCAAAGCGGCTGCCATCGGCCATGGCGACTTTTGCGGCTACCAGCAAGCGGCCCTGCGCATCGATCGCAATGTCATTGGCGAGGCTGGAAAGGCTGTCGACGAAATACACCTGGGTTTTGCCGTTGGCGGCAAACGTCGTATCGAGGGTCCCTGGGGTGTGCCGGGTGGCGGAGAAGGCAAAAGCGGACTGGATTGACATGCGCCGCATCTCCTTGCGAGTCGTCTTGATCCAGAAGTTTGGGTGGCGACTATGTAGGGAGAATATTCAATCCCTGAATGATGAGATGCGCAATGGTGAGAACTCACAGACGGAGAGTCGTTGTGTGCCACAACAGTGTCTTTTCGAACCAATGACAAGCCTGCAAAGTACCGGGTGCGCAAAAGTTCGAATTTGTGCGGGAAATGAGTGCGGATCGGTGAAAACGATCAACCATAACTAATGGCAGGGGGGAGGGTGCGGACTACCCCGGAGTAATCCGCAAAACGATTAGTGCGGCATCGACCACGATTGCAGTGTGTAACCTTCCTCGCTCAGTTCGGCGCGGGCCTGTTCCAGCAGACGTTCAAGTTGTTGAGGGTCGGAGTAGGCACTGCTTGGGATCTGCTTGCGGCCAATGCTGGTGCTGGTGCGGTCGATAACGGTCAGGCTGAGTTCGCCATTACCGTCTTGTGGGGCCCAGGCCACGCATTTGAATGGTTTGAATGCGCGGTCGGCAATCAGCAGTGCTTCGTTGATACGGAGCGGGGCGTTCATAGGGTCTTCTCTCTGTATGCCCAATCAAGTGATGTGCCGTCGGTTGGGCTTACCGTTCGGCTGGTTACTTGTACTGATGCCCGCAACCGGGGGTTGGGTCACACACAATCAAAAGAAATTTCCACTTTATTTCATAGGCTCAAGAATGAGGCTGGCATTGAAAGCGCAATGAAAGGAAAGAGTCGTTAGGTAACTAACATAATCGCAACTTATAACCGGTTTTACAGCGTCCCTATAATCAAACAGTACAAGGCTCTGTCAAATTCTTGCTAATGTTACAGTTAGGTCTGCCAAATGACTGTTTTTAATAAAATTTCTTAATTTTAGCGCCAAGGAACAGTCATGAGCGATGCGCCTGCTTTACGACGTTTATTAGTGGTGGACCCCTGTGACGATTGCTATCGTCTGCTCCCTGGATTGCGCGCTATCGGTTGGGACGTTGATAGCTGCATGCTGGCGAACGCCACTGACCGAACCTGTGACGTGGGCTTGTTACGCTTGCAGCCCTCTCACCTTGAGCACCCGGAAGCCGTCAAGGAATTGATCAGCCGCAGTGGCACCGAATGGATAGCCGTACTCAATCAGGAAGTGCTGCGCCTGCAAAATGTCGGCGACTTTGTGTGTGAATGGTTTTTTGACTTTCATACCTTGCCATTCGATGTGTCCCGGGTTCAGGTAACGCTGGGCCGGGCGTTTGGCATGGCGCGATTGCGCGGGCAGGGCACGGTCTATGTTGACCAGCCCGAGCACGAATTGCTGGGTGACAGCAAACCTATCCGTGAACTGCGAAAACTGTTGAACAAACTGGCTCCGACAGAATCTCCGGTGTTGATTCGGGGTGAAAGCGGCACTGGCAAGGAACTGGTCGCACGCACCCTGCATCGTCTGTCCCAGCGTCACAGCAAACCCTTTATCGCAATCAATTGTGGCGCGATTCCCGAACACTTGATCCAGTCCGAGCTGTTTGGCCATGAGAAAGGCGCATTTACCGGCGCGCACCAACGCAAGGTCGGACGGATAGAAGCCGCCAACGGTGGCACTCTGTTTCTCGACGAGATCGGTGACCTGCCACTGGAGTTGCAGGCCAACCTGTTGCGGTTCCTCCAGGAGAAACACATCGAGCGGGTGGGCGGCAGTCAGCCGATTCCGGTGGATGTGCGGGTTCTGGCGGCAACGAATGTCGACCTTGAAGCCGCCATCGAGAAGAAACGCTTTCGCGAAGACTTGTATTACCGCTTGAACGTACTGCAAGTGGCGACCGTTCCACTGCGCGAGCGCCATGGCGACCTGGCGGCGCTGGCCAACCACTTCTCCCATTTCTACAGCCATGAAACCGGGCGCCGCCCACGCAGTTTCAGCGAAGACGCATTGATTGCCATGGGCAAACACGACTGGCCAGGCAATGTTCGCGAACTGGCCAATCGCGTTCGTCGCGGGCTGGTATTGGCCGAAGGCCGGCAGATCGAGGCCCGTGATCTGGGGTTGATCAGTCAGCATACAATCGCCGCGCCGATGGGCACCCTCGAAGAATACAAGAGCCGGGCCGAACGCCAGGCATTGTGCGATGTATTGAACCGCCACAGCGATAACCTGAGTGTCGCCGCCAAAGTATTGGGTGTGTCGCGTCCAACCTTCTACCGGTTGTTGCACAAGCACCAGATTCGCTGAACCGCAGCCGGAAACCAAAAAAACCGTTGAGATTGCAGCGGTTTTTTTATTCGGGTCAGAAGTAGTAAGGAAGTTTCAGGCTGAACTGAAAGTCCGGGGCATCGTCTGTCATGCCGATGGACAGGTTGGGTACGATAGTCAGGTTGTCGGTGGCCGCAATGGTCATGCCGATGTTGAAGTAACCGGCGTTGGCATCGCTGGAGACCACCGATTGCCAATCCCCGCCATCTTCCTTGAGCTTGCTTTTGCGTTGCACCAGGTCAGAGGCCGAGAACGACATACTCATCTTTTCGTTCAAGGCGAACGCAATACCGGCGCCAATCTGGAAGCTGTCGCCAATGCGTACTTTGCCCGGTGTCTTGACCGCCGGGTTGGAACTGATGTCGCCGAAAGACTCTTCCAGGTTGTGCGTGTAGGACAGGCTGCCGAACAGCACTGCCGGATCGAACGTCTTGACCAGAGAGATCCCCGGTGTAATCGCCCAGACGCCATTACCGGTAGGCAAGGATTCAGGCACGGCCAGGTTGGAATTATCGTCCACCCGAATCAGCTTGATGCCGAACGGATCTTTGCCGGTCGGCGCCTTGACGCGCAAGGTGACCACGGCATCCGGGGTGTTGACCGACTCGTCGAGGAATTTGTAGGCGATACCGAAGTTGACGTCACCTATGGTCGGGTCTTCCTTGACGGTATCTTCAGTCGTGACGTTGGCGGCGCCGTTATTGCCGCCACCGGACTGGTAGGTGGATTGACGGTAGACCACCGGCACGTTCAGGTCGAACTGCCAGCGATTGTTGAAGTTGTAGCGACCGGTGAGGTCAAGCGTCCAGGTGTCGGCCTTGATCCGGTCCAGGTTGATGGCGCCCAGAAAGATCGAGTCCAGGGCGAGAAAGCCATTGAGGATCAGTTGGCGGGTATCGTATCGGGAGTAGGTAATTCCGGTTTCGAAGCTGAACTTGCCACCACCGAAGAACCCGCTGGCCTCGTCATACAGGTTTGAAACGCTTTGCGCCGGTTGTGAGTCATCGGCCAACGATTGTCCATACGAGCTGCCGCTGCCCCCGGCGGCACCCCCTGAAGCGGCCGCCGCACCGGTGCCGGTGGCGACGTTTGGATTGCCTTTCATGTCTGCTGGCGACTTGGCCAGGCGTTTAGGGGGAGGAGATGCGGGCTGGTCCTCAACCTGGCGGATTCGTTGTTCCAGTACCGCCAGGGCTTTTTGCTGGACTTCGTATCGTTGTTTCAACTCCAGAAGCTCTTGTTTGAGTGCCTCCATTTCCGGGTCAGGTGCTGCCTGCACCATCGCCGCCGGGAGTAGAGCACTCAAGCATACAACTGCACGCAGTGATACTGATCGGTACATGAAATAAGCCGTCCATTTGTGCCCAATGGTCCAGACTTAGCGTAGTTCAATAGCCCAAGGTCCGTAATGCAGCGAGTTGGTTCAGGTTGAAGTCCAATACACCTGCACTGGGGCCATTATTCTTGAGCACTACGTTGAGTTGAGTCATGTTGTTGACCACATTGCTGCTGCCCAGCAACCGGGTGTTTTGCAGCAACCCGCCTTGGGCGACCTGTTGCAGGCTTGAGCCCTGGTTGTTGTTGGCGGTAATGGCCACCTGAACACCGCCGCTCGTCGCGGAAACGGCGACACTGCCTGCGGCATTGCTGCCGGTAATGGTTTGACCGGCTATCAGCGCCTGGCCCTGGCTCGGCACCAGTGCAGGGGCCGTGCTGGCCTCTTTGACGTTGATGGCAATGTTGTTGTTTGAACTGTTGCCATCGCCTGCGGCCCGTGTGACCTGGGTTATGCCCCGGGAAGTGCTCAGGGCAGCGCCCCCCGTCACGTTACCGCTGCCCGACCTGGACGTACCGCCATGACCGGATTGCTTGATGGTTGAAACATAGAACTCGGGTTTGACCGTTGCGGCTTGAAGTTGCATCGAGGTGGAGGCCCCGATCAGATCACCACTGTCATTGCGCCAGGTACTGCTCATGACAACACCGAAGCTGATGATCCGCCCCGGCATCACATACCGGCCACGCAACTCGGCCAGTTCCTGGTCCTTGATCTCGATGGGTCTGAACTCATCAGCAAAACCTGAAGTGTTCGCTGCCAGACAGGCAGCGACCACCCAATACGAGGTTTTCATTTGCTGCTCCCGGAGCATCCTGCCCCCTATCATCTTATTGGCGATTAAAAGAAGTCGCTCTGTATGAAACCAAAATCCATCAGTTCAGCATCTTTGACCGGGTTGAAGTTATCCATCTTGTTCTTGGCTGTCAGTGGTTCCGGTGGACTGCGTAACGCATTGGTTTTGTCGTAACCGGGACCGACGATAGCGAAGATGATGCCATTCCAGCCTTTGACAAAGTCATCATGGGAATAGCGTTTGTGTCCGAGTACCGGGTCGCCGATATAGACCCAGTGCTTGTCCGCCCTCTGCAACACAACAAAGTGCTTGTAGCCGCGAATTTCCATCAGTACCACCACCGGAATCGTCACTGCATCGAGTCTTTCAGGCGGGATCTTGTAGCCCCGGGCGCGCATGCCGATGCGCTCTATGTAGCGCTTCATGTCCAGCATGGAAAAACCCTGGGTACGCACAAGGTCCTGGTCTGCGGTGACCAGCATGCCTTTGATGATGTGCTCCTCATCGACGTCAAGCCAATAGGCCTGGCGCAGTATCGTTGCCAGCGCGGCGGCACCGCAGCTGAAATCGGTTTTCTGTTCGACGATGTCGCTGAACTTGCGCTCACGCAAACTCTGTACGTGCTTGTATACCAGCACGCCACCCGGCAGGGCGGCCACCGGCATCTGTGCGGCCTGGGTCAGGCCAGACAGGCAGAGCAGGGCGAAAAGGACAGTCTTACGCATGATCGATACGCCTTGGGGCTGTAGAAAAGCCCCGTCGCCGGGGCTTTCATTGCTATTGCGATTACTGGCAAAGTTTGCAGCCTGCGGCGATGGACAGCGAGTTGCTTTGCTGGTTGCCTACGCCGGACGATACGTTCGCTCCGCCGTTGCCGGAGAAGTTGTTCATCGAGCCCGTTATCGAAGCATTGTTGGTTACAGGGGGTTTCCAGCTATCTGGAGTCATCACTTGTTGGGTGGTTACGCCAGCCAGACCGAATACACCCACGGGTACGACATCAGTCGTGGGATTGCCGTTGTTGGTGACCTTCATCCCGGACGTGCTTTGGTTGGCCGCTGCCGCCGCCAGTGCTACACGGCCGCCCGAAACGGCAATTGCCAGGTTGTTTTTCTGTTGGTTGAAGGCGCCAGTGGTCACGTTGATGCCGATGTTGCCGGAACCGCTGTTGCCGGCGTTATTGAGCGTTGTGTTGTTGGTGTTGGAGCGGTTCCTGGCGGTGTTGCCGTTGCTCCTCTGTGTCGCGCTGGAGACGGCGACGGCGGTGCCGAAAATAAAGCTTTCGTCAGCAGTGGCAAGGGCGGCGGCGTTGTCTTGTTGGTTGCCGTCACCGGCTGCAACGTTGGCACCCATGTTGCCGTTGGAGTTGTTCAGGGAGTTATCGGCTTTAGCGTCGTTTTGGGTGCCCTGGTTCGATACGGAGTTGTGACTGCTGACCTGCGAGTCCAGCACGGCGGCCCCGGCGCCTGCTGTAATCTGCAGAAACTGTTCCAGAGTCGGGCCTTCAGGCTGAAGGTTGTTGCCTTGCCCAGTGCCCTGACCGTTGCCTTGACCATCAGCAAGAGAGCCTGCTTGTGCGGCGAATGCCATCACTGCTGCCAGAGCAAAAGCCAGAGGTTTGAGAGCAGTTGTCGGGTTCATGGTGTTTCTCCGTGCTCATTAGTTGGTCAAGTGTTGGTACGTCCCTAATCGCACTGTATTGGGGTCAGTCAGAGACCCGGATGCTCAGGGTGTTAGCCATTCGGTTCCCCACCCCGGCACTCTGGTTCACCTGGATCACTCCCCGGCTGCCGGTGAAGGCCTGGTCGCTTGTCACGACCTGGCGACTGCCGTTTGGGGTGCCAGTTGCTCCCGTGCTCGGTAACAACGCCACGTTCTGTTGAGAAAGGGCACTATCGTCGATGGCTTGTGGGGCAGCGCTGATGCTGATGCGCATGGCGTTGGCCATCTGGTTGTTCGCCCCGGCGCCCTGGTTGACACCCAGTACGCCGTTGCCATTACTGAAAGAGGTGCCGCCGATATTGGCTGTCGCGTCAAGCGATGGATTGGCCTGCGTGGTGATTTTTTGCCTGACGCTGGTGGTCGCACCGGCTTGGGTACCAATGGCGATTGCGCGGACGTTGGCCTGCTGCTGTTGATCACCGGCCGCCTGGTTGACGTTGAAGTTGCCTCGGTATTGAGTACCGGAATCCTGGATGGAGGCGGTGTTAACCGAACTGACGCCCGAATCGGCCATTACACTGGTGCCGCCGAGCAGGGCAAGTAACAGGAGGGATCGACTCATCTCATTGACCTCCCGCCATTTTGCCCAGTGAACCGAGGCCGCTGCTCATGGCGCGGTTGATGGTTCCGGAAATGGCGCCGCCACTACCACCACCCTGGCCGACAGACATGCCAGGCAAACCGTTGGGGTTGGTGACGACGTTGAGGCCTTGCAGGCCACCCGGGCTTTGCCCGTTGCTGTGGCGAAGGGCTGTTCCGGTGGTGACCCCGGCAATGTCGGCATCGCTGAGTTCGCCGGTGACGCGGGCCGATGGGTTGGCATTTAGGGTGTCAGGGTTCGGATCTCTGCCGCCGCTGCGACCGATGGGAGTTGCGTGAATGGTTCGATCAAGCACGATGACACCGTTGCCTTCGGCTTGTAGGTTGAAACTGAGAACAGTGCCGCCCGCGCTCGCGATCAGCAGGAGGCACGTCAAGCCCTTTTTATTCAGTATCCCCACGACGGTCATTCCTTCATTTGTGGGCTGGCCCTGGTCAGCGGTGTAAGGGATAGAGCGAAAGCTGTGCCGTTTTTTGAATATCGTGTTGATTCAATGGCTTGCGGAATTTGCCCGGGGGCCCTTTGCCGAGGATGTTCCAACGGTGAGACGAAACCATGCGCAGGCAACCCGGAAATGCCGGCGAACCCCTCTAGAACAGGGGTTATAGCGTTGTTGTATCAATGCCTTAACAAGTCCGGCGACCAAACGATGAAGGGCGTTGAAACGGGCAGTTTCAGGCACGGAGGGTGTTTCAGGATCGGACACTTTTCCCCCAAAACAGGGGGGGTGATGGGGAAATTGCCCCAAACGCCGGTCAGGCGCCGAGCAATCGGGTCACGGCGTTCAGTGCCAAGAGTCGGCGTTCTGCCCAATCTCCGTGCAGTACCTGAACCGGTTGTGCGTGGCGCTCAAGCCAGGCCAGGGTCTGGTCGAAAAATGCCTGGCGCTCACTCAATCGGGGCTGGCAACGCTGGCCGTCATCCGTCCAGTCGACGTGTTCCGGCGACAGCAGCAAGTGCAAGTCGTAATGCCGGGCCAGTAGCGCTTGTTCAATCCAGGCGGGGCAATCGCCAAACAGCGTTTGGCTCCAGAGGATATTGCTCAACAGGTGCGTGTCGAGGATGAGCAAAGACGGTCGTTGCGCCCGCGCATAGTCTTCCCATGCCAATTGACCGCGGGCGATGTGCGCAATGTCGGCCAATGTGGTGTCCCGTGGATTCTGCTCGATGAACCAGCGCACATACTCGTCGACCAGAATCCCGCCGAAACGCTGTTGCAACTCGGCTGCCAGCCAGCTTTTACCGCTGGATTCGGGGCCTGTGAGTACCAGGACTTTCATGCGTGCAATGCCGGATCGGCGCGCCACTCGCGCCAGCCCTGCACGGCGATAACGGTGAACAACCCGTACAGGGTGGCGGTCAGGTACAGGCCTTTATAGATGAACAACCCGACGAAAATCACATCCAGGGCGATCCACAGCGGCCAGCACTGGACACGTTTTTGCGCCATCCAGACCTGCGCCACCAGGCTGAATCCGGTCAGCGCCGCATCGAGCCAGGGTTGCGCGGCGTCGGTCCAGTTGGCCATGGCCGCCCCCAGCAACAGGCTGCCGAGTGCGCCAATGGCAAGGCTCAACGCCACGGACCGAGTGTCGAGCCGACTGACTTCGCGGCCATGGGTCGCTTCACCAATCCGCGTCCACTGCCACCAACCGTAAAGCTGTAAGGCGGCATAGACAACTTGCAGCAGCATGTCCGAATACAGCTTCACCTCAAAAAAGATCCAGCTATAGAGCAGCACCATGACCAGGCCGATGGGCCAGCACCAGGGGTTCTGTTTGACTGTCAACCAGACGGCAATGACACCGAGGGCGGCGGCAAACAGCTCAAGCCCGGACATGGAGGCTCCTTGGGAAAATCGAAAAGGGCACGGATTGTAACCGGATCGGCGTCGAGAATCCCGTGGCGCAGGGTGTGCTTCGTTGGTGTGCGATAACGCGGCAGCGCCAATCGGACTTGTCTGGTAGGATTTCGGCCCCGCGCGGATAAACCCGAATCAGGATTGTTTTTTCACAGGATTTTTACGGTTCTGTGGTGATCCTTGATGCGCGGGGCTTGAGCTACGCTGATCGCAATTAAGGCTTTTGAAAAATACTAACGGGGCATGCCAATGCGCATAGCCTTTTGGGGGATTGATGGATCTTTGGACCGCCTTTCAGGCATTGATTCTTGGGGTTGTAGAAGGGCTGACCGAATTCCTGCCCATTTCCAGTACCGGCCACCAGATCATCGTGGCCGACTTGCTCGGCTTCGGGGGTGAGCGGGCAATGGCGTTCAACATCATTATTCAGCTGGGTGCCATCCTGGCGGTGGTGTGGGAGTTTCGACGCAAGATCTTCGACGTGGTCATCGGTCTGCCGACCCAGCCGGGCGCTCGGCGGTTTACCGCGAACCTGTTGATCGCGTTCTTGCCGGCCGTGGTGTTGGGCGTGATCTTCGCCGATTTGATCCACGAATACCTGTTCAACCCGATCACCGTGGCAACGGCGCTGGTCGTGGGCGGGATCATCATGTTGTGGGCCGAGCGCCGTCAGCATGAAGTACACGCGGAAACGGTGGATGACATCACTTGGAAAGATGCCCTGAAAGTCGGCTTCGCCCAATGCCTGGCCATGATTCCGGGCACTTCGCGTTCGGGCTCGACGATCATCGGCGGGTTGCTGTTCGGCCTGTCGCGCAAGACCGCTACCGAGTTCTCGTTCTTCCTGGCGATGCCCACCATGGTCGGCGCAGCGGTGTACTCGGGCTATAAATACCGCCACCTGTTTGTCCCGGCGGATTTCCCGGTGTTCGCGATCGGTTTCGTCACCGCGTTCGTCTTCGCGATGATCGCAGTCCGCGGGCTGCTCAAGTTCATCGCCAACCACAGCTATGCGGCGTTTGCCTGGTATCGCATTGTGTTCGGCCTGATCATCTTGGCGACCTGGCAATTCGGCTGGGTCGACTGGAGCGCAGCCAAGCCGTGAGTGACTCAAGCTCGCGCAATAACCCCGGGCGCCAGCCCGGGGGACAGATCCGCCATTCACGGTTGAAATGGCTGGTGTTTGCAATCCTGTGCGCGTTGCCGCTGTCGGGTTCAGTGTCGTCATGGCTGCATGGGGAGTCGCTGATTCCCCTGGCGGCCTACGGCATCGTCAGCGTCGTGACGTTTTTTCTGTACTGGAGTGACAAACGCAAGGCCCGCGCCGAGCAATGGCGCACGCCCGAGAATGTCCTGCATGCGCTGGAGTTCGCCGGAGGCTGGCCCGGTGCCTTGCTGGCCCAGCAAGCGTTTCGGCACAAAACCCGCAAAGTCTCGTACCAGTTGGTGTTCTGGATCATCGTGCTACTGCACCAGGTGTTCTGGATCGATCACCTGTTCCTCGGCGCACACGTGTTTGCCTTGCTCTAATAAGGCCCTATAGCAGCAGTCCGACTTGAGTGCGCTTTGGCAGCCTGCTCACCACCAACTGGTGCGAACGCTGCAGCAATCCCTGTAGCTCTTCGCTACCGAGCGGGTAGGGCGTCTCCATGATGATCCACTGGGCGCGCGCCAGATAAGGTGCCGGATGAATCCCCGGGCGGTCGCAATGACCGAGAAACAGATCCTTGTCGACCTTGAAGGCCAGGGAATCACCCCGCAGGCCCTGCAACGCGAACATCTTGTTCCCGGCAATCGAAAACACCCGTACGCCTCCCCATTTATAGTCTTCCCGCGCTCCCGGCAGGGCGAGGCAAAACTTCGCGACATCCTCTTCGCTCATCCGTCCGGCTTTCATAACAATCGTTCCCCACAGGCATTGAAGGATTCGACCAAATGGTCAATCCAGGCGCGTACCGCCGGCATCACCCCGCGTCGATGAGGATAGACCGCTTGCAGCCAGCCACCGGGCAACGACCACTCGGGTAGCAACTGCACCAGTGAGCCGTTTTCCAGTTCCTGCTCGCAATACATCATGGGCAGCATCGTAAAGCCCAGACCGGAGAGGGTGCTGGCCTTGCGCACGATAAAGTCATCGATGCCCAGCCGGGCCTCGAGCGCGAGTTCACAACTTTTGCCTTTTTGATCCAGCAGGCGGATGTGCACCAGGCGGTCGGCTTCCAGGGCGCCGAGCACCGGCAGGCTTTTCAAATCCTCGGGATGGTTGATCTCACGGCCCACGAGGAAACCGGGGCTGGCGACCATCAGCATCTGCGCCTGACGCAGGCGACGAGTGACCAGCAGCGGGTCTTCGTCGCCCAGCTCGCGCACACGCAGGGCCACGTCAATGCCTTCGTTCACCAGGTCGACCCGCCGGTTGAGCAGCATGACCTCCAGCTGAACTTGCGGAAACCGTTCCAGAAAGTCGCTGATCACCCCCGGCAATATTTCGTGGGCCAGCCCGACCGGGCAGGACACCCGTAAACGACCGCGGGGCTCGCTGGACATACTGGCGACGGCCTCGTCGGCCATTTCCGCCTCCAGCAGCATCGCCTGGCAGTGCCTGAGGTAGCGCTCACCCACAGCGGTCAATTTCAGCTGTCGGGTGGTGCGTTGCAGCAATCGAGCACCAAGGCGTTCTTCCAGTTCGGCTATGCGCCGTGACAGTCGTGACTTGGGGATGCCCAGCAAACGCCCGGCTGCCGCGAAACCACCGGCTTCCACCACTTTGGCGAAGTAATACAGGTCGTTGAGGTCTTGCATGGTGTGAATCCGATTGTTCTATCTGTGGGACGAACTATCGCATTGTTGCCGTCTAATCAGCTATTGGTTTCGTCTGTAGGATTAGTCCCATCAGATCGCCCTTGTGGGCGATCCTCACCTGGAGATCCCACATGAAACTGCTGCATATCGATTCGAGCATTCTGGGCGACAACTCGGCTTCCCGTCAGCTGAGCGGCGAAGTCGTCAAAGCCTGGCAAGCCGCCGAGCCAAGCGCCGTGGTGACCTACCGCGACCTGGCCGCCGACGCGATCAGCCACTTCTCCGCCACCACCCTGGTCGCCGCCGGCACCACTGCAGAATTGCGCAATGCCGCACAACAGCACGAAGCCGAACTGAGCGCCTCGACCCTGGCCGAATTCCTGGCGGCCGATGCCGTGGTGATTGCCGCACCGATGTACAACTTCACCATCCCGACTCAACTGAAGGCCTGGATCGACCGCATCGCGGTAGCCGGTCAGACCTTCCGTTACACCGAAGCCGGCCCTGAAGGCTTGTGCGGCGGCAAGAAAGTGGTGATCGTCTCGACTTCCGGCGGCATGCACGCCGGTCAGGCTACCGGTGTTGCCCACGAAGAATATTTGAAGTTGCTGTTCGGTTTCATCGGCATCACCGACATCGAAATCGTCCGCGCCGAAGGCCTGGCTTACGGTGACGACGTGCGCAACAAAGCCATGAGCGACGCTCACACGCAAATCAGCGAGCAGTTGTTCGCCGCCGCGTAAGGCTTGCGTAAAAGTAGGCAACCGTTCAGGTAAAGCCCAAAAAAACTCTGTAGTCTGGTTACGCAAGTACCAGCTACGGAGTTTTTTGTTTCTGGTCGTTTCAGATTGTGGCCCGACTTATGCTGTCAGGGTTCACGTCACAAGTCCGGTAACAAGGTGGGGCATCCCATGGTGCGTCTTTGTGCAACTTTACTGATTTGCCTGCTCAGCAGCCTGAATACAGTGCACGCCGCGCCTGCACCGCATCCTCACTGGAGCGTCGGCTTCCATGAGATGACGTTTCTCGACCCACTGGACCTGCAGCCGATGCGCGCCATCGCCTTCTATCCGTCCAGTGACTGGGAGCACACCAGCAAGCTCGAGGGTTACACCGTCGAAGCCGGGGAGGACACCAAGGTTGCCATTGGCCGGTTCCCGATGCTGATGCTGTCCCACGGAAACACCGGTACCCCGCTGGCCCTGCACGACCTCGCCACGTCACTGGCGCGCAAAGGCTTCGTCGTGGTGGCGGTGATTCACCCCGGTGACAACTCCAGGGATCACAGCCGACTCGGTACTTTGAGTAACCTGTACGGCCGGCCGATCCAGATTTCCGAAGCCATCACCGCCACTTTGGGCGACCGTATGCTGTCGCCGTTCGTCAATGCCGACCAAGTGGGGGTCATCGGTTACTCGGCCGGTGGCGAGACCGCATTGATTCTGTCTGGCGCCACCCCGGACCTGGATCGCCTGCGCCGTTATTGCCAGGAACGTCCGGATGACCACGATGCCTGCAACACCCAGGGTGAATTGATTGTCGACCGTGACGACCTGCAACCGGTGCCTGATCCTCGCGTCCACGCCTTGATGCTGATGGCGCCGTTGAGCCTGAAGTTCGGTCGCCACACCCTGGCCGATGTGCATGTGCCGGTGCTGCTTTACAGCGGCGATGGCGACAAACTGGTGGCGGTCGACAAGAACGCCGCGGCACTGGCGCGCAAACTGCCGACGGCGCCTGACTTCAAGCTGCTGGCCGGGGCAGGGCACTTCGTATTCATGGCGCCGTGCAATGACGAGCAGATCGTGATCATGCCCGCGCTGTGCACCGATGCCGATGGCGTCGATCGGCAAGACATTCACCGCAATCTGATCTCAGAAGCCGGACGCTTCTTCTCGCGCACCCTGGGCAGAGCAACCCGGGCCGGGATGCAGACCGCCGATCAATAGATCCCTTGGTAGGAGCCTTCGGCAGCTCCTACAGGGATTCAAGCCATGGCGCGGTGTTTCAACAGCAGCGTCAGTCCCAGACCCGTCACCGACAACAACGCCGCACTGAAGAAAATCCACACATAACCCAGGTTCAACGCCACTGCGCCCATCAACGGGCCGGCGATGGCCAGCGCCAGGTCAAAAAACACCGCGTAAGCACTCAAGCCCGCACCCCGGCTGGAACTGGGCACCTGTTTGATGGCCTCGACACCCAGCGCCGGATACACCAGGGACAGGCCGAGCCCGGTCAGGCCGGCGCCGATGAGTGCATATCCGGTCGACGGTGCCAGCCACAGCAGCGCCAGGCCAAGCGTCTCGATGCACATGCAGGCAATGGCCGACGTGAACCCGCCGAATCGGCTGATGGCGGAAATGAACAGCAGTCGCGACAGAATGAAACACACGCCAAACACGGTCAGGCAGTAGGCCGCGCCAGTCCAGCCGCGATTGACGTAATACAGGGTGATAAAGGTTGTCAGGGTGCCGTAGCCAATGGAAGCCAGGCTCAGGCTCGCGCCAAACGGCGCAATGCGCCCAAACACCGCCCAGAACGGCAAACGTTCACCGTGCACCACCGGCACCGAAGGCTTGTTGCGAATCAGCAACAGTGCAGCCAGGGCCAGCAGCGACAGGGCAATGCCCAGGCTGGCGAAACCCAGTTGTTGCACCATGACCACACCCAGCGGTGCACCAATGGCAATCGCCCCATAGGACGCGATGCCGTTCCAGGAAATCGACCGCGCGGTATGCTCCGCGCCGACCTGGCCCATGCACCAACTGATGGTGCCGACGCCGATCAATCCCTGGGCGATCCCCAGCAACAGGCGCCCGGCGATCAGAATCAGCAGGCTGATCAAGGGAAAGCCTTGCAACAGGGTCGACAACAAGGTCAGCGCGCCACTGAGCGCAATCCCCGACAAGCCAAAGATGATTGCGCGCTTGGTGCCAACGCTGTCGGACATCCGCCCGGCCATGGGCCGGCTGAGCAGGGTGGCGAGGTATTGCGAGCCGATGGTCAGCCCGGCCACGATGGCGCTGAACCCGAGCTGCTCGTGGACATAACCCGGCAGTACCGCAATCGGCAAACCGATGCAGAGAAAGGCGATGAAGGTATAGAAGACGATGGAGACGATCTGCAGGGTGATCGCCATGGAGCTTTGCGGGGCAACTTGCGGCACAGACATGAGGGCTCGTTCCCGGGCGGCGGTGGGAGAACTGCATCATGGCGCGGCGTTGTTATAAAAGGAAGCAGGCTAACTACTTTTGCCGTGACATTATCGCTGTTCCTCATGGCCTCATCGCGAGCAAGCTCGCTCCCACATTTTGAAATGCATTCCCCTGTGGGAGCGAGCTTGCTCGCAATGATTTATGCACCAACAAGAAACCTTGGCCCGGAATGCAAAAAGCCCCGTCACCAGGACAGGGCTTTTCATTTGTAGCTTGCAACTAAAGGCTTGTAGCTGTTTTAGAACACCACACCCTGGCTGCGCAGGTAATCGTCATAGGTGCCGCTGAAGTCGGTCACGCCGTTAGGGCTCAACTCGATGATGCGGGTGGCCAGGGACGATACGAACTCACGGTCGTGGCTGACGAAGATCAGCGTGCCCGGGTAGTTTTCCAGCGCCAGGTTCAGCGCTTCGATGGATTCCATGTCCAGGTGGTTGGTCGGTTCGTCCATCACCAGAACGTTCGGCTTTTGCAGGATCAGCTTGCCGAACAGCATGCGGCCTTGCTCACCACCGGAGATGACCTTGACCGACTTGAGGATTTCGTCGTTGGAGAACAGCATGCGGCCCAGGGTGCCACGGATGATCTGCTCGCCCTGAGTCCACTGGCCCATCCAGTCGAACAGGCTGACGTCGTCTTCGAAGTCATGGGCGTGATCCTGGGCGTAGTAGCCCAGTTCCGCGCTTTCGGTCCACTTCACGGAACCGGCGTCCGGGGTCAGCTCGCCCATCAGCGTACGCAACAGGGTGGTCTTGCCGATACCGTTCGGGCCGATGATCGCCAGGCGCTCGCCGGCTTCGACGGTGAAGCTGAAGTTCTTGAACAGGGTCTTGCCGTCGAAGCCCTTGGACATCTGCTCGATGGTCACGGCCTGGCGGTGCAGCTTCTTGGTCTGTTCGAAACGGATGAACGGGCTCACGCGGCTCGATGGCTTGACCTCGGCCAGCTGGATCTTGTCGATCTGCTTTGCGCGGGAAGTGGCCTGCTTGGCTTTCGAGGCGTTGGCCGAGAAGCGGCTGACGAACGTCTGCAGTTCGGAGATCTGGGCTTTCTTCTTGGCGTTGTCCGACAGCAACTGCTCGCGGGACTGGGTGGCCGCAGTCATGTACTCGTCATAGTTGCCCGGGAACAGGCGCAACTCACCGTAGTCCAGGTCAGCCATGTGGGTGCAGACGCTGTTCAGGAAGTGACGGTCGTGGGAAATGATAATCATGGTGCTGTTACGCGCCTTGAGAATGGTTTCCAGCCAGCGAATGGTGTTGATGTCCAGGTGGTTGGTCGGTTCGTCGAGCAACAGCACTTCAGGATCGGAGAACAGCGCCTGAGCCAGCAATACCCGCAGTTTCCAGCCTGGTGCGACTTCGGACATCGGGCCGAAATGCTGTTCCAGTGGAATACCCAGGCCCAGCAGCAGTTCACCGGCACGGGATTCGGCGGTGTAGCCGTCCATTTCGGCGAATTCGGTTTCCAGCTCGGCCACGGCCATGCCGTCTTCTTCGCTCATTTCAGGCAGCGAGTAGATGCGGTCGCGCTCGGCCTTGACCTTCCACAGTTCTTCGTGACCCATGATCACGGTATCGATCACGGTGAATTCTTCGTAGGCGAACTGGTCCTGGCGCAATTTACCCAGACGCACGTTCGGCTCCAGCATGACCTGGCCGCCGGACGGCTCCAGGTCGTCGCCGAGAATCTTCATGAAGGTCGACTTGCCGCAACCGTTGGCGCCGATCAGACCGTAACGGTTGCCACCGTTGAACTTGACCGAGACGTTTTCGAAGAGCGGCTTGGCGCCGAACTGCATCGTGATGTTAGCTGTAGAAATCAAAGGTTTTTCCTGCGAAGCATTCAGAGTAGCCAGGGTTGCGGCAGTACCGGTTCAGTACCCGTTTCCACTGTTCGGACCCCGGGACATTCATCCCGATTGGCAGTGGAAGATCCATCTGGCATTAAGTGGACAGCAGCATGTGGCGCGCCTGGCCCGAGTCAACGTGCGCTGAAAGGGGATTTTCCCGCTCTCAACCTGGGGGCGCGTAAAGTTTGGCGGCGATTGTACTGGTCTGGCTCTTTAAACGATAGGGCGATGAGGCCTCTGCAACGCTTTGGCGGTTTTTGCGCACACATTTTCACAGTTGCAGGTTAACTATTGGTTACAAGCTGTGGCTAAAATGCCATCCAGTAGCTGGAAACCGACCATCGGTAAGGTTCGTTGGCACTACGGGGCCGCTGTTTCGTAATCAGTTGCTGCACAAGACCCGTGAGGGTGCAGTTTGTTTACTTCCGACCTGTGACGATTTCCGTGAAACTCATCATTGCCGTTATCTACGTTGCCTCTATTGCGTATGTCCACCTGCGCGGTCACGTGCGCCATAAGCTGGGTCGCCAGTTGAGTGACCACTCGACGTTTCTGGCACCGATCAACTGCTTTCTTTATCTGTTTTCGAAAATCCCCAACAAGCCTTATCTCGACCCGGCCGATTTTCCCGACCTGAGCCCGCTGCAGGCACATTGGGAAGAAATCCGTGCCGAAGGCCAGAACTTGCTTCACACCGGCGAGATCAAGCGATCGAATCAATACGATGACGTCGGTTTCAACTCGTTTTTCAAGACCGGCTGGAAGCGCTTCTATCTCAAGTGGTACGGCGATAGCCACCCGTCGGCCATGAAACTCTGCCCGCGCACCACCGAACTGGTGCAGGGCATTGGTTCGATCAAGGCGGCGATGTTCGCCGAGTTGCCCCCGGGCTCCAGACTGGTGCGCCATCGCGATCCGTACGCCGGTTCCTACCGTTATCACCTGGGCCTGGAAACACCCAACGATGCCGGCTGCTACATCAATGTCGATGGCCAGAACTACCATTGGCGCGATGGCGAAGCGGTGATGTTCGATGAGACCTACATTCATTACGCAGAGAACACCACGCCGCACAATCGCATCATCTTGTTCTGCGACGTCGAGCGGCCGATGAAGTATCGCTGGGCTGCGGCATTCAATCGCTGGTTCAGCCGCACCGTCATGTCGGCGGCAGGTGCGCCGAACGAGGCGGGCGACAGGACCGGCGGGCTCAACCGGCTGTTCAGCAGGATCTATAAGGTTCGCCTGCACGGAAAACAACTGAAAAAGCGCAATCGCACGCTTTACTACCTCGAAAAGTGGTCGATCTTCGCCGGATTGCTGGCGGTCATCATTCTGATCTGAAGGGGTGTGTTCGGGCTGCTGACGATGAAGCCGGAACATCCAGCCTATTACGTCTTGCCGGGGAGGTTTTTGTTAACAAAGCTGAACCCCGGGCGTAGCGTGGTATCGAAGTCCTTATCCACGCGACGTAGAGAGGCACCCCATGAACCGATACGTGTTTGGCGCCATTGTGCTGGCCTTGAGTGCCATATTGGGCTCTCTGGCCGATGCCTCTGCTGCGTTGCAATTGGCCCAGAACCTGCCGGGCCGCACCAACAACAACCCTTACAACAGTCCGATCCACCGGGCCAACCCCAACAGCATGCAAGGCACTCAACCCAGCGCCCCGGCCATACGCGGACCCAATACCGTGCCGGTCCAGCGCTCGCCGACGCTGGACAACGGTGGCATCGGTAATCGCTATCCCGACCGGACCGCTCCCGCCAGCCCACCGACATTCATTCCCAATCCCGCCCCGCGAGACACCGGCACCAACAACCGTTGAGCGGCAGGCATCACCTCTGCCCGCTACTTTTCACCAAACCTCATGTTCATCGGAAAAGGAATCCTGCATGTTGCGTAAAAACCTATTGGCAACCCTCTGTGCCAGCGCATTGATCAGCGCCACTGTCCCTGTGCTTGCCGCGCCCGCCCAGACGATGAAAAGCGAAGAAGGCACCCTCGAGGTCACCCCCGTCGTGACGGGGCTGGAGCACCCCTGGGCGCTGGCATTCTTGCCGGATCGTAAAGGCATGCTGGTAACCGAACGGCCTGGCAACCTGCGACTGGTGACCGCTGACGGCAAGCTGTCAGCACCGCTCAATGGCGTGCCAACGGTCTGGGCCAAGGGGCAGGGCGGCTTGCTGGACGTGGCGTTGTCACCGGATTTCAAGCAGGACCGGACGGTCTATCTGTCCTATGCCGAAGGTGGCGGTGAGGGTAACAAGGCCGGTACTGCGGTGGGCCGCGGCCGGCTCTCCGACGATATGACGGCGCTCAAGGATTTTCAGGTGATCCTGCGGCAGGTACCCAAACTCTCGGTCGGCAACCATTTTGGCTCGCGGCTGGTGTTTGATCGCGACGGCTATCTGTTCGTGACCCTGGGGGAAAACAACGACCGCCCGACTGCCCAGGACCTCGACAAACTGCAAGGTAAAGTGGTGCGCATCTACCCGGACGGCACGGTGCCCAAGGACAACCCCTTTGTCGGCCAGGCTAACGTGCGCCCGGAGATCTGGTCCTACGGGCAGCGCAATCCGCAAGGCGCGGCGCTCAACCCGTGGAACGGCACGCTGTGGGAAAACGAACACGGCCCCCAGGGCGGCGATGAAGTCAACATCATCGAGCGCGGCAAGAATTACGGCTGGCCGCTGGCCACCCATGGCATCAACTATTCCGGTGAACCGATTCCCGAAGCCAAGGGTGATACCGTCGAAGGCACCGTTGCCCCGAACCATGTCTGGGAAAAATCCCCGGGCCTGAGTGGCATGGCGTTCTACGATGCCGATCGTTTCAAGGCCTGGCAGCGCAACGTGTTTATTGGCGCGTTGGTCAGCCAGGAACTGATCCGCCTGGAGTTCGATGGCGACAAGGTGGTGCACGAGGAGCGTTTGCTCGGGGAGCTGAAACAACGCATTCGCGATGTGCGGCAGGGGCCCGACGGCTACTTGTATGTATTGACCGATGAGGAGAACGGTGGCATTTACAAAGTCGGGTTGAAGTTGCCGGCTGACTAACGGCATCTACAAAACTTGCCATTGACTTGCCACAACCGTCCGGCTAATTTCGAGCCATGACTTCCACCGTATTGCGCTGCCAGCCAAGCATTATTACCGCCATTCCTCATTTGGCGGGCTAGCTCACGACTGCAGCACCCAACCCGCCCTAGAGGCGGGTTTTTACTTTCTGTCTCCCGGGTCCCGATCAATGTCAGGAGACGACCATGAGTTTTACCGCCGATCAACAGGCCTTGCTGGAACGCTACGTCAAAAAAATCCTTGCCGCGCCGGTGTATGAACTGGCCGTGCGCACGCCGCTGCAACCGGCACCGGCCTTGTCCGAAGCCTTGGGCAACCAGATCCTGCTCAAGCGCGAAGACTTGCAACCGACCTTTTCCTTCAAGATCCGCGGCGCCTACAACAAGCTGGTGCAACTGAGCGAGGCGCAAAAGGCTTGCGGCGTGGTTACCGCTTCTGCCGGCAATCATGCCCAGGGTGTGGCGCTGGCTGCTCGGGAGTTGGGGATCAATGCCACCATCGTCATGCCATGCACGACGCCGCAATTGAAGGTCATCGGGGTTCGCAGTCGTGGCGCCGATGCGGTGTTGCACGGCGAAAGCTTTCCGTTTGCACTGGCCTATGCACTGGACCTGGCCGGGGAAACCGGTCGCACCTTTGTTTCGCCGTTCGACGATGCCGATGTGATCGCAGGGCAAGGCACGGTGGCCATGGAAATCCTGCGCCAGCATCAGGGGCCGCTGGATGCGATCTTCGTGCCGGTGGGCGGCGGCGGGCTGATCGCGGGTATCGCTGCTTACGTCAAATACTTGCGGCCGGAAGTTCGCATCATTGGCGTCGAGTCGGAGCATTCCGCGTGTCTGCAAGCGGCGATGCATGCCAGCGAACGGGTCGTGCTGCCGAGCGTCGGTACCTTCGCCGATGGGGTGGCGGTGGCGCAGATCGGCGCTTACGGTTTTGAGGTCTGCCGGTTCTGCGTTGATGACGTGGTGACGGTCAGCAATGATGAACTTTGCGCCGCAATCAAGAATATCTACGACGATACCCGCTCGATCACCGAACCTTCCGGTGCGCTGGCGGTGGCCGGGATCAAGAAATACGTCGCGCAAACCGGTGCCTTGGGGCAGACCCTGGTGGCGATCGACTCGGGTGCCAATATCAACTTCGACAGCCTTGGGCACGTGGCCGAACGCGCCGCGTTGAGTGGCGCCCCGGTATGACGCCCGGGCAGGTCGACAGCGGACTCCGCGAGGGTCCGCCGGATGGCCGGGTTATTCCTGCACGGCTTTCTCGACCTTGGCCGATGTCGACCAGATCCGATAGCGCACTTCGATGTCCTTGGGCACGTACAGCACGAGCGGCAGCTTGCTGTTGTAACGCAGCAGGAAGCCGTCACCGACCACCGGTACAAAACCCTGTTTGCTCGTGCCGGTCGGGCAGGCCATCAGCGTGCTCATCGGGCCAATGACTTTTTCCAGGCGATAGAACGGGTAGCCCCAACCCTCGAGGTTCTTCTCTTCGAGAATGCCACCCAGACGCGGGTTATTGCAGTCGACGGTCATCGTCTTGCCGGCCAGGATCTCGACCTGGAAGTCGTTTTCCCGGGTCTGTGGTGCGAGGTGAATCACCTGGCGGGTAAACCCGCTTTCGGCCTTCGGATAGGGCGCGGTGCCTTCGAGTTTGGCGGCGTGCGCCAGGCCGGCAAGCCCCAGTGCGGCTAGCGCTGCGCAAGCGTTAACGGTCAAAGAACTCATGATGCCTCCTTGCTTGAAGTGAAGGGCGGCATTTTTACTGTGGTGTGCAGTGAATGCAAACCCGTGGCGCCCAGCGTGCAAATTTCAAGGTCACAAGGGGTGTATATTGCAAACGGCATGACAGGCTTTACAGGTATCTTGCCTGAACCCATGAATTGCCGATGAGCTGCACAGCGAAATCCGGAGCATGATTTATGCTGTATCTGTCCTTGAAGCTTGCCGGGATTTCATATGAGCGAGCATTGACCGTTATTGGCAGTCTCACATAGGAGGGAGTCGCCATGTTTCTTTCTGCCTTGGAAATTCGCAACATCATCGAAAGCAGTTTTCTGCCCGTGCGCTGCCAGTGCACGCTGTCACCGGATCTGTCGATGACCGTCAAGGTCTATGCAGACGGGCAAACCGATCACCTGGATCTATTGGTCACCGGCATTGATGCTTCCGGGCTCAATGGTTGCCGGGAAATCAACGAGTTGATTGCCCGGCTGCGTTCCAAACAGCATCACGTCGAGGTCGATCCCCACTCGATGCTGGGCAAAGCGCTTTAACCTGCGGTTTCGAGTTCCACGGACACGCGCCGGGTCTGGAGGAACGCCAGGCCCAGCGCCAGTTCAACGGCAACCGTCGGCAAATCAGACTTTTCGCTCAGCTCTGGTTCTCGCAGGCGTCGGAAAGTTTACGGTAGGTAATTTCTGCGGGTTTTCCCCTGTCATCAATGTACTTCATCTGGGCATTTACCACTTTGCACTCAAGGGTGTCCGGCTCGGTCAGTGAAATCACTTTGCTGACATGCAATGGCATGCCGTAGTGATAGGGCACGGCTTGAGAGTCAGTGGTGTCATTGGCCTGAGCCAGGCCGGCAAACGCAGTGCAGGCGAGGGCGGTGGTAACCAGCAGGGTACGAGTGTTCATCAGCGATCTCCGGTGCGGACGGAAAGTCAGTTCGATGTGTTGCTTGTCGAACTTGCCGCACTGGGCGTCAGAGCAGTCTGAGGGCGTGCGGTCCAGTGAAGTGTTGGACCGCACGGTTAAGCGAGGGTTAACCCGGCTGAACGCCGTCTGTTGCGAATGCGCGATCCTGTGTATCAGTTAAGACCATCGGGCGCCTGATGGAAAGTCATCGCGAGCAGGCTCGCTCCTACATTGGATCGCTGTCGGACATGAATCTACTGTAGGAGCGAGCCTGCTCGCGAAGAGGCCTTCGAACTCAGCGCAAATCCAGTTGCTTGCGATAAGGCAAATCCGGCCCGGTCCTGCTGCACGTCAACGCGGCCGCCTGCACTGCGAACTTCAGCATGCGGTCGATCTGCTCGCGGCCAAGTTGTTTCACTCCCTCCACCGAGTCCAGCTGCTGTTCGGTCAGCCAGGTAATCAGCGCCGCCTGAAAAGTATCGCCCGCGCCCACGGTGTCGGCGATTTTTACCGCACAGGCAGGAGCCGACCACGAACCGTGAACCCGGCTGAACACGCTCGCGCCATCGCCGCCCCGGGTCAGGAACACCAGCTGACAGCGGTGCTGCAACCAGCCTTCGATCACCTGCGCCGGGTCCTGGCCGGGGTACAGCAGATGCAGATCCTCGTCGCTGACCTTGATCAGATCAGCCAGTTCGACCAGCGTCGCGATCCGTGCACGCCACAGGTCAATGTCCGGCTCCGGGTTCAGGCGCACGTTCGGATCGAGGCTGATCAGGCGCTTGCCGCTTTCCCGGCGCACCAGTGCCAATAGGGTGTCGGCAATCGGCTGCACCACCAGGGAGAACGAACCGATATGCAGGCCGCGTACCTCAGGCCCGAGTGGCGGCAGGTGCTCCGGTTGCAATTGTCGATCCGCGCAGCCTTCGCCACGGAAGCTGTACTGCGGTGAGCCATTGGCCCCGACCGCGACCATCGCCAGGGTGGTCGGCGCGGCAAAATCCAGCAGGTAGTCCTGGCACACGCCTTCATCTTGCAGCACTTGCAGCAGGCGCCGCCCCAGGTAATCGGTGGACAACCCGGCCAACAGCGCCGCGTCCACGCCCAATCGGCGCAAGCCCACTGCCACATTGAACGGCGAACCACCGGCAATGGCTTTGAAGTTCACTTTGGAAGCCAGACCGCTGGCGTCGTTTTCACTGAAAAAATCGAACAGCGCTTCGCCACACACCAGGTACATAGTTGTTCACTCTTCAAAGGGTTGCGACATGCTGTTGATAGCGTTCATACGCCTGCTGACAGGCGTGTACATTGTCGGCGACCGGCAGGGTTTCACTGGCCGGGTCGAGCTTCACGCAACGCTCGCACAAGTCCGCCAGACTGTGTTCGTGCCTGTTCGCCCGGGATACGCACCAGGCCGCCTGGATCGCCGCACCGAGAGCCGCGGCCTCGCTTTGTTCGGTGCAGATCACCGGGGTGTTCATGGTGTCGGCGACGATCTGCCGCCACACCGCGCTTTTCGAACCACCGCCGATCAGCCGAATGCTGCGGCTTTGCAAGCCATTGTGGCGTAACAGGTCCAGTCCGTAACGCAAACCGAACGTCGTGCCTTCGACCACCGCGCGGCACAGATTGGCCCGGGTCAGATTGGTCATGGTCAGACCCGACAGGCTGCCACTGGCATGGGGCAGGGCAGGCACCCGCTCCCCGTTGAAAAACGGCAACATGCTCACACCTTCGGCACCGATCGGCGCCTGGGCAACGAGCTCATTGAACTGATCGATGTCGAGGTCCAGCAGGTCGCGAATCAGACCGGTGGCATTGGTCAGGTTCATGGTGCAGATCAATGGCAACCATCCGCCACTGGAAGAACAGAACGTGGCGACTGCGGCATCCGCGGCGACGCTCGGTTGATCGGCATAGGCGTACACCGTGCCGGACGAGCCGAGGCTCATGGTGATTGCACCGGGCTGGATGTTGCCGGTGCCAATGGCGCCCATCATGTTGTCGCCGCCGCCACTGGACACCAGTGCCCGCGGGTTGATGCCCAGGTGTTCGGCAATACCCGGCAGAACCGTACCGACCGCCTGATGGGCATCGATCAGCTCAGGTAGCGCGGCTTGCAGGCATCCGCTCGGGTCGATGTCCAGCAACAATTGCAAATCCCACCGGCGCGTACGCACATTGAAATACCCGGTGCCCGAGGCATCGCCGTATTCGCTGCAACTGCGGCCGGTGAGCCAATGGTTGAGGTAGTCGTGGGGTAGCAGGATGCGGGCGATGCGGGAAAACACCTCGGGATGCTGCTCTTTGGTCCATAGCAGTTTGGACAGGGTGTAGCCCGGCGCGATGACCACGCCGAGGCGTTCCAGTGAAGCCTTTTCGCCGCCCAGATGGGCCAGCAGGCGGTCATTTTCCGGGGTGGTTTCGGTGTCGCACCAGAGCTTGGCCGCACGCAATACCTGGCCCTGATCGTCCAGTAGCACCAGGCCGTGTTGCTGAGCGGAGACGCCAATGCCGAGGATCGACTGGCCATCGACCTTGGCCGCGAGCAACGCACGGCGGGTGGCAGTGGCGAAGGCTTCCAGCCACTGACGGGTGTCCTGTTCGCGGCAGCCATTGGGGCCGCTGATCAGGCTGTGGCTGGCGGCTCCCAGGCCGAGCACTTCACCGCTGATCGCGTCGAGGATGATGGCCTTGGTGCCTTGGGTGCCGCAGTCGATGCCGAGGAAGAGTTGTCGGGTTGTCATGCAGGATCCTTGGATCGTCAGGTCGATATCAGTGAGCATTCAACATTCATGGCGGCAGCAGACTCACCGCAGGGCCTACGCCAGCACCCGTTCCAACGTCCGCGACACCCCAAAATCCCGCAAACTGTTGCAACACCACTCGAACGCCGCGACAAACTCCGCCGAGCGGGGAATCGCCGTACCAAAAATCTCCTCGACCGCCAACAATCGCTGGGTAATCAACACATCATCGGCCACCAGCGTCTGGCAGAACGCTGCGCGTGGGTCCGGGATCGAATAGGTCTCGCCATGCTCATCCACGCCCTTGAGGTACAGCGCCCACGCCGCCACCACCAACGCTGCGCGCCTGGTCTCACGGCCATCGGCGATCAAGCGATTGATGGTCGGCACGGTGAATTTCGGAAACTTCGACGAGCCGTCCGAACACACCCGTTCAAGCTGATCGGCAATCGCCTGATTGGAGAAGCGCGTCACCAGGGTGTTCTTGTACTCGGCCAGGTCAATTCCCGGCACCGCCGGCAGCTGCGGCGTCACATCCAGGTCCATGTAGGCGCGCATGTAGCGCACGAACAGTGGGTCGTTCATGGTCTCATGGACGAAGCGGTAACCCTTGAGGAATCCCAGGTACGTCAGCGCCAGATGACTGCCGTTGAGCAGCTTGATCTTCATTTCTTCGTAGGGCGTGACGTCGTCGGTGAACTGCACGCCAACCTTTTCCCAGGCCGGGCGACCGTTGACGAACTTGTCTTCCAGCACCCATTGCACAAAGGGTTCGCAGACTACTGGCCAGGCATCGTCCACCCCATGCTGGTCGGCCAGTTGCAGGCGGTGCCGGGAACTGGTCGTCGGCGTGATGCGGTCGACCATGGCGTTGGGGAAACTGACGTTGGCGTCGATCCAGTCGCGTAATTCGCCGTCGTGCAAGGCGGCGAAGGCTAGCAGCGCCTTACGGGTGACGGCACCGTTGTGCGGCAGGTTATCGCAGGACATCAGGGTGAAGGCCGGCGTGCCGGCGGCGCGACGCTTGGCCAGTGCGGCACAGAGGAAACCGAACACGGTTTTCGGCGCCTCCGGATGCGCCAGGTCATGCTGAATCTGCGGCAAGTGCGCCATGAACTCACCGGTGCTGTCGTCGATGCAGTAACCGCCTTCGGTGATGGTCAGCGAGACGATGCGGATCTCGGGACTGGCCAGTTTGTCGATCAACGCCTGGGCATCGTCCTCTGCCAGCAACATGTCGCGAATTGCCCCGATCACCCGCACCTCGGTGTCGTCGTCATCACCAAGCTCGAACAAGGTAAACAGGTAGTCCTGCTCCTTGAGATCGTCACGGGCGCGGCGGTCCTCGGCGCGCAGGCCGACACCACAGATTGCCCAGTCCAGCGCTTCTCCGGTATTCATCAGTGCATCGGTGTAAAACGCCTGGTGGGCGCGATGGAAACCGCCGACGCCGATGTGCGCGATGCCTTGGCGGGTATCGCCTAACGCGTAGGCGGGCAGGACCACTTCAGGCGCGAGGCGGCTGAGGTTATGTTTGTTCAGTTTCATCGCAGGCTCTCTGAAATCAGGCAGCAACGCGCAGCGGGCGGGTCAGTGCCACGCCTTCGGCATTGAATAAATGGCAGTGTTGCGCATCCAGGTGCAGGCTCAGGGTTTCGCCATAACGGCTGGCCAGATCGCCGCGAACACGCATGGTCAGGGCTTCGCCGGACGAGGTCAGAACGTGGCAGAAGGTGTCGCTGCCCAGGCGTTCGCTGACATCGGCGGTGACCTGCAAGGTGCAGTCGCCGGGTTTGGCCAGTTCCAGATGCTCGGGGCGGATGCCCAGCGTCACCGCACTCCCGACGCTCAGATGCCTGCCGCTCAAGGGCAGGCTGATGCGGGTACCGGCGTCCAGTTGCACTTCGCAACCCTGGCTGTCGGTGCGTGTGACCTTGCCTTTGAGAAAGCCCATTTTCGGTGTGCCCAGAAACCCCGCGACAAACAGGTTGGCCGGCTGGTGATAGAGGTCCAGCGGCGAGCCGACTTGCTCGATCTTGCCGCCATTGAGTACGACCACTTTGTCAGCCATGGTCATCGCTTCGACCTGATCGTGAGTCACGTAGATCATCGTGGCTTGCAGTTCTTTGTGCAGGCGCAACAGTTCCAGGCGCATCTGCACGCGCAGGGCGGCATCGAGGTTGGACAACGGTTCGTCGAACAGGAAGATTTTCGGGTTGCGCACGATGGCCCGGCCAATCGCCACGCGCTGGCGCTGGCCGCCGGACAGTTGCTTGGGCTTGCGCTCCAGCATCGGCCCCAGTTCGAGGATGCGCGCCGCTTCGCTGACCTTTTTCTCCACCTCGGCCTTCGCCACGCCGGCCAGGTCGAGGGCGAACGACATGTTCTTGCGCACGCTCATGTGCGGGTACAGTGCGTAGGTCTGGAACACCATCGCCAGGTCGCGCTTGGCCGGGCTCACTTCGGTGATGTCGCGGCCATCGAGTTCGATGGTGCCGCCGCTGACTTCTTCCAGCCCGGCGATCAGCCGCAGCAACGTGGATTTGCCGCAACCCGACGGGCCGACGAAGACCACGAATTCCTTGTCGTTCACTTCCAGGTCAATGCCCTTGATGATGGAAAAGCCTTCGAAGCCTTTTTGCAGATTCTTGATTTTCAGGTTGGCCATGGTGATGGGCCTCCGTTTGTTGTTGTTTAAGATCAAAAGATCGCAGCCTGCGGCAGCTCCTACAGGGGAGTCGTGGTGCTTGGGGGCTCTGTGTAGGAGCTGCCGAAGGCTGCGATCTTTTGCTTTTGATTCATTTCACGGCGCCGAACGACAGGCCGCGAACCAGTTGTTTCTGGCTGATCCAGCCGAAGATCAGGATCGGCGCACAGGCCAGGGTCGAGACGGCCGACAACTTGGCCCAGAACAGCCCTTCGGGGCTCGAGTACGAGGCGATCAACGCGGTCAGCGGTGCGGCTTTGGACGAGGTCAGGTTCAGCGACCAGAAGGCCTCGTTCCAGCACAGGATCAGCGACAGCAGCACCGTGGACGCCAGGCCGCCCTTGGCGATGGGCAGCAACACCCGGAGCATTTCCTGCGCCAGCGTTGCGCCGTCCAGGCGCGCGGCTTCGAGGATGTCCTTGGGGATGTCCTTGAAGTAGGTGTAAATCATCCAGACCACGATCGGCAGGTTGATCAGCGTATAGATGACGATCAGTGCAATGCGCGTATCGAGCAGGCCGAAACTCTTGGCCAGCAGATAGATCGGCATCAGCACGCCCACCGGCGGCAGCATCTTGGTCGAGAGCATCCATAGCAGTGTGCCTCGGGTGCGCTGGGTTTCGTAGAACGCCATTGAGTAGGCCGCAGGCACCGCGATCAGCAGGCACAGGGCCGTGGCGCTGAAGGAAATCACCACCGAGTTCCAGGCGAAACTGAAATAGTCGCTGCGCTCGTTGATGTGCAGGTAGTTCGCAAGCGTTGGCGTGAAGATGAACTGCGGCGGCGTGGCGAAGGCATCGATTTCGGTCTTGAAACTGGTCAGCACCATCCAGAAGATCGGGAAGAAAATCAGGATCGCGATGGCCCAGGCCAACGTACCGAGCAGCAGGCTTTGCAGGCGACGGGATTGTTGAAGAGTCATGGCAGGCCTCAGGCTTTGTCGGTCAGGTTTTTGCCGATCATTCGCACCAGAATGATCGCGGCGATGTTGGCGATGACCACGGCGATCAAGCCGCCCGCCGAGGCCATGCCGACGTCGAACTGCACCAGCGCCTGGTTGTAGATCAGGTAGGCGAGGTTGGTCGAGGCGTAGCCGGGGCCGCCGTTGGTGGTGGTGAAGATTTCGGCGAACACCGAGAGCAGGAAGATGGTTTCGATCATCACCACCACCGCAATCGGCCGCGCCAGGTGCGGCAGGGTCAAGTGCCAGAAAATCGCGATGGGTCCGGCACCGTCCAGGCGCGCGGCTTCTTTCTGTTCCTGGTCGAGGGACTGCATGGCGGTCATCAGGATCAGGATCGCGAAGGGCAGCCATTGCCACGAGACAATGATGATGATCGACAGCAGCGGGTAGTGTGCGAGCCAGTCCACCGGTTGCGCACCGAACAGCTTCCAGACGTAGGCGAGAATCCCTGATACCGGATGGAAGATCAGGTTCTTCCAGATCAGCGCGCCCACCGTGGGCATGATGAAAAACGGCGAGATCAGCATCACCCGCACGATGCCGCGACCGAAAAACTCACTGGCCTCCAGCAGCGCACTGATCAGCACGCCGAACACCACACTGATCAGCAGCACGCTGCCCACCAGCAACAGCGTGTTGGTGGCGCCGGGCAGGAAGCCCGAATCGGTGAGGAAGTAAGTGAAGTTTTCCAGCCCGACGAACGCGTTCTCGCCGGGATTGAGCAAGTTGTAGCGGATGGTCGAGAAGTAGAGGGTCATGCCCAGGGGTACGATCATCCACAACAGCAGCAATGCCACCGAAGGGCTGACCAGAAACCAGCCGGGATCGGTCACGCGGCGTTTGCGCTGGGGTTGGACAATGTCCATGTGAGCTTTGGCAGTTGATGTATTCATGGTGATCAGAACCGATTAATTACAGGCATATGAAGATCAACTGTGGGAGCGAGCTTGCTCCGGGCGGCGTTCCGACGATAGCAATCTGTCAGCCGACATCACTGTTGAATGTCATGGCCTCATCGCGAGCAAGCTCGCTCCCACATTGGATACGGTGTTACTTGGGATAACCCGCGCGCTTCATTTCGCGTTCAGTGGTTTGCTGGGCCGCCGCCAATGCCTGGTCGACCGTGGTCTGGCCGATCAACGCTGCAGAGAAGGACTTGCCGACCTGGGTACCAATGCCCTGGAACTCGGGAATGGTCACCAACTGGATGCCGATATACGGCACAGGCCTGGCGCCCGGCTTGCTCGGGTCCGCGGCCTTGAGTGATTCCAGCGTGACCTTGGCGAATGGCGCAGCGCTCATGTACGCCTCGCTGTAGGTCGAGGCCCGGGTACCCGGCGGCACGTTGGCGATGCCGTCTTTTTCCGCGACCAGTGCGCCGTATTCTTTGGAAGTGGCCCAGGCGCTGAAGGTTTTCGCTGCTTCCTTGGCTTTGGAACTGGTGGGAATGGCCAGTGCCCAGGAGTACAGCCAGGCCGAGCCCTTGTCGGTGACTTGATGCGGCGCATAGGTGAAGCCGACGTGATCGGAGACCTTACTCTGGGCCTTGTCGGTGACGAATGAGCCGGCGACGCTGGCATCGACCCAGATCGCGCATTTGCCGCTGTTGAACAACGCCAGGTTTTCATTGAAACCATTGCTCGAGGCGCCCGGCGGGCCGGATTTCTTCATGGTGTCGACGTAGAAATTCAGCGCGCTTTTCCACTCGGGGCCGTTGAATTGCGGCTGCCACTGTTCATCGAACCAGCGAGCGCCGTAGGCGTTGGCGACGGTGCTGATCAGCGCCATGTTCTCGCCCCAGCCGGCCTTGCCCCGCAGGCAGATGCCGTACTGTTCTTGCTCGGGTTTGTTGAGCCTGGCGGCGAATTCACCGATCTGCTCCCAGGTCGGGCGCTCGGGCATGGTCAGGCCGGCGTCCTTGAACAGGTCGGTGCGGTAGTAGGTGATCGAGCTTTCGGCGTAGAACGGCAGCGCATACAGCGAGCCTTTGACGGACAGGCCTTCGCGCACCGACGGGAACACATCGTCGAGGGCGTAGCTGGCCGGCAAATCCTTCATCGGCGCCAGCCAGCCCTTGGCGCCCCAGAGTGCGGCTTCGTACATGCCGATGGTCAGCACGTCGAACTGCCCGCCCTGGGTGGCGATGTCAGTGGTCAGGCGCTGGCGCAGGACGTTTTCTTCGAGCACCACCCAATTGAGCTTGATGTCCGGATGCTCGGCCTCGAAGGTTTTCGAAAGCTTTTGCATGCGGATCATGTCGCTGTTGTTGACGGTGGCGATGGTCAGGGTCTGGGCGCCGAGACTGGCGCTACTGAGGGTCATGCAGGTGAGGGCGAGCAGAGCTTTTACTGAAGGTTGCATCGTGCACTCCTTTTCTGCACCCAATGGGTTACAGAAGGACAGTTATTGTTTTTGTGTCTTCCTGCGGAGGGAAGAATGTGCACTGATTACATCCTTCAATGGAGGGCGAGACAAATCATCCATCGCACTTTGATCGATACTTTTTTGCACTGGGGTTTTGGCAGGTAGGCGCAGGGAAGGGCTTTTCAGCGAAGGAGGGGTATTGAATCCGTACAGGTTTTATAGCTTTTAGCAGAGAAAAGATCGCAGCCTTCGGCAGCTCCTACAGGAGGGCGCATTCCAGCGGTAGGAGCTGCCGAAGGCTGCGATCTTTTGATTTTTAACCCAGGTTTTGCTCGGTCAGCCGCTGCACCACCAACCGCCGATAATGCGACGGGGTCATGCCCTTGAGTTGCTGGAAGCGCCGGTTGAAGTTGGAAATATTGTTGAAGCCCGATTCGAAGCACACGTCAGTGACCGGCTTGTCGCCATCGGCCAGCAACTCGCAGGACTTGCTGATGCGCAGGCGATTGACGAATTCGACGAAATTGCGCCCGGTGGCCTGCTTGAATACGCGGCTGAAATACGTGGGCTTCATGCCCAGGTGCTCGGCGACTTCTTCCAGTGTCAGGTCCCGGGCGTAGTGAGCGAAAATATAATCCACCGCGCGGTTGGTGCGATCGATGTTGTGCTCGTCGGCCAGTTGTGGCGTCGTGGCGCCAGAGAGCAATTGGTAGTCGTCGGTGGCCGCGAGCAACTCCAGCAGAATGAAAAAGTGCCCGAGCCGGGTGATGCCGCTGGTTTCGGCGATGCGCTGCATCAAGTCCATGGCCTGGGCGATGGTGTGCTTGCAGCGAAACTCGATGCCGTATTGCGCGCGCTCCAGCAGCGGCGCCAGGGTCTTGAGTTCGGCAAACACCTGATGGCCGCTTTCAAACAGCTCGTCGGTGAAGTTGACCAGCATGTCGCGCTTGGGTACCACTTCGTCCTCGGCCACCTGGCTGATCCAGTTGTGGGGCAGGTTGGGGCCGGTCAGGAACAGGGTTTGCGGATAGAAGTTGCCGATGTAATCGCCAATGAACACCTTGCCGGAACTGGCGACGATCAGGTGCAACTCGTATTCCTTATGGAAATGCCAGCGCACCAGCGGGCAGGGAAAGCCATGCTGACGGTAGATGATGGACAACCCGTTGTGGTCGTCCATCAATTCATAGGAAGGATCGGTGACTCTGGCGGTGCGGGTCATGTCAGGGCGCTTGTGTTGTTATCCCGCCCTGATCATGCCTCCAGCCGGATGGATAACGCTACTCTGCCGTTTGAACGTACGCCCAGGCGGATATCAAAAAACCGCGCACCATTGCCTCATGGCCGCTGTTGCTTGAGGCGGGATTGGGCCTTCATTACGTTTGCCGCGCGGCAGTTGTGAACCAGGTTTGACTCTTCAAAAAAATCCACATTGATAATGCTGCATTTGTGAATCCATGGTTTGTTTACATCGAACCAATCATTCAGCTCTTTGGGGATGCTAACCGGGCCACCGACGACGGAGTAAGCGGTGGCAGATAGAGACCATGGGAAACTTGAAGAGGGAGGGGTCGTCATGACGGTTTCAATAAAAGATTCGAGGTATTGGACATCGGTGATGGCGGAGCCGCTCCATTTATGTTGAACGCTCCTGCAAAAGGCTTGTGGGTCCAGGTGCGGGTGATGATCGGCGGCGAGCAGTACCCGTTGAGTCCTGCTGATGCGTTTCAACTGTCCAAGCGTCTTGCGGCTGTGTTCAGGAGGAATGATGAGTTCGCCTAAACTGCGCACGAGGCGGTCACTGAATTCCTTGAAGTTAACGGGACGATTTCCACGTTCCAGTTTGTGGAAGTCGAGGATTATGAACTCATCGGGATTATGCACTAGAAAGCTGGAGATATCCTGAGCGAGCTGAGAGAGCTCGCGATAGGAGCGTATTCCGTTATGGTGAAAGTAAAAATACGAGTAACTATTGCCATTCCTGATATTCATGTCAAATTCAAGTCTGATGTCGAATGCCCTGGCGCCGTTCATCAGTTGATAATAAAACGATTCGTTTTGGCAGACGGCCCAGTGCATGGTTGGTGCCCAGATATAGTTACCGTTCTTGTCTGAGCCGGTATTATGTGCGCCAGGCAAAATCAGCTCGCCGAGCGTCAAGTTTTCGATGATTGGAATATTACTCATCCAGTCGTTGAGTGTGGGTTTATAGTTGCCATACTCAAAGCTTGGTTGTATTTCGTTATTGTCGTCCATAGTGCGTCCGTGCAAGTGGGTTGGATACAGTTGTTTATGCGCTAAATGCTTTATCGCATTTGGCGGAGAGGGGTTTTATAGCAACTAAAAAACAGGAAAGCCACTCATGCGACTCAGGCAGGAGTGGCGGGGTGTTTCGTATTGTTAATAAGTTATCTAGTGAGTTTTATACAGGGTTATTTTCGGCGACTCATTGGGCCCGGTTTTTCGCTTCAATCCATTGCGCCATGTATTGAGTACTTTTGTGGTGGTGATGGCGCAACATGCTGCCGGTAAAGTTATCTCGCCGAATGTCGGACAGGTGCCGCTGACAAGCAACCAGCCGTTCAATCAACGCCGGGCCATGAATGGACGGCTGGTAGCGACTGGCCAACAAAGCGCGGGCTTGATTCTGGGCGCTCAACCATAGGGCCTTGTCGTTGTGCAGTTGCACGGCATGATCGGCGAACTCGCGTGCCGAACGGGTCACTGCACCGGGCCAAGTCTCTTCGCCATGCATCGCCTCCGCACCGACTGGCGTCGTCACATTCGGTGTGCCACAGAGCATTGCATCGACGATTTTGCCCTTGATACCTGCGCCAAAACGCAAGGGCGCCAGGCACACCCGCGTCGCCGACATCACCTGCAAGGCGTCCTCTGCCCAGTTCATTACGTGGAACCCCTGCGCCGCGTTATGTAGCGCAGTGGCCTTGGGTGGTGTGTAGGCACCATAGATATGCAATTGAGCGCTGGGTAGTTGCTCGCGAATCAGCGGCCAGATCGCGGTTTTCAACCAGAGCACCGCATCCCAATTGGGTGCATGGCGAAAGTTGCCGATATGCAGAAAGTGCGCCCGATCTTCGAACGCTACCGGTGCGCTGGCCGGAAGATCGACCATCAATGGGCACCAGTGCAACAAGTTGCGTGGAATCCTGAACTGCTCGACCAGCAATTCGATTTCCACTTCGGAAACCATCAGCGTCAAATCACAACGATAAAACGAGGCGATTTCGCGCTTTGCCAGATCGGTGTTGGCCATGTGTTCAAATTCTTCACGCTCTGCCTGGGCGAACAGGCCACTGAAGTCATTGTTGTCATCACTGGTTTTCAAACGCTCCTTGAGGCGTTGATGCCGGCCATGCCTGAGGCTTTGCAGGTCGCAACTTTCGAGCACGCGCAGGGCATCGGGACAATGCTTCTCGACCCGCCATCCGAACTGTTCCTCCATCATGAATTGATCGAACAACACGATGTCCGGCGCCAGTTCGCTGATGAACTCGTCGAAACTGCTGCTGTTCAGCTCGATCGGCACTTCGCGAATGCCCAACGCCGTCAGGTCTGCGCGTTGTTCGCCGAAGCCCGCCGGGCTGCTGAACGTGATGTCCCAGCCTTGCTGCAGGAAAACCTCGAGGATTTGCATGACATGCCCGCTGGCCGCGGAAGAGCGGGGCTCGGGCCAGACGTAACCAATGACCAGGACTTTGGTTGCGCGGGGCTGGTTCATGTACGGGAATTCCTTGAAGCGAAGACAGGGCAGGGACGAAAAAGGCGCGCATTAAACCACAGCGGATCGCAACGTCACTCGAGAATGTCTTTGACCTTGTCGCGCAACTGATCGATGGAGAACGGTTTGCCGATCAAGTGCATGCCTTGAGGCACTTCGATGGTTTCGGCATAACCGCTGGCAAACAGGATCGGCAAGGCTGGACGTAAATCACGTGCTTCATTGGCCAGTTCGCGGCCGTCCATGTTCGGCAGGCCCACGTCGGTCATCATCAGATCAATGTGCTGGCTCAAGTCCTTGAGTGTCTCCAGCGCCTGCTCGCTGCCATTGGCTTCCAGCACCTTGAACTCCAACTCCTCCAGTACATCGACGATCAGCATGCGCACGATGGCATCGTCTTCGACGACAAGGATGGTGGAGCCGTTGACGGATGACATAGTGAGATTCCCGATAAAATTGGCATTGCCAGCGTTCGAAAATACCAGCTTCTTGCATCAGTAAGTGGCGGATCCCGACAAGTTCCCGACGCGATGCAAAAAAGAGTGCGGCGCAGGTCACGCAAGGATAACCCGCCGCTTTGCGCGATCGCAGCGCAATGTAGGACCTTGCGCGAAACCATGTCAGAAAATTGGATCAATGTGCCAGTTTTGCGGCAAACTCCTTGCATCCCGACAGTTCGACAAGGCCTGACCCATGACCTCCGCGTCCACGGTTGATGAGCAACGATTTCGTAAACTCCTGAGCCGCAACATCAGCCTGCCGTTGGGTCTGGGCCTCATCAGCGCGGTGTTCTTCGTTTCGCTGATCAGCTATTTACTGTCGACGATCCAGTGGGTGCAACACACCGACCGGGTGATCAATAACGCCAATGAAGCGCTCAAGCTGACCGTGGACCTGGAAACCGGGATGCGCGGTTTCCTGCTCAGTGGCGACGAACATTTCCTCGATCCCTACGAAACCGCCAAACCGCGAATTGCCGTGGCCCTCAACACCTTGCTCGAGCTGACCGCCGACAACCCGGTGCAGACTGACCGCTTGCTGCGGTTGCAGGCATTGCAGCTGGAATGGGCCAGCTACGCGCAATCGCTGATCGATTTGCAGCGCAGCAGCGGTGACTATCGCGCCGTGGTCAAGGCCGGACGCGGCAAACGCCTGACCGATGAAATTCGCAAGCAATTCGAGGACGTGATCGACTCCGAGCAACAACTGCGCACCGCTCGCAATGAAGACGTGCGGCGCACCACAGTCTGGAGTATCAGCCTCTATCTGTTGTTCATTGCCGGCGTCAGTGGCTTGCTGGCGTATGTCGGGCGCCGCGATTTGCTCAATCTTTCGCAAAGCTACGGCGTCAACCTCGCTGCCCAACAGGCCAGCGCCCATCGCCTGGAGCAGCAAGCCTGGTTGCGCAACGGTCAGACTCAACTCGCCGGGCAGGTGCTGGGACAGTTGAGCCTGAGCCTGCTGGGACGCAATATTCTGCAATTTTGTGCGCAGTACCTTGGCACCGCCGTGGCGGCTATTTATGTGCGCGAAGACCACGGCGGCCTCAAACGCATCGCCACCTACGGGTTTTCCCGTGAGCAAGAAGAGCGGGAGCAGCAGATTTACAGCGAAGAAGGCATTGTCGGCCAGGTGGCGCAACAGGCACGGTTGATTCGCCTGGACGAGGTACCGGTTGATTACTTCAAAGTCAGCTCCGGCCTCGGCGAAGGTTTGCCGCGCAGTGTGCTGGTGGTGCCCACCAGTGATGACGAGCGGGTCAATGGCGTGATCGAACTGGGCTTTCTGCGCTCACTGACGGACCGTGACATTGAATTGCTTGAGCTGATTGCCGGCAACATCGGCACCTCGATCGAGGCTGCACGCTATCGTCAGCGTTTGCAGGAGGTGTTGGCCGAAACCCAGCAACTCAACGAAGAGTTGCAAGTTCAGCAGGAAGAGCTCAAGACCGCCAACGAAGAGCTCGAAGAACAGTCACGGATTCTCAAGGAGTCCCAGGCGCACCTGGAAATCCAGCAGGTGGAGCTGGAGCAGACCAACGAACAGCTCGCCGAACAGGCACAAGCTCTGGCCGAGCAACGCGACGCCATGGAGCTGAAGAATACCGAGCTCAATCAGGCCCGGATCCAGCTCGAAGAACGTGCCGTAGAGTTGCAGCGCTCGAGCCAGTACAAGTCCGAATTCCTCGCCAACATGTCCCACGAGTTGCGCACGCCGCTGAACAGTTCGTTGATCCTGGCCAAGCTGCTGGCGGAAAACCCGGAGGAAAACCTCAGCGCCGAGCAGGTCAAATTCGCCGAATCGATCTACTCCGCCGGCAATGACTTGCTCAACCTGATCAACGACATTCTGGACATTTCCAAGGTCGAGGCCGGCAAGTTGGAGATCCGTCCGGAGAACACCAGCGTGGCGCGTCTGGTCGAGGGCCTGCGCGGTCTGTTTCAGCCGTTGGCGTCGGACAAACAGCTGGAATTCCAGTTGGATGTGCAGGACGGCGCGCCGCTGATGCTGTTCACCGACCGCCAGCGCCTGGAGCAGGTGCTCAAGAACCTGCTGTCCAACGCCGTCAAATTCACTGAAAGCGGCAGCGTGTGCCTGTCCGTCGCCACGGTGCCGAACGACGGCATCGCGTTCAGCGTCCGTGATTCCGGGATCGGCATTGCGGCGCAGCAGTACGACAGCATTTTCGAGGCATTCCGTCAGGCCGATGGCACCACCAATCGGCGTTATGGCGGCACCGGACTGGGTTTGTCGATCTCCCGTGATCTGGCGGCCTTGCTCGGCGGCTCCATCAGTGTGACCAGCACGCCGG
Source organism: Pseudomonas sp. 05L36 (assembly GCF_056398125.1). Classification (NCBI taxonomy): domain Bacteria; kingdom Pseudomonadati; phylum Pseudomonadota; class Gammaproteobacteria; order Pseudomonadales; family Pseudomonadaceae; genus Pseudomonas; species Pseudomonas sp. 05L36. Next base: position 40,288 of record NZ_JBFTOU010000003.1, on the reverse strand, counting down.
GGCAGGGCAGTGTGTTTACCCTGGTCTTGCCACAGCAATACATAGAACCGGGCGAAGGGCCTGTCGAACTGATGCGAGCCGCTCCTGTGGCGGCTGCGCCGAGTGTATTGCCGCCTACATTGTCGCCACTGATGGCCGACATCGACATTCCGCGTTTCGACGACGATCGCAACAACGGTCCGTTCACCAGCCGCTGCATTCTGGTGGTGGAAGATGAGCCGAACTTTGCGCACATCCTCTACGACCTTGCCCATGAACTGGGTTATCAGTGCCTGGTGGCCCATGGCGCCGACGAAGGCTACGACCTGGCCAAGACGTTCATCCCCGACGCGATCCTGCTGGACATGCGCCTGCCGGATCACTCCGGCCTGACCGTGCTGCAACGCCTGAAGGAACACGCCGAAACCCGGCACATCCCGGTGCATGTGATTTCGGTCGAGGACCGGGTTGAAGCAGCGATGCACATGGGCGCCATTGGCTATGCGGTCAAACCGACCACCCGCGAGGAACTCAAGGACGTATTTGCACGCCTCGAGGCCAAGCTGACCCAGAAGGTCAAGCGCGTGCTGCTGGTCGAGGACGACGACTTGCAGCGCGACAGCATTGCCCGCCTGATCGGCGACGATGACCTCGAGATCACTGCCGTTGGCCTGGCGCAGGAGGCGCTGGACCTGCTGCGGGCCTCGGTTTTCGATTGCATGATCATCGACCTCAAACTGCCGGACATGCTCGGTAATGACCTGCTCAAGCGCATGTCCACCGAAGACCTCTGCTCCTTTCCACCGGTCATCGTCTATACCGGGCGCAACCTGACCCGGGATGAAGAGGCTGAACTGTGCAAGTATTCGCGTTCGATCATCATCAAGGGCGCACGCTCACCGGAGCGGCTGCTGGATGAGGTGACGCTTTTTCTGCACAAAGTCGAATCGCGGTTGTCCCATGAACGGCAGAAGATGCTCAAGGTCGCTCGCAGCCGCGACAAGGTCTTCGAGGGCCGCAAAGTGCTGCTGGTGGATGACGATGTGCGCAACATTTTTGCCCTCACCAGTGCGCTGGAGCAAAAAGGCGCAGTGGTGGTCATTGGTCGCAACGGCCGCGAAGCGATTGAACGATTGAATGAGGTGCAAGACATCGATCTGGTGTTGATGGACGTAATGATGCCGCGGATGGATGGTTTCGAAGCCATTGTTGAAATCCGCAAGGACCCGCGCTGGCGCAAGCTGCCGATCATCGCGGTGACGGCCAAGGCCATGAAGGACGACCAGGAGCGCTGCCGGCAGGCCGGCGCCAACGATTACCTGGCCAAGCCCATCGACCTGGATCGCCTGTTTTCGCTGATTCGTGTGTGGTTACCGAAGGTGGAACGTATCTAGTGGAGCGCAATTTTTCAATGGAGCGAAACAGCGAAATCGAATTGCGCTTGTTGATCGAGGCGATTTACCTCAAGTACAGCTACGATTTTCGCGATTACTCCGGCGCTTCGATCAAGCGCCGGGTCAACCATGCGTTGAGTCAGTTCGAGTGCAATACCATCTCGGCGTTGCAGGAAAAGGTCCTCCACGATCCCACCGCGTTCATGCAACTGCTGCAATTGTTGACGATTCCGGTCAGTGAAATGTTTCGCGACCCTTCGCACTTCCTGGCCATCCGCAAAGAAGTGGTGCCGCTGCTGCGAACCTACCCTTCGCTCAAGATCTGGATCGCCGGATGCAGCACCGGTGAAGAGGTGTATTCGATGGCCATTGTGCTGCGCGAAGAAGGCTTGCTCGACCGCACGATCATCTACGCCACTGACATCAATCCGCGCTCGCTGGAAAAGGCCAGGCAAGGGATTTTCTCGATGGAGAATGTCCGCGCCTACACTGCTAATTACCAGCAGGCCGGTGGCCAGTGTTCTTTTGCCGACTACTATACGGCGGCTTATGGCTACGCGATTTTCGACAAGACACTGCGCGAGAACGTGACCTTCGCCGATCACAGCCTGGCGACGGACAGCGTATTTTCAGAAACTCAATTAATTTCATGTCGTAACGTACTGATTTACTTTAATAAAAAACTTCAGGATCGGGCATTCGGACTGTTTCATGAATCCCTCTGCCATCGCGGTTTTTTGGTGTTGGGCAGTAAGGAAACCCCGAATTTTTCAGCCTTCGGCAATCAGTTCGAGCCGCTGGTCAAACAAGAGCGGATCTACCGAAAATCATGAACAGTGCAACGAACTTGCCGGCTATCGAAGCGATCGTGATCGGTGCCTGGGCCGGTGGCATCGGCCGTCTGCCTGTCGAGCTGGAACGAATCGCATGCTAAGTAATATCCAGGCCAATCTGCTGATCGTCGACGATCTGCCGGAGAATCTGCTGGCGCTCGAAGCGCTGATCAAGCGTAAGGACCGAATCGTGTACAAGGCGCAGTCCGCCGACGAAGCCTTGTCCCTGCTGTTGCAACACGAATTCGCCATGGCCATCCTCGATGTGCAGATGCCCGGCATGAACGGTTTCGAGCTGGCCGAGTTGATGCGCGGTACAGAAAAAACCAGGAATATTCCGATCGTCTTCGTTAGCGCCGCCGGGCGTGAACTGAACTACGCGTTCAAGGGCTATGAAAGCGGCGCCGTGGACTTCCTGCACAAGCCGCTGGACATCCTCGCGGTCAAGAGCAAGGTCAATGTGTTCGTCGACCTGTATCGCCAGAGCAAGGCGATGAAGGAACAAGTGCTGGCCCTGGAGCAAAGCCGCCGTGAGCAGGAGGCATTGCTCAAGCAACTGCAAAACACCCAGTTGGAACTGGAGCAGGCGGTGCGCATGCGCGATGACTTCATGTCCATCGTCGCCCACGAAGTCCGTACGCCACTCAACGGCCTGATCCTGGAAACCCAGTTGCGCAAGATGCACCTGGCCCGGGACAACGCCGCCGCCTTCACCCTGGACAAGATGCACGCCATGGTCGACCGCGACGAACGGCAGATCAAAAGCCTCATACGCTTGATCGAAGACATGCTCGACGTTTCGCGTATTCGCACCGGCAAGTTGTCGATCCGGTCGACGTGTTTCGACCTTTCGACGCTGGTTCGCGACGTGATGCACAACTTTTCCCAACAAATCGACGCCGCCGAGGCGTCGGTCACGCTGGATGCCGAGCAACCGGTGATCGGAAATTGGGATGAATTTCGTATTGAACAGGTGATTTCCAACCTGTTGAGCAACGCTTTGCGCTACGGGGCCAAGGGCCTGGTCTCGGTGAGAGTCTACAGTGAAGAGGGCCGGGCGCTGGTGGACGTGCAGGACCAGGGGATCGGTATCAGCGAAGAAAACCAGAAGCGGATTTTCCAGCAGTTCGAACGGGTATCGGCCAAACATATCGGTGCCGGACTGGGCCTGGGATTGTTTATTTCAGAACAGATTGTCACCGCCCATGGCGGTACTATTACGGTCCAGAGCAGGATTGACGAAGGCGCCTTGTTTCGCGTTTGTCTGCCGCTGCAGGAAAACAGCCAGATAAACGCAACCTCTGATCGACCCCACGGTCGTATCAGCAGCAATCGACCGAACAAAGGCTTCCCATGAGCGAAGATGCACAAGATGTAGTACTCGTCGTCGAGGACGATCCCTCGATTCTGATGGTGCTGTCCGCTTATCTGTCGGGCGAGGGTTACCGCGTGTTGCAGGCGGAAAACGGCGAGCAGGCTTTTGAAATCCTCGCGAGCAAACCGCACCTGGACATGATGATCACCGACTTCCGCCTGCCCGGTGGCATCTCCGGCGTGCAGATCGCCGAACCCGCCGTGAAGCTGCGACCGGAACTCAAGGTGATTTTCATCAGCGGCTATGCCCAGGAAATCCGTGAGACCGACAGCCCGATCACCCGCACGGCGCCGATCCTGGACAAACCTTTCGATCTGGATAAATTGCAGGAACTGATGCAAGACATGCTTTCATAAGCATTCAGGCGCTGATCATCTCCCGCACCTTCGCCGTCAACAGATCAAAGGTAAAGGGCTTGGTGATCATCTGCATGCCCGGATCGAGAAACCCGCCGCGCACTGCCGCAACGGGCTGCCTTTTCACTTGACCCTGGGCCGGGACGACGGTTAAACGAAATGTCAGTCGGGGTCAAAGCCCTTGTTGCAACGCCGGATCGTCGGGGTTCATCTGTTCGAGTTGGGCCAACAGGACCTGTACGTTTTGCAGTTGGCCGCTTTCCTTCCAGTAATTGATCAATAGCACCCGGGCCTTGCGGTCGTTCGGGTGGCGCTGAACGATTTCCTGCAACTGTTTCTGCGCCGCTTCGAGCTCTTGCTCACTGTGCAATGTGGTGGCCAGGTCGTAACGGTAATCCCGGTTATTGGGCTCGAGTTCAACGGCTTTGGACAAGCCGAGCAGGGCGAATTCGCTTTGCTCGTGATGCAGCAGCCAGAGCCCCAGGGCATGTTGCAGGTAGGCCGAATCGGGTTGTGCCTGGAGTTGCCTGGCCAACAACTGCCGGGCGGCGTCGTTTTGGCCCTGTTTATCCAGCACTTCGATTTGCAGCACCAGCGCCGGCAGGTTGTCCGGTGCCAGGCGCAGGGTGTTGTCCAGCGCCTGTTGCGCTTCCTTGAGCTCGGCGTTGTGCAGGTGCAGCCGGGCCAGTTGGTATTGGTTATCGGCGCTTTGCGGCTCGCTCTTGAGCACTTGCTCCCAGGCATCGATGGCTTGCTCCAGCGGCCCGAAATACAAGCCGAGTTCATCCGGAGACAAACCCAGCAGCGCGTTGATTGCGGCCAGCCGCACGCTTTGTTCGCGGTCATCGAGCAATGGCCCCAGCAGCAGACTGCGCTGGCCGCTCGGTACCAGGCCGCTGATACTCCTGATCGCAGCGATACGGACCTCGGGCGACTCGTTCTGCAGGTCGGCATCTGCCAGTTTCAGGGCCACCGAGCTTGGATAGTTGGGCAGCTCGGCATGCAACCAGACACGACGCTTGGGGGACAGGTCCGGACGGCCCAATTGCTGATAGAGCACCCGTGCGGCACCGGGTTGACCACCCCGGGTAGCCGCCAGTGCTTCGCTGTAGCCATGTTGTATGGCTTCGGGAACCACCGGGGCGGTATTGCGCAGGGAAACCCACGCCAGGCCGATGACGAGCAGGGCAAAGAGGCTGATAAACAGATAGCGGCGGGACTTGGGCATGCAGGAATCCGGAAGCTGGCGAGCTTTTGCAAAGGTCGCCAGCTTCGGTCAGGCCAGGCTTTGAGTCAAACCTTGACGACGCTCACTGGCGATTCAATGGGCCTGCAAGCGGTGTCGACAGCAAAACCTGTCGAGGCCCCGCAGCAGTGACTACGCTTGCTGGAGGTGTCTCGACGAGTGTTCCCATGCAAGCGTTGTTGCAGTACTTCAAGGCCATGCTCAACCCCGGCCCCGGGGTGTTGCTGTTTGCCCTGCGAACCATCGCGGCCGGTTTGTTGACACTGTATCTGGCGTTTTTGTTCGATCTGGACCAACCCAAGTGGTCGATCATGGCCGTGGTCATCATCAGCCAGCCACTGGGCGGCATGGTGCTGGCGCGCAGTTTTGGCCAAGTCATCGGTACCACCATGGGGGCGGTCGTGGCGGTGGCAATCATGGCGATATTTGCGCAGGCACCGTTGCCGTTCATCACCACCCTGGCCCTGTGGCTGGCGCTGTGCACCGCCGGTGGCACACTGTTGCGCTACACCAGCTCCGGGGCATTCGTGCTCAGTGGCTACACCGCCGTGGTCATCGCATTGCTGGCGATTCCCGATCAGGACGGCACCTTTTTGCTGGCGGTGACCCGCCTCACCGAAACCTTGCTGGCGGTTGCCTGTGTGTGCGTGGTCAGCCTGCTCACCGCCCGGCCGGAAGCCGTGGCCCGGGACTATTTCGCGAAGATCGATCAAATCACCCGATTGCTGGCCACCCATGCCAGCGCCGTCATCCGCACCGAAGAGAGCGAAGCGGATTTCCAGCACCGACAAATGCAGCTGTTGGGGCAGATCAGCGGCCTGGAGGGTGTGCGCCGGCACATGTATTACGATGCCCCGCGCTTGCGCAGTGCCAACGGCCTGGTGCAACTGTTGGGCAATCAATTGGTGTTGTTGACCGCGCGGTTGACCGCCTTGCGCCACCAGCGGTTGTTGTTGACCGAGCGCTGGGAGGGCGAGTTGCCTGAAGAAATTCAACGGCTGCGCGCCGAAGAACTGGCCTTTCTCGATGAACTGGCGCGGCAGGGGCGTTCGCTGTCCAGTGAAAAGCGCCATCATTTCACGTCGCTGCAACAACGCTTTGATGAGCTGGCCTACAGGGCCGAACAATTGACTGAGCCGCTGCCGGCCACCTTGCGCTCGCTGGCCTGGTCGTTGCGCTGGGAGCAAGCACGCCTTCTGCAGCAACTTGAGCAGATTCTGGAGTTGAGTGATGCCATCCAGAGCGGGCGACCCGCCAGCAGCGTGTTTCGCGGGCGGGAAAACCCGCTGCACCTGGACTTCACCCTGGCGACCATGAATGCCGTCCGGGCCTTTTCCGCGCTGTTGATCGCCGGCCTGATCTGGATCGAAACCGGTTGGGACGGTGCGCGAGGCGCGATGGTGCTGGTGGGCATCCTGTGTTCGCTGATGTCGACGTTTCCCCGGCCGCTGCTGGCCGTTCAAAGCTATGCGCGGGGGTTCGGGCTGGCGCTGGTGGCCTCGGCACTGCTTCAGTTCATGTTTGTGCCGATGATCAGCAATTTCGAGATGCTTGCCTTGTTGCTGGCGCCCTTGCTCTATGCCGTTGCGGTGGGCCTGGCCAGTCCCGCCACTACAGGTACCGGCATTGGCCTGGGGCTCACGACTTTTCTGTTGCTCGGCCCGTTGAACGTTGGGATTGGCCAGAACACCGCGATCCAGTGGTTCGAGTTTGCCGGCGCTTATACCTGCGCGACCGTGCTGGCGTTGAGTGTGTATGCGTTGATCTTTCCGTTCATGCCGGATTTGCGCATGCGCCGGCTCCACAAAGAGAGCTGCGAGCAGGTGTACGCCTTGTTGAAAACCTCGGCGACCGATGAGCAGCAGTTTGCGTTCGAGAGCCGTATGGTCGATCGCCTGACCATGATGCTGGGGCTGCTGCCGGCGACCCGGGAGCCTCAATCGCGTGAGCGGTTCCAGGTCAGCCTGGCCTGCATGGCACTGGGTATTGCCTTGAATCAGCTCAGGCAGCAGGGGCAGAACAACGCACTGCTGAGTCCGGATCTGCAAAGTCGCCTGTTCTCGACAGTGCGGGAAACGGGGAGGCTGGTCGCCGGTCGGCCCGGGGTCGAAGTGGCGCTGGTGCTGGATAGCCTCCACACCCTGGGCGACGAACTGGATGCCCTGCATACCGATGTTCATGAGCACTTGTGGTCGGTGTTCCGTATGCGCGTGTCGCTGTTGATCGTGGTGTCGTTCGTCGAGCGCTACCGCGGCTACTTTCAACCCGCAGGCCTTGAAGGAGACCCTGTCCTTGCCCATTGATCTGGAAGTGGGTGGTGCCTACCTGCCCCCGATTGCTCAGGCGCTGCTGCTGGGCGTGCCGATTTTCCTGCTGCTGGACTGGACGTTGCGGCGCCTCGGTGTGCTGCAGTTTGTCTGGCACGAAGCGTTGTTCGAAGGCGCGCTATACGTCTGCGTCTGCGCCACGTTGATCCTGGTGATGGGAGCCTGATGCCTTGAAGAACATCCTTTCCCGACTCACGACGCTGGCGGTGGTACTGCTGGCCGTTATCCTGGGTTGGTTTGCGTGGGAGCATTACACCCGCGCCCCCTGGACCCGGGATGCCCGGGTGCGTGCCGATGTGGTGACCTTATCCGCCGACGTTTCGGGGCGAATCGTCGGCCTGACCGTGCAGGACAACCAGCATGTGAACAAAGGCCAGGCGTTGCTGGAGATCGATCCGGCGCGTTACATCCTGGCGGTGGAGCATGCCAAACGTGCCGTTGAGGTGGCGAAAGCCTCGCTCGGGCAGGCCCAGGCGACCATTACCGCCAGCGAAGCGTTGCTCAAACAACGTCAGAGCGAAGAGCAACGGCGGCGTACGCTCAAGGATCGTTCGGCGATTTCCGGCGAAGAGTGGGAAAAAGCCAACACCGACGTGTCGGTGGCCCAGGCTGACTTGCTGCGTAATCAGGCCAACCTGGTGTTGGCCCAGGCTAATGTGCAACTGGCCATCGCGGCCTTGACCCAGTCCGAGCTCGATTTACAGCGTACCCACGTTGTCTCCCCGGTGACCGGATATGTCACCAATCTGCTGACCCGGGAGGGCGACTACGCCTCGGCCGGCGGTCCATTGCTGGCGTTGGTGGACAGCGATTCGTTCTATGTCAGCGGTTACTTTGAAGAAACCAAGTTGCCGCGGATCGGGGAGGGCGACCGGGTCAAGATCGAGTTGATGAGTGGCGAGACGTTCGGCGGCAAAGTGCAGAGCATCGCCTTTGCCATTGCCGACCGGGAAAACCTGCCCGGTGGCCGCCTGCTGGCGAATATCAACCCCAGTTACACCTGGATCAAGCTGGCGCAACGGGTGCCGGTGCGGATCGAGATCGATGCCGACTATGCCGGTAAAAACAACCTGAGGGCGGGGACCACGGCTACCGTGACCGTCGAAGAACACCGCTAACCCCGTAGGAGCTGCCGAAGGCTGCGATCTTTTGATCTTTTTGTGTACTTGACCCGCGAAGATCAAGATCAAAAGATCGCAGCCTTCGGCAGCTCCTACAGGGGATGGGTAAGTCCTGGGCAAAAAAAGCCCCGCGACCGAATGAGACGCAGGGCAAGGAAATTGGTTGGCTGCGGCCAACCAAAGGAGCGCATTAAAACATCGGGTCAGTTGCTGGCGACCGTCTCCGGCTGCCAGCCGCCACCGAGAGCCTTGTAGATCGCGACGATGCCGCGATACAGCTCGACTTCAGCCTGGGCCTGAGTGTCTTCGGCGGCCAGGCGTTCCCGTTGGGCGTCGAGCAGCACCAGGAAATCGGCCGTGCCTTCGCGGTAACGGATCTCGGCGAGATCGGCTGCGGAACGGCTGGACTCGCTCTGGCGAATCAGCGAGATCAGGCGTTGCTGGCGTTTGCCGTAGTCGCTGAAGGCGTTTTCCGATTCTTCCAGGGCCAGCAACACGTGTTGCTCATAGGTCGCCAGGGCGCCTTCGGCATCGGCGTCGGCACCGCGCAACCGGGCCTTGACGCTGCCCAGGTCAAACGCCGCCCAAGTAATGCTCGGGCCCAGCGCCCAGGCGTTGGCCGCCGAGGAACCGATCTGCGAACCGCGCCCGGCCGTAAAGCCAAGGAAGCCGCTGAGGCTGACCCGTGGAAACAGATCAGCCTTGGCCACGCCGATACGTGCCGTGGCCGACGCCAATTGGCGCTCGGCACTGCGAATGTCCGGACGGCGTTGCAACAGTTCACCCGGATCACCGATCGGCAATGCCTTGGCGATCGCCGGCAGGTCTTTCGGGCTCAGGTCCACGGTCAGCTTGTCCGGACGTTCACCCAGCAGGGTGGCGATGCGGTTTTTCTGCCGAACCTGTTCGGCCTGCAGTTGCGGCACGCTGGCTTCAACCGACGCCAGTCGCGCATCGGCGCGCTCCACATCGAGCTGATCGCCGACGCCTGCATCACGCAGGCTGACCGTGATCTTGCGCGACTCCTGCTGGTTCTGCAGGTTGGCCAGGGCGATTTTCTCCCGCAGTTGCGCGCCGCGCAGTTGGCCGTAGGAATCCACCAGTTCGGCAATCATGGTGACTTGCAGTTGGTACAGATCGGCCTCGAACGCCTGTTGCTCGGCGTTGGCCGACTCCAGGTTGCGCTGGATGCGGCCGAACAGGTCAATTTCCCAGGCCATGTCCAGGCCCAGGTCATAGCGCTCAGTGTTGACCCGGCCGGTGGCCTGGCCCGGGATCTGGCCTTTGCCCAGGTCACTGCTGACGCGGCTGGTGATGGTCGGCATGGCGTCGTTGCTGACGTCATCACGGATCGCCCGCGCCGCTTTCCAGCGGGCGAAGGCGACGCGCAGATCGCGGTTGCCTTGCAGGGATTGCGTCACCAACTGGTTGAGGGTCGGGTCTTCGAACTGCTGCCACCAGATGCCTTCGAAACGCGAGCGGTCAAAGTTCTTCTGGCCGGCGGCGCCATCGGTGGCGGTCGTGATATTGGCCGCCTCGGTGGTTGGCGTCTTGTAGTCCGGGCCGACGGCACAGGCACTCAGGGCCAGTACCAGCAGGCTCGGCAGGAAGGCTTTCAAACTCATCAATGCGACTCCAGCTTCAGGGCGGCCTTGGCGGCTTTACGCGCTTGGCCGCGCTCGACAAAGTTACGAATCAATACGTAGAACACTGGCGTCAGCAACAGACCGAAGAAGGTCACCCCGAGCATCCCGGAGAACACTGCCACACCCATGGCGTGGCGCATTTCGGCGCCGGCACCGCTGGAGAACACCAGCGGCACGACGCCCATGATGAACGCGAAGGAGGTCATCAGGATCGGCCGCAGTCGCAGGCGGCAAGCTTCCAGAACCGCCGCCAGCGGGTTGAGGCCTTCCAGTTGCTTGTCCTTGGCGAACTCGACGATCAGGATCGCGTTCTTACAGGCAAGCCCCACCAATACGATCAAACCGATCTGGGTAAAGATGTTGTTGTCGCCACCAGAGGCAATTACCCCGGTGATGGCCGACAGCAGGGTCATCGGTACGATCAGGATCACCGCCAGTGGCAGGCTCCAGCTTTCGTACTGGGCCGCCAGCACCAGGAACGCCAACAGTACGCAGAGCGGGAACACGAACAGCGCGGTGTTGCCGGACAGGATCTGCTGGTAGGTCAGGTCGGTCCATTCGTAGGTCATGCCGTTCGGCAGTTCTTCCTTGAGCAGTTTCTCGATGGCTTTTTCGGCCTGGCCGGAGCTGTAGCCGGGGGCTGCCGCACCGTTGATTTCAGCGGTGATGAAGCCGTTGTAGTGCATCACGCGGTCGGGACCCGAGGTGTCGCTGACCTTGATGAAGGTCGCCAGCGGGATCATCTCGCCCTTGTTGTTACGCACCTTCAGCTGGCCGATCTGGTCGGATTCGAGGCGGAACTGTTGCTCGGCCTGAACGTTGACCTGATAGGTGCGCCCGAAGCGGTTGAAGTCGTTGGCATACAGCGAACCCAGGTAGATCTGCAGGGTGTCGAAGATGTCGCTGACGGCCACGCCGTGGGTCTTGGCTTTTTCCCGGTCGATGGCGGCATCGACCTGCGGTACGTTCACCGTGTAGCTGGTGAACAGGCCGGCCAGTTCCGGCACGTTGTGGCTCTTGTTGATGATGTTCATGGTTTCCTTGTACAGCTCTTCGTAGCCCAGGTTGCCCCGGTCTTCGATCTGCAGGCGGAAACCACCGATGGTGCCCAGGCCTTGTACCGGCGGCGGCGGGAAGATCGCCATGTAGGCTTCCTGGATGTTCGCGTATTGGCCGTTCAAGGCACCGGCAATCGCACCGGCAGACATGCTCGGGTCTTTACGTTCGTCGAACGGTTTCAGGGTCACGAACACGATGCCGGCGTTCGGGCTGTTGGTGAAGCCGTTGATCGACAAGCCAGGGAAGGCCACCGCGCTTTCCACGCCCGGCTGTTTCAAGGCCAGGTCGGACATGCGCTTGATCACGTCTTCGGTACGGTCCAGGCTCGAGGCATCCGGCAATTGCGCGAAGGCCACCAGGTATTGCTTGTCCTGGCCGGGGACGAAACCGGTCGGGGTGCTGGAGAAACCGAAGAAGGTCAGGACCATCAGGCCGGCGTACAGCAGCAGGGCGATACCGCTTGAGCGGATCACGCGGGCAACGGTGCCGACATAACCATGGCTGGCCTTTTCAAAGAAGCGGTTGAACGGACGGAACAACCAGCCACCGAAAATCTTGTCCAGCACCTTGGAGAAACGGTCTTTCGGCGCGTCGTGACCCTTGAGCAATACCGCGGCCAGAGCAGGCGACAGGGTCAGGGAGTTGAAGGCCGAAATCACCGTGGAAATCGCAATGGTCAGGGCGAACTGCTTGTAGAACTGGCCAGTCAAACCGGAGATGAACGCCGCCGGAACAAACACCGCACACAGCACCAGCGCCGTGGCAATGATCGGGCCGGTCACTTCACGCATGGCGCGTTTGGTGGCTTCAACCGGAGTCAGTCCGAGTTCGATGTTCCGTTCGACGTTCTCCACCACCACGATGGCGTCGTCCACCACGATGCCGATCGCCAATACCAGGCCGAACAGCGACAAGGCGTTGAGCGAGAAGCCGAACAGGTGCATCACGGCAAAGGTACCGATCAGCGATACCGGCACAGCGACCAATGGAATGATCGAAGCACGCCAGGTCTGCAGGAACAGGATCACCACCAGCACCACGAGGATCAGCGCTTCGAAGAGGGTGTGAACCACCGCCTCGATGGAGCCGCGCACGAAGATCGTCGGGTCATAGACGATGCTGAAGTCCATGCCTTCGGGGAAGCTCTTCTTCAGTTCGGCCATTTTGGCCCGGACTTCATTGGAGATTTCGATAGCGTTGGAACCAGGACGCTGGAAGATCGGGATCGCCACTGCCGGCTGGTTGTTCAGCAGCGAACGCAAGGCGTATTGGCTCGAACCCAGTTCGACGCGAGCGATGTCCTTCAGACGAGTGATTTCACCGTTGTCGCCAGAGCGAATGATGATGTTCTCGAACTCTTCCTCACTGACCAGACGGCCCTGTGTGTTGACCGACAGCTGGAATGCCGTGGCATTCGGTGCTGGCGGCGCACCCAGCGCACCGGCCGCCACTTGACGGTTCTGTTCGCGAATTGCCGTGACCACATCGGTCGCGGTCAGGTTGCGCGAAGCGGTCTTGTTCGGGTCCAGCCATACACGCAGCGAGTAATCGCCCATGCCGAACAACTGCACATCACCGACACCGCCCAGGCGCGCCAGCTCATCCTTGATGTTGAGCAGGGCGTAGTTGGACAGGTACAGCATGTCGTAGCGTTTGTCCGGCGAGGTCAAGTGCACCACCATGGTCAGGTCGGGCGACGCCTTGTCCACGGTGATACCGATGCGCGTCACTTCCTCGGGAAGTTTCGGCTCGGTGCGGGTCACGCGGTTCTGCACCTGCACCTGCGCGTTGTCCAGGTCGGTACCCAGGGCAAAGGTGATGGTCAGGGTGATCTTGCCGTCAGCGGTGGATTGCGAGGACATGTACAGCATGTTCTCGACGCCGGTGATGGCTTGTTCCAGCGGCGCGGCCACGGTTTCGCCGATGACTTTCGGGTTGGCACCCGGGAAGTTGGCGCGGACCACCACGGTCGGCGGCACCACTTCCGGGTATTCGCTGATCGGCAACTGGAACAGCGAGATCGCACCGGCGATCAGGATCAGCAGCGACAGCACCGCTGCGAAGATCGGCCGCGAAATGAAGAATTGGGAAAAATTCATCTTGGAATCCCTTAACCGCGTGGGGTCGTGGCAGCCAGTTTCACAACCGTACCCGGCGCAACCTTGGCAGGTGCGACTTGAGGCAGGTTACTGGCTTCCAGCGCTTGGCGTTGTTGTGCGAGAGCCGCGAGGGTTTGTTCGCTGGCCATCGGAATCACCTCAGGGGTGACCGGTGAGCCAGGGCGCACCCGTTGCAGGCCCTTGACAATGATGGTGTCGTCCTTGTTCAGACCGTTGCGCACGATGCGCAGACCTTCGATCTTCGGACCCAGTTCCACCGCGCGGTAGGCGGTCTTGTTGTCGGCATCCATCACCAGCACGAACTTCTTGCCCAGGTCGGTGCCGACCGCCTCATCGTTGATCAGCATGGCGCTGTACGTACCGCTGCCCACCAGTTTCAGGCGTGCATACAGGCCCGGGGTGTAGCTGCCATCGCTGTTGTCGAACACGGCGCGGCCACGGATGGTGCCGGTTTTCGGGTTGACCTGGTTGTCGACGAAGTTCATCACGCCCTGGTGCGGGTTGCCGTCCTCGTTGGACAGGCCCATGTAAACCGGGGTGGTGGCGCCGCGCTTGCCCTGGCGAGCGAGCTCCGTGTACTTGAGGAACACACGCTCGTCCGCGTCGAAGTAGGCATACACCTTGTCGGTGGAGACCACGCTGGTCAGCGGGGTGGTGTCGGCGGTCACCAGGTTGCCGGCGGTGATTTCCGCACGGCTGACGCGGCCGCTGATCGGTGCGGTGACGCGGGTGAAGCTCAGGTTCAGCTTGGCCAGGTCCAGCTGTGCCTGAAGAGCGCCGACGGCGGCGCGGGCTTCCTGGGCGGCGCTGGTACGCGAATCGGCCAGTTCAGCGGAAATGGCGTTGCTGGTGCGCAGGCGCTCACCGCGCTGGGCTTCGTTTTCGCTGCGGGTGGCATTGGCGCGCGATTGTGCAACCAGGGCTTCGAGGCGGCGGACCTCAGCCTGGAACGGACGCGGGTCGATCTGGAACAGCAGGTCGCCTTTCTTGACCAGGGCGCCTTCAGTGAACGCCACTTCATCGATTTGGCCGGAGACCCGTGGACGAATCTCGACGGTTTCCGGCGCTTCGAGGCGGCCGGTGAATTCGTCCCACTCGTTGACCGGTTGTTCCAGCACCTTGGCCACGCTGACCTTGGCTGCTGGCATGCTGGCGGCGGTTTCCGGGGCTTTGCCGCAAGCGCTGATCACCACTAGGGCCAACAAAGCCAAGGGGAAGCGCAAATGTTTGAGTGACTGTTCCATGGATGCATCCGCCAATGTGTTGAGATTGGCGAATGATGCGCGGCGGGTTTGTATCGGACGAATCGAATGGGGCGAAGGTAACTATCATTCGGAATGATATGAGACCCAAGCCAGCCCTCTAGCCTGCGCCTTGTGTCAGGGGGCGATCAACCCGGTTGATGGAAATTGTGTGTTTCCATTTCTGCAATGGTCCGGCTTAGGACTGAGTCATGGTCGAATCTTCCCGTAAGTAGCATTAATTCCAATAAACTGTGTGTAATGGCTACAGTACCTATATAAAGCACAGTTTCAGGGAATTACTCGCCTTGAACTGGATGCTGGTTAATTCCATAATTGCGGGTATTAAGTAGCGTATAGCGTCGGAACACACATTATGTTGGATTTAAGCTTCAGCAAGCCGAGTGAAATCGTCAAGCGGCTCTGCAATCGTCTGCGCACGGAACGGCTGGCTTTGCAGATGACGCAAGCCGATGTGGCCGGTCGCGCCGGTATCGGGACCAATACCGTTTCCAACCTTGAAGCTGGGCGCAATGTCGGGTTCGAGAATGTGGTCCGAGTGGCCATGGTCCTTGGACGAACCAAGGAACTCGAAGGACTGTTCTTGCCAAAGCTCGATAGCCTTGAAGACATTCGCAGATACGAAAACACTGTCAATCGTCATCGCACCAAGAGGAAGTCCGATAATGCTTGAGCAGGTTGACGTCTACTACGAGGGGTGGGGTGAACGTTGGCTGTGGGGCACGCTTGTGTCTACGACCGCTATCACCGGTCGCCCACAGATTGTGTTTGAGTACAGCAATGAAGCGAAGAGCAGAGGCCTGGAGCTGTCGTCCTACACACTTCCATTGGACGGCCCCCAACTACGTCGAGGTTTTCCGTCCCATCAGTTGGGCCTGCCAGGGCCTATCTATGACTCGTTGCCTGACGGTTGGGGCCTGCTGCTGAAGGACCGGTTGTTCAGGCGCCGCGGCCGCAACACAGCACGCATAGGACCTCTGGAGCGGCTGGCCTATGTTGGCAATAATGCCATGGGGGCAATGTCGTTCGAGCCCGTGGCTCCCGAAGGGCAGGAGCCGCAAGCGCATATCCCCCTTGAGCTGCTTGCGGCTGAGATTCAGGAAGTTCTCAATGGGGAAGGTGGGGAATTCCTGCAGACGTTACTGTTGGTAGGGGGCTCCCCTCAAGGCGCCAGGCCAAAGGCGTTGGTCTATCGCGATCCTCAAAGTGGAGCCTTCACCACCGCCGCCAAGCCGGGCTTTGAAGCCTGGCTCATCAAGTTCCCGGCAAAAGAAGAACATCCCGAGGTGTGTGCTATCGAAATGGTCTATGCCGAGTGCTTGCGCATGTGCGGCATCCAGACCCCGGACACCCGGCATTTCAGTCTGCCCAACGGGCTGGCAGCCTTCGCGAGTAAGCGCTTTGATCGTATGGACGGCAAGCGCGTGCCCATGCAAAGCCTTGCAGTCTTTACCGGGGCCGACTACAAGTCACCGGGGTCCTTGGACTATGTCAACTTCTTGCGTGCGACGCAGATGTGCACCAACGATGTGCGAGAGAAAGCTATCGCCTTCGAGCGCGCCGTCTTCAATGTTGCATTCAACAACCGGGACGACCACCCCAAAAACTTCGCCTACGTCATGTCGCCGTCCGGTGCATGGCAGCTGGCGCCGGCCTACGATGTGACTTTCTGCGAGGGACCGGGCGGTTATCACCAGATGGACGTGATGGGCGAGGCCTTGGAGATTGATCGAGACGCGATGCTCAGACTTGCAGGCGAAGCAGAGGTCCCAGTGGAGACTGCTGGCGGCATCATTGACAAAATTTGCAACGTCGCGAGCCAGTTTGCGACCATCGCCGAGAACCTGTACCCACGCGTGATCACCCAAGACACCCTGGATACCATTCAAGGCCGAATCGACGAGAACATCGACCAGCTGCGCTAACACCATTTGGAGGGCAGGAATCGGCCCTTCATCTCTGCATTCAGGGTTGAAAGCATCCATTGTTCGAGAATGGAGATTTAACCCTGATGATCTCTCGCCAGGCAACTTAAAGACTGTCCGGATCCCCGAAGAACATTTCACCAGGGCTCTATCTCGACTTTACAGGCCGAAGAGTCATGAACATGCCCCTGGTTTTGCCCCTGTCGCTCCCTACGATGGGCAATTGCTCACGGGGTTCAGCCTTACCCCGGATAGCGCCACGACCATCGGCAGGTCAACTTCAAACCCGAGTTAAGTTAGCGTCACCAATCTATCAGGCTGCGGATCATTGCGGCCGGAAGTCCGCCGCTCGCGCCGCCATTGTCCAGGTGACACGCCGGTCGCGGCTTTAAACGCGCGGCTGAGTGTGATGTCGCTGCCGTATCCCGTCTGCTGCGCCGCAGCTGCGATCGAGTGGCCGGCAGCGAGGATGAGCTTGGCACGATAAATACGCCACGTCGCGACGTAGGTCAGCGGCGGCACTCCGACGACCGACTTGAACAGCGCCGCGAAGGTGGAGCGCGACATCCCGGCGTCACGGGCGAGTTGCTCCAGCGTCCACGGGTGCGCCAGGGCTGCATGGATGCGGTGCAGCGTTTGCGCCAGCTGGCGATGGGGCAGCCCGGCAAGCAGTGGCCAGGTGTCGATGGTTGGCGTGCTGGCGGAGGGCGTGATGCCTGGCTACCTCGACATGTTCCTCACCTTCGCGCTGTTCCAGACGTAACCGCGCCGGTGCGACGCGCTTTATCACACCCTATCGATGCAAGGAGTACATGAAATGGGAAAACTACTTGGAAAAGTCGCTGTAATCACAGGCGGCGGCAGTGGCATCGGCCTCGCCTCAGCGAAGCTGTTCGCCGAGGAAGGCGCAAAAGTCGTCATCGTCGGCCGCACCGAATCCGCCTTCGATAAAGCCGCCACCGAAATTGGCGAAAGCGCCGTGGCCATCGTCGCGGATGTTTCCGATCTGGAAGCACTGGACGCCCTCTATGCTGAAGTCGGCACGCGCTTGGGCAGGATCGATGTGTTGTTCGCCAACGCGGGCGTCAGCAGTCTCTCGTCGTTCGAGGCGGTGACGCCGGAGGACTTCGACAGGCAGTTCAACGCCAATGTCCGCGGTCTGTTCTTCACCGTGCAAAAGGCGCTGCCGCTGCTCAGCGAGGGGGCGTCGGTAATCCTCAACGCCTCGGTGGCGCACAAAAAGGGCTCCCCGCTGCATTCGGTCTATGCCGCGACCAAGGCGGCTCGGCATTCAATATGTGTGACTTAGATCCGAGTTGACGGGTGGCTGCCGATGTAACTAAGCGAATGCTGGATTACGGCTGCTCTGATCGTCCGCCAGGGAACACCAGATCCGCTGAAGTTTTGCGTTCACGAATGGGCTGTGACGATTCGTTTATCAGTCCCCATAGTGCTAGCAGCGGCTTGTGGGTAGACCTCATTGAATGGACCGCTGATGGGGGGTTGAACACCACACCGCCAGGCCCCGGGTTCCACCATCCGACATCTTCCCGGTACCAATCGCCTTCTGATAAAACGACGTAGAACTCTGCAGGGGGATGCGTATGGAACGGGTAGCACAGGTTGGGCGCCATCACAGCCAGACCCACTGTCATCGTTGAGCATTCGAACAGAGCGCCTTCTCCGAGAATCAATGCATGCCGATGTTTTTCTTCAAAGCCGGCATCATCCCCTTCAGTAGCGAATCGCTTTATCCAACGGCTATTGCGTAGAAGGGGTTCAAGCGCTGTTAGCAGAGTATTGAAGTCACGCTCAATTCTGGGCGCGTCAGACAACGCCTGTGAGACCGTGGAGTGCAAGGACGAGGGCAGGGGATTGCCCTTGAAGGGAGGCAGGCCGACGTTCAAGTGGGCATCAGACAAGGAGCGAACACAGGCTTCAGTATCCCCGCCGTCGATCCCACAAAGTGGGGAATGACGGGCAAGGATTCGCAGGAGTGCCTCCCGCATGATCACTCCATGCATCAGGAGTTCTTGCTCCGACACATTGCAGTTGGATTGCATAGCCCTTTACCTCTCGAATAGACAGCGCGGGTCGCTGTGGGAAACGCCTTTGATTTGCCAAGGTGAGGGCACCTTACTCACGGCCAGCGAGCAGCTCTTTCATACAGGGTGTTCCCCTTGCCGCGCTTGAAAAGAATCGGTTAATTGCGAAGTATTCGAGCTGTTGTACTGACAAAAACCAACAGAACAATCAGGCAGCCCAAAGCGAATGACAAGGTGCTTAGATGGGCGACTGCCCCAATAAATACGGGACCTATCAGAATGCCCGCGTAGCCCATCGAGATGACAGCGGGGATGGCAACCGCCTGTGGCATACGTTGTTGCCGGCCTACAGCGGTAAAGATCACTGGGACAATGTTCGAGCAGCCAGCCCCGACCAGGGCATAGCCGACCAGGGACGCGGGCCAGCCATCGATTCCAAGCGACACGAGCATGCCTGCGGCTGCGCAGAGCCCGCCTAGCGCAACTACGCGCACGCCGCCTAGTTTGCTGACGATGGCGTCTCCCGTCAGGCGGCCCACCGTCATTGCAGCGGCGAAGGATGCGTAGCCCAAACCGGCGATGCTCGGCTCTAACCCTCGATTCGAGACAAGGAAGACCGCGCTCCAGTCAAGCATTGCACCTTCAGTGAGGAATACGATGAAACAGAGCGCCCCTAAAAACAGCACGATACCCCTGGGCACCGCGAACAATGGCCCGCCACGTTCAGTGCCATAAGTCAGCAAAGCAGGTGCAGCCTTGTAAAGTGCTCCCAAAACTGTGGCAACGATACAGAGCGCAGCCATCAGTGGATCCAGGCCGAAGGTCAGTAAAGCGGTCATCGCCCCGGCGCCCAATATACCTCCGACGCTGTAAAGGCCATGGAAGCCGGACTGAAGTGCCTGCCCGCTGTTTTTCTCGACGATGACGGACTGTATGTTCATGGCGCAATCAAGCATGCCCATGCTGGCGCCGAAGATAATGACAGCTATCACCAGGCCAGGCAGCCAAACCACGGTGCTCAAAAGCGCAAGAGCGGCACACAGTGCAATAGTTGCCCAGATGACGACCGGTCGGCATCCATGGTGCGCAGTGAGATATCCAGCAAACGGCATGGCTACAATAGATCCGCCGCCAAGGCCGAGAAGCAGCAACCCCAAGCCACCATCGTCCAAACCAACGCGTGCCTTTACCAATGGAACCAGAGGCGCCCAAGCGGACATGAGTAAGCCCGCGATGAGGAAGGCAATGCGCGTAGACATCCGCTCGCTGTAGTTAGCCGTCGGTATCAACACTGACGATGGAGCATTCATAATTCTCGGTAATCCTTATCGATGATGTTAACCATCATTTGCTCGGCTTAGACTTTGCGGATTTCTTTGGTTTTTTGCGTGCTTGCGTTTCGGAAAACTAACGCCTGCGCTCATACGTCGCTCTATAGCTACTTGGCGCTACGCCAAAGAAGTCACGAAAGCGCATATGGAAGTTGGCGAAACTGCAAAAGCCGGTCGCGATCGCGATATCGGTGATCGGCCGATTGCTCTGCAGAATAAGCTGACGCGCTCGAGTCAAGCGCAGTTCCAGGTAGTAACGTGTGGGGGTGGCGCCGACGAAACGGCAGAAACGGCGCTCCAATTGTCGTCGGGAAATGTTCACGCATTCGGCCAGTTCGTCGATGGAAAGCGGCTCTTCGATGTTCTTTTGCATCAGTTCTAAAGCGAGCTTCAGGGTTTGTGGCAAGGTGGGGTCAGAGTCAACGATGACCGTCGATATCCCAGAGACTTCAGGGGTTTGATCGCAGCTGAGTATTTCCTCGACAGCATGGGTCAGCGACACGCCTTGTTTAGCGGTGATGAGTTCCAGCATCATTCGTAACGAACTGCTAGCGCCGGCGCACGTTATGCGATTTCTATCGATGACGTGAGTTCGACAAGAGACCAGGACTTTGGGGAAGACATCCTCCATCATCGCTCGCCCGTCCGGATGGAAGGCACACTCGACACCGTCCATTAACTGAGCTTCCGCCAGGAAAAAGGCGCCGTTCCACAAACCGCCCATGGTCGCACCAAGAGAGGCGGCGTTACGTAGCTTGCGCCGTAATATCGGATCGCTGATCAACTTCACCCGTAAACCACCTGCGACGATGAGAACGTCGATACGATCTGGCAATTGGGATAACTCCAGGTCTGCTGAAATTGCAATTCCCAGATCGCTCATGACCAGACGACTTTTGATACCAACGGTCAACACTTCGAATGCCGGTGTCTCGCTAATCAAGTTTGCGGTCACCAGCGCATCGATAGCGCCGGTGAACGACATCATCGAGAAATTGTTCAAAAGCACGAAAGCTACACGAGTCACCGCCTGCGGCATTGATGGTTTCTGCGCCGTATAGGAGTACCCCATGTTCTTGTCTTTAAGCACGCTCTCGAATACGAATGGCATAAATCCTCTTTGACACCTTTACCAATAGCTACGAAACCGTTGCGCAATCTAGACAGCGGTTTTTGGAGCAGACAGCAACAAATCAAAGAATGACTGGCAGTCATCACTCTCAGGAAGTGCTTCAACACTGTTCTTGATCGCATTGCTGAGCGTGGATCCCAAGCTGTCATCAGCCAGCAAATGATATTTAGCCGTGAGTTCGGCACTCGACATAGGGTTGCCGGGGTCGCCCTTGGCCGTCGCGGTCGGGCTCGTAAGACGCGTGCCGTCTTTCAGGGTAACCGTGACGCGGGAGAGAATTTCCTCCGGGAACCTGGCGGACAGGTCGGGCGCCTCATGAAGGGTTATCTTCCCGCTGATGTTCAAGATGTCCGGCGCATGAATGGAATCCCCGGTGACCTCTTTTGGTCCCAGCTTCCCGCGAACGATCAAGGCAGCTAGCGGGAACGCTAGCGCATATTGGGCCTCGTCCGCATTCTTCGGAAAATGCCCCTGCAAGCACACAGACTCATGGAAAGTTTCGACATCAATAGTCTCGATCAACTCAGCAGCGATAACTGGATGTGCTCGCATCAAATCGGTCATGGCCGTGAGCGCCGGTTGCGCCCAGCGACATACCGGCCACGGTTTGAAATATTGCTCGTCGATCTCCCAACGGGCTCCGATGTCCTGCCAGAAAGTGGAAATCTCCAAAGGTTCGACGGTGGCGGCTGGAGCGCCAGTGACACCGAGTTGTGCCATCAGTAGTGCGTTCAGTCCGGCATACGCCCCGGCGCCGTGGGCATCACGCAACATCGTCGGAAAGCTCACCAGGCGCATCATCGGGCACCTCGGGCCAAAATATTCCGCGATACCCAGCGCGTGACGAAACGTCGTTTCATCCAGTTTCAGCAGGCGGGCTCCCGCACAAACGACCCCGATTCCGGAAAACGCGCCTGAGGCATGATATTCCGGGGCAGTGGCCATTAAGGCCTGGCCCGCACGCAAGGCCGTCTCGTAACCAATGCACAGTGCGCTGAGGAACTCCTCGCCGCTGATGTCTTTGCCTTGACTGCGATACGCGTCTACCAATGCAACAATGGCCGGGACAACAGTTGCACCCGCGTGCCCCTTGGATGTGAAGTGACCTTCATGTGCATCCAGGCTATCTACGCTGAAGCCGCCTGCATAAGCGGCCCCCAATGGATGTACGGCTCTGCCGTCGAACCAAAGGCGGCTGGACAGCTTGTTGGCTGAGTAGTGGGTGTCAGCGTAAGTTTTGAGCATAACGCTGGTTTGATTGTCGCGGGCTCCGGCGGCCACACCAATGATGTCGAGCAGGCAAGTTTTAACCAGCTCGCGTGTATGCAGGGGCGCGTCCTTGTAACTGAAATTCTGGACGAATGAATACAATTGCATTTCATGATTCCTGAATGATGAACGCCGAAACGGATAAAAAAGTTGCCCGGCGAGGGGCAACCTTTACGCAGCTTTAGATGACCAGACTACTTCTTTGCGGTGGCGGTATTTGCAGCGGCGCGGGCGTCTGCTATCCAGCTATCGTACTTTGCGCGATGAGCGGCGATCCATTCCGAGGCATGGCGCGTAATGTCAGCTGCACTTTTCTCACCATTGTGCATTTTGAGATTCTGCGCGCTTTCGTCGTCGGTGGTGATCTGCATTTCAGACAAAAACTTTTCCGCCGCCGGATTCTTCTCGGCGAACTCTTTGTTAACAACGGCTTTGACGACGTCTACCGGGAAACCCAGGTTTTTGCCATTGAATGTAGTATTGGTATCGTTCTTGCCACTCGGAAGATCGGTACGCGGCACGGTCAGCCACACAACATCTTTGCCTTCGACCAGTACACCGGAAATCCACTGAGGTACCCAGGTATAATAGAGAATCGGCTTGCCTTGTTTATAACGAGCAATGGTGTCGGCCATCAGGGCAAAATAGGAGCCCTGGTTATTTGAAACGGTCTTGTTCAGGTCATAGGCTTTCATATGGTGTGCAATGATCAGTTCACAGCCCCAACCGGGGTTGCAACCCGTCAGGTCCGCTTTACCGTCACCATCGCCATCGAACAGCTTGGCAATCTCCGGTTTCTGCAAATCTGCGATAGACGTAATGTGGTGCTCATCAGCCGTTTTTTTATCGATCATGTAACCCTGTAAAACACCCGGCATAATATCGCCGGATTTCAACATCGTGTCATCGCCACCGGCTTTCTTGTAAAAAGCCTCATGCAGCGTCTCCCACATATGTACCGTGAAGTCAGCATCGCCACCAGAGATCGCAACAAACATGGTGGAGTACTCGGTCTCCTTGGGAGTCTGAACTTTGTACCCCAGCTCTTTAAGGCCCGCCATTGCAATCTCTCCGCGAAATCGCTCTTCGGCGATGGACGGGAAGATGGGGGTGATTGATATCCCTTGGCCGGGTTGTTGCGCTGTCGCAGCGGATGCGAAAACAGGTGATACCGTTAATGCTAGAAGCACCATAGAACGAATAAATTTTTGTTTCATTGTGCATTGTGTGAAATTCATTATCGTCTACCTTGCGTGGTTTAAGGAGCCAGCTTTTTATTAGGTTCAGGGGGCGCGCTGCTACGCGGGCTAACTTTTCTTTGGCCTGATATCTATTTCTTCTTTAACGACACTTTGTCTTTTCAGGCGATACAACACCCCTACAGGGCCTGTCTGGTACCAATGTTCGCCTCTGGTTGCTCTATTGCTGCGCTCGCCCATTGCCTGGGTCAGGCGGTCAAGGAAGATCGCCAGTAAAACCAAGCCCAGGCCACCCACGGTCGCCAGGCCCATATCGAGGCGCCCAATACCGCGAAGTACCATCAGACCCAGTCCACCCACCGAGATCATCGATGCGATCACAACCATCGAAAGTGACAACATCAACGCCTGATTCAACCCAGCCATGATCGTAGGGGCGGCCAACGGAAACTGGACTCGCATCAGCATTTGACGTGGGGTACATCCGAAGGCTCTGGCTGCCTCGACCTTATCCTCTGGCACTTGCCTGATTCCCAGGTTAGTAAGCCTGACGAGCGGCGCCACCGAGAAGATGATCGTGACCAACACCCCCGGTACGTTTCCGATGCCAAACAGCATGACGACGGGTACCAGATAGACGAACGCTGGCAGCGTTTGCATCGCGTCCAATACCGGGCGAAGAAGCATTTCCAATCGGTTACTACGGGCGCACAGGACTCCCAACGGTATGCCAATAATCGCGCAGAAGAACAGTGAAGTGAGCACCAGCGCGAGGGTTATCATCGCGTCATTCCACACGCCGATCACCCCTAAAAGGGAGAGGGTAACGAAGCAGAGGATGCCTATTTTTTTTCCTCCCACCTGCCAGCCGAATAGCGTTGCAGCAATGATGAAAATCGACGGAGGAATAGACAGCAATCCATATTGAATGCCGTTCAGAACTTGATCAATTGGCCATCTTATCGAACGAAATATCTCACGGAAATTTTGTACCAGAAAATTTAGGGCGACCTCTACCCATTGGCCCAAGGGGACGTTGATGGATTGAAACGGGTCTAGAAGACTGAATTCGTTCATGCTAATCACCTGAATGTCTGAGCCTGGCAAGCCAACAAATAGAGACTATTAGTGACGGCTCATTGTCTGGAGCAGTAGGCTCTTGGAAATCGTGCCTTTGAAAACACCCTGGCGATCCAGCACGGCAACCGGGTTAACGGCATTGGCGACGATGTGAAAGACGTCATGAAGTGGAGCGTCAGCCTGCAGCGTAGGTGTGGACTGGTCCTTGGCGTAAGGGTGCTCAGCACAGATCTTGGCAACATCGCCAGCCTTCAGAATCTTCGAGGCATCGAAACCTTTGAAGAACGCTTTGACGTAATCATTCACCGGGTTGCAAAGCAGCTCTTGTGGAGTACCGATCTGTATCACGCGGCCACCTTCCATGATCGCAATGCGATGGCCGATGCGAATTGCCTCTTCAATGTCATGCGAGATAAAGATGATGGTGCGCTGTTGTTCTGCTTGCAGGCGGATCAATTCGCCCTGCATTTCGCTGCGAATCAACGGGTCGAGAGCAGAGAAGGCTTCGTCCATCAGCAAGATTGCAGGGTCATTGGCCAGGGCCCGGGCTAAACCCACGCGCTGCTGCATACCGCCAGACAGCTGGTGCGGATAGCTGTAGGCGTGTCCCTCGAGACCTACCTGTTTGAGTGCCTCAAGTGCACGCTTATGCCGCTCGCTCTCCTCGACACCAGAGATTTCCAGACCGAAAGCAACGTTGTCGATCACACTCATGTGTGGCATCAGCGCAAACGACTGAAACACCATACTCATGTCTTTGCGACGAACGCTAAGAAGGTCGGCGTCCGAAAGACCGGTGATTTCTTGTCCGTTAAGATGGATTGTTCCAGAGGTTGGCTCGATCAGTCGATTGAATAACCGCACCATCGTCGACTTTCCAGAACCGGAAAGACCCATGATGACGAAAATCTCTCCACGTTTTACGGAGAAACTGGCATTAAAAACGCCAACGACTTGACCGGTTTTGCTGAAAATTTCATTCTTGTCAGCACCGCGAGCCAGCATCTCCATCGCGAGCTTCGGCTGAGGGCCAAAGACTTTGTAAATGTTTTTTACCGAGAGTATCTCGTCACCAAGACTCATAACCCCTCCTGTTGCAATTACGGCGTAAGATCAAGAATTTAGGTATACGTGTCTTGATCAGTTAAGACGGTGCTTTTGGGGGCAGTCAAGCTGGGAGAAGAGTTGGGAATTAGTCATTGTGACCATCCTCTTTATTATGTGATGTTTATTATTTTTGTTTTATCGACGCTGAATTTGGCAGTGCCTTGAGTGACAAGTTATTACCTAATAGAGTCAGCGTCTAACAACATTTCTTCTGACCAATCAATAACGCTATGTTATCGATCCTGCGTTGATATCCGTTTTCGATGCCGCCAGTGTTTGTTGTTCAGCGAAGCGCCGTTTTCCCTGTTGTAGACCTTCTCTTTCAGCTACTCTCAAGCATGCACTCCCAGGTGGAACCCTCCCGCCGATCTCCTCCTTTAAGGTCCTCCCAAGGGGCCCCGAACCGGACATTAAATACTTTAGGTTATGGTTAAGCACATCGATCCAGATATGACGTTGCTGAAAATGCCGTCTCTGAAAGCAGTCAAGTCATTCGTAGCGGCCGCCAAATACCAGAGTTTCACGCGAGCGGCAGAGGCACTGTGCGTTACTCAAGCGGCAATCAGTCGTCAGATTCGAGAGCTTGAGACGTACCTTGGGGTTGATCTGTTCAAGAGGGTCGGTCGAGCGGTCGAGCTGACTGAGGCCGGCTCCATTTTTTTCGATGCTGCGCAGCTTTCCTTCGTAAACATCTCCCAGGCAGCGGAACGCATTCGCACCAACAATGCAGGCAAGCGAACGCTGACGCTTTGCTGTTCCCCAGCGTTTTCGGCTCTTTGGTTAGCAGCCAAACTGCCGGGTTTTTTCACTCAGAACGCTGATATCGATCTGAATCTGGTGACCACTCAAAACTTTTTGTCGATGGAACCCGGTGTAACCCCCGACATCTTCATCACCAAGATGGCCAAGGTTCAGGATGGTTATCGTAGTTATCCGTTGTTTCATGACGTCATCTACCCGGTGTGCACACCTCGATATAAAGAGGAGCATCCTGAGCTGTCCAGCCTGGAAGGGTTGCGCGATGGGGTTCTGCTAAATCTCAGCCCCTATGGCCGATCCCAGGTAGCGGAGCACGTCGACTGGGGCGTTTGGCTGGCCTATCACGATGTCGATATTGAAAAGCGGCCTCACGATAGCCCTCACGTTTTCAATGCAAACGACTACAACCTGGTGATAAGTATGGTTTTGACCCACCAGGGTGTAGCCCTTGGATGGAATCATCTGGTTGCGAATCTAATCGAAAACGGATCACTGGTTCGTCCAGTCGATCAGGAAGTGGTTCTCCATGAAAGCCAGCATTATCTGACTTTCCGTGAAGACCGGGTGAACGACGAAGCGTGTTGCCGACTACGAGACTGGATTCTCGCCCAGTTTTCCTGAGCCGTTTAGAAGATAGGAGTGCTGGCTGGGCAGTGACTCGGTTTGCGCAGAGGGGAGAGGTTTGGGTGTGCCGGTGGTGATCATTCGTGGTGCTCACCACCGGCAGTTTTGCACTTAGCCGACAGACCTTAACGGGATCGTGTCATTGAGTTGCTCAAGCATCGTTTTGCAGTACCAGTCATCAAACTGACACACACCAATTTCGCTAGCCACCGATAACGGGCCCGGCTCGTAAGCAGGGGAGCTGACCCCTACCTGTGCGCCTTCCACCAAGGTGCGATCCTGGTCATTGGTTGCAAGCCAAACCTTGGTCAGGCGATCGATGTCGTAGTCGACACCTTCCTGCGCGTCCTTCTTGACGATCCATTTTGTAGTGACCAACGTCTCGCCCGGACCGATGGGCAGAACGCGGAAGCTCAGCGCGTGATCGCCCAGAAAGTGGTTCCAGGTCGATGGGTAGTTGAAATAAAGCAGCGCACCGATGTTGGCTTCACCGGTTGTGTCCAAGCGACCGCCAACCGCAGGCTTGCCATCCATTGTGTAGCTGACGGCCCCGGAAAACAGGGGGATGCGCGTCATGCGGAAGCGACCGTCTTCGTCCATGACCAATCGGCTTGGCAGGCCTGCCGCTTCGCAACGATCCCAATGCTCTTTGAGTTCAAGGTCCTCATCACCGCCGGCGCCACCCACTGATGGGTTGTCGACGAATGAGTGCATCAATTCCGGGTGAGTAAAATCGCAGTGGTAACACTCGCGGTTGTTCTCGAAAACCAGTTTCCAGTTGCCTTTCTCGATGATGTTCGACTCAAACGCGACTTTGCAGTCGTCCAGGTTATGAGGCGCAACGAAAGGGGTGACGGACTTTCTGAATGAAGAAAAGTCAGGGGCGACGTCAGCGACGCACACATAGATGTAGGTTTCGACGACCTCACAATGCACGGGTTTCAAACCATGCTGTGACTTGTCGAAATCGTCCCCCATGTTCCCGGCGAAAAGCAGTCTGCCATCCAGCTCGAATGTCCATTTGTGGTAAGGGCACACCAGCTTGGCGACCTTGCCGCTAGCTTGCGGGCACACCTTGGAACCGCGATGGCGGCAGGCGTTGTGGAATGCACGAATCTGCTTGTCTGCGCCGCGCACGATGGCGACAGGGTAATCGCCGATTTGCAGCGACAGGTACTGACCCGACTTCTCCAGCTCAAATGTATGCCCTGCGAAGATCCAGCTTTTGTGCCAGATCTGTTCCAGATCCTGCCTGTAAACGTCTGGGTCGCTATAGAGGGCACCTGGCAGCGCATGGTCAGGCTTGCGCTGCGCGATTAGATTTGAAACTGCCGATTTAGTGCTCACGGTCAACACACTCCAAAATACCAAGGGGGCGACACATTCAGCCAGCTCAGCGAGATGAGGCTAAACGGTCTTGAGTTCGCAGTACCGTCTGTGGATGCAAGACCATCAAACCGTGCTGCTTCTATCCGCGAACCGGAACGGTTTGCCACGTCCAGGAAGCGTCTTACGAAAAATGTGCCTTCTTGGATGGTGGTGCCATCCGTGCACTCATTTCGTTTCTGAGTCCTTACTAATGCAGACAATTCTTAAATGCCGATGTTTGCATCGATAGCAATATTTCTACAGTACCTTAGTCGAGCCCGGGCAAACGGACCCTAACTAATGGGACGAGTGTACAAGTGAGCTTCGCCGCCAATTCGTCGGTAGAATATCGCTGTTGTAAGACTACGACGGCAATGATGCATCAACAAGAAACATTTACTCTTATCAATGCATAAACAAATGTTATCGATTGACGTCGCGGCTCTGATGGGGGAAATTCAAGTCATTGAAAACAAAGAAAAAAGTATTTTTAATAACGAGTGAAGCATCCCTCTAGAAATGTATACGCCGGAAATACACTCTATTGACCGCCTTCTTGGCCCATGCCAGTCTGGATTCAACAGTTAACCAAAGCGCCGTCGTTTATCTCGTGTTTGAACACTGGGAACTGTCCCGTGAAAACATGGAGATGTTTATCGCGCCTCAAGGCATCAAGGCTGACGCGTTCGTTGATCTTCCACCTAACCCGCATTCGGAGCATTTATCTTGAAATTTGAAGGTATTTATACGCCAGCAGTAACTCCTTATAACTCTGATGGGGAGATTGACTGGAATGTGTACTCGGAAGTTTTGGAGTCGCTGATAGAGGCGAAGGTGCACGGCATTATTATCGGCGGGTCGACCGGCGAGTATTATGCGCAGACTTCGGAAGAACGCACCGAGTTGGCGGCCTACGCCAAAGATGTGATCGGCACTCGGGTGCAACTGATCGTCAGTACCGGGGCGATTCGTACCGAAGATGCGGTTCAGTACGCCAAGGATGCCAAATCGATCAAAGCGGACGCCATTCTCGTTACGTCCCCGCCTTACGCGCTGCCAACCTCACAGGAAAACGCGATTCACGCGCTCACGATCGATCGCGCAGCGGACTTGCCGATCATGCTTTACAACTATCCGGGGCGCATGTGCGTTTCGATGGATGAAGAATATTTCACGCGTGTCAGTCAATCGAAAAACGTCGTCGCCATCAAGGAAAGTTCCGGCGACATGGGCCAGGTGCATATGCTGGCCCGGCAGTTTCCCAACATCGCCTTGTCCTGTGGATGGGACGACCAGGCCCTCGAGTTTTTTGCCTGGGGCGCCCGCAGTTGGGTGTGCGCAGGTTCCAACTTCCTGGCCAAGGAACACGTTGCGCTTTATGAAGCCTGCGTGATCGAAAAGAACTTCGACAAAGGCCGTCAAATCATGTCGGCAATGATGCCGCTGATGAATGCCCTGGACGGTGGCAAGTTCGTGCAGTCGATCAAGTACGGCTGCGAAGTCGCCGGATTGAAAGTCGGTAACGTGCGCCTGCCATTGCAGCCACTTGAAGCGGACGAAAAGCAGAGTTTCGCGTCGGTCATTACCGAACTTAAACGCAACGTAGCCAACATTACTTCGGGAGCCTGCCATGGGTGATCTTCTGAGCAAGGCCGAATATGCCGCTCTGGCTAAAGACATTTCGCTGCCATCCAAGGCGTTCATCAATGGCGCGTTCAAGCCCGCGATCTCTGGCAAAACCTTCGCCACGAACAACCCGGCAACGGGTGAGTTTTTGACAGACGTCGCTGCCTGTTCGTCCGAGGATGTCGACTTTGCGGTGAGTAACGCCAAAGAGGCCTTCGAGGATGGACGCTGGAGATCGATTTCTCCCAGGGAGCGCAAAGCTGTTCTGCTGAAGTTTGCGAGCCTGCTTGAAAGCCATCAACACGAACTGGCCGTCCTCGAAAGCCTCGATAGCGGCAAGCCTGTTAGTGAGTGTCAGTTGGTCGATGTGCCGGACACCATCCACACCCTGCGTTGGCACGCGGAACTCATCGACAAGATTTATGACAACACCGCCCCGGTGGGCAGCGACGCGCTGACCATGGTCGTTCGGGAGCCGATCGGCGTGGTGGGCTGCGTGTTGCCCTGGAACTTCCCGCTGCTGATGCTGGCCTGGAAAATCGGCCCGGCGCTCGCCGCAGGATGCTCGGTCATCGTCAAACCTGCCGAACAAACGTCGCTGACCACGTTACGTGTCGCTCAGCTGGCGTTTGAAGCCGGTATACCCGCCGGTGTCCTCAACATTGTGACCGGCACGGGCAAAGAGGTCGGCGAGCCGATTGGCTTGCATAACGACGTCGACATGGTGAGCTTCACCGGCTCCACTGCGACCGGCCGCCGTTTCCTGCATTACGCAGCCGATTCGAACCTGAAACGCATCGTGCTCGAATGCGGCGGGAAAAATCCGGCGGTAGTGATGGATGATGCCGAAGACTTGGATCGTGTGGCCGAGCATGTCGTCAACGGCGCGTTCTGGAACATGGGCGAAAACTGCTCCGCGACCTCGCGCCTGATCGTCCACGCGTCTGTTAAAGACGAGCTGCTGGAGCGCATGGGCGCCTACATCCGCGAATGGAAGATGGGCGACCCACTTGATCCGCAAAACCGCGTAGGGTCGCTGGTCAGCCCAGAGCATTTCGCAAAAGTGAAGTCGTACCTTGAGCACGCCACCGCCGCAAAGCTTGAAGTTGTTTACGGTGGTGCGACCAAAGACGGTGCCTTCGTAGAGCCAACCGTGATTGACGGTGTCGGTCGAGACAACCGGCTGTTCCAGGAAGAGATCTTCGGCCCGATTCTTTCGGTGACCACCTTCAATACGATCTCTGAAGCTATTGCCCTGGCCAATGACACGGTATACGGCCTGGCGGCCTCGGTTTATACCGGCAGTCTGCGTCGGGCGATCAAGTTGTCGCGAGAAATCCGCGCCGGCATTGTCACTGTGAACTGCTTTGGTGAGGGCGATGCGTCGACGCCTTTCGGCGGCTACAAGGAATCAGGGTTCGGTGGCCGGGACAAATCCATTTTTGCCCACGACCAGTACACCGAAATCAAAACCATCTGGATCGATGTGTCTGATCGGTCGGATGAAGAGACCGAAAAATGAGCACCCATACCATCAAGCGCCTGCCGGTAGACACCGGGGTTTCAGGTTGGGAGGCGATTTCCGCACGCACTGCGCCTGTCCGCATGCTTGATGGAAACGTGACGGCGGATTGGCTGATTATCGGCGCCGGTTTTGCCGGCCTGTCCGCTGCTCGCAGACTTTCACAGTTACACCCGGGTGACAGCATTGTCGTGGTCGATGCTCATGAAGTCGCCAAGGGGCCAGCAGGCAGAAACTCTGGCTTCATGATCGATGTGCCGCACAGTCTGTCGTCCGGGGAGTACTCCGTTGCCAGTGAGTCTGCAACGGCTCTGGAAATCACGCAAAATCGTTTCGCGATTGATTTTGCTGCGCAAGCCGCACGCGAGTACGGCATGTCTGCAGACACCTTCGATCCTTCAGGGAAGATCAACGCGGCCGCCACTGAGCGGGGCTTGAAGCTGAACGTCAATTACGCCAAATCCCTTGAGCGCATTGGCGAAAAGTTCGAGATGTTTGATGCAGCGCAAATGCGTGAAATCACTGGGTCAACCTATTACCAAGGTGGGATCTATACCCCCGGCGCAGTGTTGATTCAGCCTGCGCAATACATCAGAGACCTGGCAGCGGGGCTCGAAGGGGAAATCACTCTTTATGAGCGCTCTCCAATCATTGAGTTGTCCAGGCAAGGTACCAGCTGGACTGCTCGGTCTCATAACGGGGTGGTGCGCGCACCCAAGGTCATTCTGGCGGTCAACGGCCACATTGAAGACTTTGGCCATTTTCAAGGACGCCTGCTGCACGTCTTCACTTACGCCTCCATGACGGCAGCGTACAGTGATGATGAATTCAGGAAAGATGTACCAGGAAAAGCCAGGTGGGCCTTGTTGCCGGCTGATCCAATGGGAGCGACTGTTCGTAAAATCTCTACAGACGGTCTCTCACGTATCGTCATCCGGACAAAATTCACCTATGACCCGAGTATCCAGGTCACCCCAGAGCGTGTAGCTGCGGTTGCCAAAGAACAGCGACATTCCCTGGATGCACGCTTTCCCGAATTGAAATCCACTGCGTTGGAGTTCAGTTGGGCCGGTCGTCTGTGTTTGAGTCGTAACAGCGCCGCTGCATTTGGCGAGATCGAAGAAAACCTGTATTCGGCTTGCTGCGAAAATGGGTTGGGAACGGTCAAGAGCACCCTGGCAGGTGTAATGGCGGCGGAGTTGGCTTCGGGTACACGTTCTGATTTTCTGGACAGTTTCAGTCACGCACCAGGACCCAGCAGGTTACCCCCCAAGATAATAACGAAGCTGGGCGTCAGTTCGGTTATTCGTTGGCATGAGTTTTGGGCCGGGCGAGAAGGTTAATAAGTTAAGTTGTCGGCTTTTCCTATAAAGGCCGTTTAACAAGTCACTAATAAGAACGGAATAATCCATGAGAAATATCTGGAAGGCATTCTGCGCGCTCGCGTTGGTGGGCATGATGAGTTTGCAGGCACAGGCAGAAGAAAAAAACATAGTAATGGGGACCATGTCCTGGGAGGATTTGGTGCCCATTACCGGCATTACCAAGAAGGTACTTGAGAACGCTGGGTATACCGTAAAAATCGTGGAGTTTTCCGAGTGGGGTATCGCCTACGCTGCACTCAGTAAAGGGGATATTCAGGTGTTGGCATCCCAGATTGATTACGCCGCCGCCGATTATTGGAAAAAGAACAAGAACAAAATCGAGAAGCTGTCACCGGTCTCCTTTGGTCTTTATCAGGGCATGGCAGTACCCAGTTACGTAGACATCGACTCCATTGAACAGCTGAACGCAAACGCGGACAAACTGGGGAACAGAATCATTGGCATCGAGCCTGGTTCGGGTTTGATGAGTGACGCGAACAACGTGGTCAAAGCGTACGACATCAAGCTCAAGCTGGTCGAAGGCAGTACTTCGGCAATGACCGCGGCTTTAAAGTCGGCAGTCGATCGAAAAGAATGGGTGGCGGTAACCGTCTGGGATCCTTCCTGGATGACCAAGAAATTTGATCTCAAATTCTTGAAAGATCCAAAAGGGGTCTTCCCGCCATTGCAGGGTTATTACTGGATCGGGCACAAAGGCTTCGCTGAAGCCAATCCGCGTGCGCGCGAACTGATGGCCAGTGTTTATGTGCCCATCACGGACATCACCGCAATGAATGCTGAAGTCAAGGATGGCAAGACCATGGACGAGGCTATCAAGGGCTGGATTGATAGTCATACAGACCTTGTAAATCGTTGGGGAAATATCAAGAACTATTAAGTTTTGTTTGTTTGCCACTGCCGCCCTTTGATTAATTAAAAAACCAGCAAACAACTGGTTCGATGGATTGCGAAATGACAATGGCCACAATTAATACTGACGAAGTGCTGGTGGATTGCCAGTCGGTTTGGAAAATCTTCGGTAAAAGTGCACCGGCAGCCATGGATGCGGTTGTCCAGCAGGGTCTTTCAAAGACCCAGATCCTGCAAAACCATGGCTGTGTGGTCGGGGTTTCCGATGTCAGTCTCCAGGTTCGCCGGGGGGAAATCTTTTGCATCATGGGTTTGTCCGGCAGTGGCAAATCCACCCTTATAAGGTTGCTGAACAAGCTGATCACCCCGAGCTCGGGGAAGGTGCTGGTCAAAGGCAAGGACGTTTCATCCTTGTCACCCGCACAGTTGCGAGAGGTGAGGGCGCGGCATATCGGTATGGTCTTTCAGAGCGTTGCCTTGCTGCCCAATCGTACGGTTCTTGAGAACACCGCGTTTGGCCTGGAAGTGCAGGGTGTTGGCAAGGCCGAGCGTTACAAAGTGGCCGAGCTGGCGCTGGCGAAGGTTGGATTGAGCGAGTGGACTTCACGCTATCCAGGCGAACTGTCCGGCGGCATGCAACAACGGGTCGGACTGGCGCGTGCACTGACTGCCGATCCAGAAGTGATTTTGATGGATGAGCCGTTCAGCGCGCTTGATCCGCTGATTCGCCGACAGTTGCAGGATGAGTTCCGCCAGCTGACCAAGGAGCTGGGCAAGTCCGCGGTGTTTATTACACACGACCTGGACGAGGCCATCCGCATTGGTGACCGCATTGCGATCATGAAAGATGGCGCCATCATTCAGGTTGGCACCGCCGAGGAAATCGTGCTCAACCCGGCTGACGACTACGTGGCGGAATTCGTCGCCGGCATTTCCCGATTGCATCTGGTCAAGGCTCACTCGGTCATGACGTCTGTCCAGGCCTACAAGGCAGCACATCCGACTTGCGACATTTCCAGGCTCACCAAAACCTCGCTTGACGCCGATATCGATGAACTCATCGGTTTGACGATGAAGTCCGTGCGCGACGCGCTTGCCGTCGTCGATAACGGAACAGTGGTGGGGATCATTACGCCCCGTGATCTGCTGCGTGGCGTTCAAGGTATTCCCAACGAGTCTGCGTCCGTAGCAACTGCCAATGCGATGGAGGCGTCCGCATGAGCACGCCGGATTTTTCCAGTCAGTTTGATACCTCCATTGATGCAGGACTGGAATGGCTTTCGGATAATGGCGAGTTCGTGTTCGATGCCGTCAATGCGGTGCTGAAGGGCATTTACGAAGGCGTGCTGTGGTGTATCGCCTATCCACCGCACTACGCCGTAGCGATTGTCATGGCGTTGATTGGCTGGCGTGTGGCTGGCGTTCGCTTTGCGACTCTCGCAGGTTTGGCCTTGTTGTTTTGCGACGTCATCGGCTTGTGGCCAGAGACAGTCAGCACGCTTGCCCTGGTGCTCACAGCGACTGTCCTGGCACTGGTTGTCGCCATTCCGCTGGGGGTCATTGCCGGTCTGGCGCCGGCCTTTGATCGTGTGGTTGATCCTTGTCTGGATTTGATCCAAACGATGCCGCCCTACATCTACCTGCTACCGGCCATTGCACTGCTCGGCTACGGCCCTGCCACGGCGCTGTTGGCGACTTTTATCGTTGCGCTTCCCCCTGCGCTACGACTGACTTCCCTGGGTATTCGCATGACACCCAAGGAGTTCATCGAGTTGGGAGATGCCAGCGGCGTGACTGGAATGCAGATGTTTTTCAAGATCCGCTTACCATTCGCCATGCCCAGCATCATGGCCGGTGTCAACCAAAGCCTGATGATGGCGTTCGGTATGGTCGTCATCGCCGGCATTGTGGGTTCGGGCGGTTTGGGCGAGGCGATTTACGGTTCCATCCGTACGTTGGATATCGCCAAGTCGATCAATGCGGCCATCGCTATCGTTATCCTGACCATGATCCTGGATCGTCTGGCGCAGAGTGCTGCACAGGCGCGGGTGAGGGCTTCCCAATGACAACGCACATTCAATTTTCTCCAGGCGATTACCTGGCTCCTGCCGTTGATTGGCTGAACACGAATTTACATGGCTTGTTCAAAGGGATCAGTCAGGTCGTTGAGGGGGTACTCGGCGCAGTGGAGGGAACGCTGCTTGCTCCCCATCCGTATTTATTCATCGGAATTGTCGTTGTCGCGGCCTTCTTTTTTGCCAATAAGCGAGTCGCTGTTTTCGCTGCGCTGATGTTGGCTTTCTGTTTGTTCGCTGGCCTTTGGGTCGCGTCCATCCAGACGATCGCGCTCGTTAGTGTGTCGGTCCTGATCTCCGTTGCCATCGCTTTCCCGTTGGGGGTTCTGGCCGCCCGGGTGAAGCGTGTAGATGAAGCGTTGCTGCCGATTCTGAACATCATGCAAACCGTGCCGCCCTGGGTTTACCTGATCCCCGCAGTGATGCTGTTCAGCTTGGGACGGGTGCCCGCGATCATCGCAACGATTGTCTACGGCATCCCGCCGATGCTCAGATTGACGACCCTGGCCTTCAAGCAGCTGCCCAAGGATCTCCTTGAGTTGGGCCAGGCGTCCGGTGCTTCACCTAAAGACATTCTGTTCAAAATTGAACTGCCGACAGCCGCACCCACGCTGCTGGTAGGCCTGAACCAATGCATCCTCATGTCCTTGGCGATGGTGGTGCTGGCTGGTCTGGTGGGGGCGGGCGGTCTGGGGGCTGAAGTAACCCGAGGCCTCTCCAGAATGGAGATGGGCTTGGGCCTTCGAGCGGGACTGGCCATTGTCGCTATTGCTCTGCTGTTGGATCGACTGTCACGCGGTGCGTTGCAGCGTCATTCCCCCAACAAACTTCTTTGAAAGGGCTTCAGCATGAGACGTAGTTTTTTTTGCATTGACTCACATGCCTGCGGAAATCCGGTTCGGGTCGTAGCGGGCGGAGCGCCGCTGATGCCGTCGGTTTCAATGGCGCAGCGGCGCGATATTTTCGTGCGTGACCACGACTGGGTACGCACCGCGTTGATGTTCGAGCCCCGGGGGCACGACATCATGTCCGGCGTCATCATCTATCCATCGGTACGTGACGACTGCGACTTCGGTGCGTTGTTTATCGAAGTCAGCGGCTGCCTGCCGATGTGTGGAGCGGGCACCATCGGATTATCGACCGTGGTCATTGAAGAGGGCTTGGTGACACCTCGTGAGCCGGGAAAACTGGCGATTGAAACACCGGCGGGACGGGTCGATGTCGAATACACCATGGGCGGCGAATTTGTTGAGTCGATTCGCTTGTTCAACGTAGCCAGCTACCTGCACAGCGCCGATGTGGTGGTGGAAGTACCGGGTATTGGTACGTTTACGGTGGACATCGCCTACGGCGGGAATTTCTATGCGGTGGTCGAACCACAGGAGTGCTGGACTGGATTCGAAGGGCAGACGACGGCTGACATCGTGAGGTTGAGCCAGAAGCTGCGTGCAGCGCTCTCGGTTATTTGTGACCCTGTGCATCCTGAGAACAGCAGAATCAGTGGTGTTCACCACATTATCTGGTGTGACAAACCACACAGTAGAACCGTGCATGGCCGCTGTGCAGTATTCTACGGTGATAAAGCTATTGATCGTTCTCCCGGTGGTACCGGTACCTCGGCCCGGATGGCTCAGCTCTTCGCAAAGGGGCGGCTGAATGTCGGCGACATTTACCGACTTGAAAGTCTGATTGGTACGATCTACGAAGGAAAGGTTGAGGCGTCGGTAAAAGTCGGAACCTTCGACGCAATGAAGCCAAGTGTCAGCGGCTGGGCTGAGGTGATAGGTCACAACACCATTTTCGTCGATGATAAAGACCCTCTGGCTCACGGGTTCCAGCTCGCATAAAACAGTTTGGTCACGGCGTCAGCGGTTGATTCTTCGCAGACGCAGATTCAACCTTGGTTTGCACAAAGGCTGCATTTGTCAGTGTAAAAAAAGCGAGGCGTAAAGTGATCGAACGACGAGATTTCAGCGGGTGTATGAAAGGTAAAAACCTGCGCTATCTGGAAGAGACTCGGAGCGAGCCGACGGCTCATGCCCGGGCAGGATTTTTACTGCTCGAACACTTCTCGTTGCCTGCATTTACGCAAGCGCTCGATACGATTGTCACTGCCAACCTTTTGCGGCCTACGTTGTTCTCTTCACGAACCTTCGGGGTGCAGGACGGAGAGGTCACCAGCGACCTTGGCCTGGTCATTCGACCGGATGCGCGTTTGGACGTCGCAGCACTCAAAGACCTTAATTTGCTGGTCATCTGCGGCGGCTATCGCACCGAACTCAAAGTCAATCACGAGCTGATCAGCATTCTCAAAACGGCATCGGAACTGGGTATCACCCTGGCCGGGCTGTGGAATGGGGCGTGGTTTTTGGGCGTGTCAGGTTTGCTTGAAGGGTATCGTTGTGCGATTCATCCCGAGCACCGACCTGCGCTCGCAGAAATTTCCAAAGTCACGCATGTCACCAGTGAAGCATTTGTCATGGATCGAGACCGGCTCACGGCTTCGAGTCCGGCGGGTGCTTATCATATGGCTCTCGAATGGATCAAAGGGCTGCATGGCAAGGCGCTTGTCGAGGGCATCGAAGACATTCTGTCTTTCGAAGAGTCGCGGTATCGGCGTATCAAACCGACACAGAACATCTCGTTGAGCGCCCCCC
Organism: Pseudomonas sp. 05L36; assembly: GCF_056398125.1. NCBI lineage: Bacteria > Pseudomonadati > Pseudomonadota > Gammaproteobacteria > Pseudomonadales > Pseudomonadaceae > Pseudomonas > Pseudomonas sp. 05L36. The sequence goes on along the minus strand of NZ_JBFTOU010000003.1, from coordinate 1,617 downwards.
TCAAAGAGGTGGTCAAACTGATGGACGCCAACCTGGAAGAGCCGTTGCAAATGGACCAACTGGCGGTATATGCCGGACGTTCCCGTCGACAAATAGAGCGCTTGTTCAAAGAGCAACTGGGTACCACGCCGCAACGGTATTACCTGGAATTGCGCATTACCGAAGCACGGCGCTTGCTTCAGCACACAGAGCTGTCTCAGGTTGATGTGCTGGTCGCATGCGGCTTTGTTTCACCGAGCCATTTCAGCAAATGCTACAGCTCGTATTTTGGTTACCGGCCTTCGAGAGAAACGCGGTTGGTGAAGTAAAGAACGCGCGATCAATCCTCAGTGACTGGTGGTCTTTAACCGCGACTGCGGGCTGCTGTAACGCTCCAAACCGGAGTTGCTGAAATTTTAAGGAGGAGGGGCATGACCGAGGTGCGATTGAAGAGCGGTCAAACAAAAAACACGGCGTACTTAACGACGCCCACCGTTGCCGCTAGTCCTGGGGTCGCAAGGCCTCAACTCGGGATTTTCCTATGCCTGCTTTCAATGCTTATCTTTGCGAGCCAGGACGGAATAACCAAGGTGCTTGTCAAAGACTTCCCGGTTGCCCAACTGGTCATGGTGCGTTATTGGGTGTTTGTCGTTTTTGCCTTCGGATATGCCGCCTACCAAGGTAGGGTCAAGGAGTCTTTATGCAGTAAACACCCTTGGCTCCAAATCATTCGAGCCCTGTTAGCCGTTGGTGAAATAGTACTGTTTGCAGTCGGGTTACGATATTTAGGTTTGGCTGAAATGCACGCTCTCTATGCGGTATTCCCTCTGATGACTTTGGCATTGGCGGGGGGCCTGCTAGGAGAGTTTGTCGGGCTACGACGTTGGATCGCTGCTGCCATAGGGTTCACCGGCACACTGATCATCCTGCGACCAGGCGCGGGCGTCTTTGAACTCGCGGCCGTGATTCCCTTGCTGTCTGCTTTAGGGTTCGCATTCTTCAATGTACTGACGCGCCGGATTAGCCAGCACGATTCCTTTGCGACGAACATGCTTTTTATGGCAAGTGTGGGTGCCCTGACAATTACATTTGTGGGGCTGCCAGCCTGGGTTTCTCCGACTCCGGTCCAGGGCTTCTTGATGGGGATCCTGTCATTGACGGGAGTAGTCGCTCAGATTCTCCTCATTCAAGCACTGAAGTACGCGACCGCTTCTACCCTGCAGCCTTTCAACTATGCGCTTCTGGTGTTCGCCACTTTGGTTGGTGTAATCGTTTTTGCCGAGCGCCCTGATACCTGGGTGGTTGTCGGCGCAGCGTTGGTGATTATCGGGGGGCTGTATGCGATTAAAGCAAAGGTGTGAACGTACCTGAATGTATGAAGTAATCAATGTGTGGTTGGTTTCCTGGATGAGCACGGTGTCTAGTCCTGAAATAGGTTTACACCTGTTTCAGCCTCAAAACGCCCGATGCACCGCATCGGGCGTTTTGTATTGTGCGCCAGGCATGGCGCGTTGCGCATAAGCGCAACCAGTTTGGCTGTGGTGGCCACGCTGGTGACTTGGAGGTGAAAGTCCTCTACACACCCGGCAAGGGGAAGTGTTAGCCAGAGGCAAGGGTGTCGCGGGTGACTGCGAATCT